>JBBKWN010000070.1:0-7948 GCA_037968955.1 Rheinheimera sp. | reverse complement strand
AAACCAGGTTTCAGGGACGACCATCGCTTCGACCAACGAAATCCATACTGCATCCGATTGCTGCACTAAAATGCTGTATTGATCGATAGTACAGTCAAACTTTTGTAATTGCTGTGCTAACACCCGCTGAAAACTCAACTTCCCTATCGAATTGATATCCATGCCAATTTTCTGCGACAACAATTGCTCAATCGTTGTGCTCATAGAAGTCTCATGAAACCAAGCTGTTGATGCAGCCAACACGACTGCATCGTTAATGGACGACCCATGGTGAGGTTAAGTTGATTCGCGGCGCTCATGGCATTGTATTCGTGCGTGTTTCGTTGGCGCCTGTATTTACCAGAAGCCTGTCCTGTTGAAACAGCTGTTGTCTGACATCGTCAGGCAACAGCAAATCAAGTTCAATATTTTGAATAAGCCCGAGGCGCTCGTGTTGCTGCACTGCCGCCAGGAAATTATTGTTGTGAAGTTTTACCGTGGCATCCGTCCACGCAGATAAGCTCAGCCGCTCGAAGGTGTTTACTTTTTCGAGTAGTAAGCCAAGCCATTTATCTTCTTGATAGCGCACGATCACGAGTCTGGTACTGGCTTGTACTGATGCTGGCTTTCCAAGGAGTCGCTGATAAATATCAATGACCGGGATCACTTTGTCATCAATATTCAGTAGACCGACCATCCAAGTTGGCGCCCCGGGAATTTGTTTTAGCCGCTGGCGGCTCAGTACAAATTCTATCCGCGTTGCGGCTAAAGCATAATAATCAGCCTCTATTCTGAACATTAGATATAAAGCGGCTAACGGATTGCATTTGGATTGCACTGAGTTTAACGTCATGATTTCAAACCCTAAATCTATCGACACCCTGGCGTAACTTGTTGGCCACATCACTCATATTGTCAATCGTGCTGGTCGTTTGTATCAAAGATTCCACAGTTTGTGAGGTTGCATCAGTCAACTGGCTAAGCGCCATATTTATTTGTTCGGCACCTTCAGTTTGATGCTGCATACCTTCATTAACCAGCTGGATATGTGGCGCAAGTTCCTGAACTTGTTCGATGATCATCGACAGTTGCTCACTGACATGCACCATATCCGTTGAACCACGTCGTACTTCTTCGGAGAATTTATCTATGCCCATGACACCAGCGGCGACGGCAGACTGAATTTCTCGAACCATCTGTTCAATATCATAGGTGGCAATGGCAGTTTGATCGGCCAGTCGGCGAATTTCGTTGGCGACCACGGTAAAACCTTTGCCATATTCACCGGCTTTTTCAGCTTCAATCGCAGCATTTAATGACAATAAATTTGTTTGATCGGCCACTTTCATAATCGTGGTCACCACTTGATTGATACCGGTGGCCCGCTCACTTAACAATGCCAGTTTGCCACTAACCATTTCGGCAGCCAAAGATAACTGCCGCATGACATCATCCATACTATTAATCGAAGTTTGGCTGGATTGCGCTAAGCGTGAGGTTTGCGCAGCAGTTTCAGTGGCCTCATTTACAGTGTGGAGTAATTCTCTGGCGGTGGCGGAAATCTGTTTTGATGTCGCACCAATTTCCGCTGTGGTCGCCGCTGTTTCAGTGACCGTCGCTTGCTGTTGTTTTGAAGTCGCCGCCAATTCAGTAATGGATGTGCTCAGATGAACTGCCGAACCTTGGGTTTGGATCACCAGTTCTTGCAACGAGTCGGCCATATCGTTAAAACCAGTCATGATAGAACTGAACTCATCACTTCCTTTATTTTCAATTCGATAATTCAGTACACCTTCACCCATCTGATGCATGCCAGTTAAGATCAAAGCAATAGGTTTCATAATGGATCGGCGCAGGAAATGGCCACATAAAGCGGCAATGATGGCTGAAAAGAACACCAGTATAAACACGGTATAAATATTTATACTAATATTCGTTTGCAGACTTTTCATGGACTTACGATAGCTTTGTTCATTGAGCATAATCATCGAATTCAGGGTATTTCGAGACGACGCCCATAAAGCACCTTGTTGCGCTATCAAGTCGTAAGCGCTCGTTGGCTGCGATGTTGTCAGGGATTTTCGCACAGCGCTGTTGACCTCAAAATAATCCATCAGCTCCTGTTTCAATTTTATGTAAAGTAGTTTGTCTTCGTCTAAAATAATTGTGGACTCATATTTTTCGTAGGCATTGCGGATGGTTTTTTCTAAAGTAGCCATCTGCGCTAATTTATCGTCTCGCTCGTTCGAAATATTTAAGTCATGTTGACTGACGGCAATAAAAAGTCGGTTTGTCACTAACCAGTGATCAGAGATAAATAGCCGAATATCCCGCGCAGTTTCCACACCTTTAATATCAGAATTTTCGATGCTCGCCATGTTAGAAGCATTATCAACGGCTTTGCTATAAATCAGCCCGCCGGTGAGCATGATCACGAGCACAATAAGGAAAAAACTCAGGTTAATGCGCTGACTCAGACTTGTATTTTTCAATGGAATTCCTTAGTGCCAATCTTTCATGTCAATACTTTATGCTGCTTAGCAAGAGAATACCACTTTCATGGGTGAGAACTTTCCCACACATTAGCAAAACAGGCGCTGTGAGCGATCCAACCGAATGTGAAACAGACGAGACAAACTGGAATATAGCAACCTAGCAGCAATCTTATGCTACTTGCGCCCCCGTTGCTCAAGCGCCATTGAAGCTCTTCAGTTGACGGCTAAGTCGACAGCAAAGTTGAGGGCTAAGTTGACGGCTAAGTTGAGGACTAAGTTGACGGCTAAAATGAGTGGTGCAACCAACTTGGCGTGATGGCAGCGGATGGATTTATTTAAAAAAATAGGGCATCAAGAAAACAAAAAAGCCCCGCAAGTAATTGCGAGGCTTGATGTAAGAGTGGTGCCCAGAGGCGGAATCGAACCACCGACACGCGGATTTTCAATCCGCTGCTCTACCGACTGAGCTATCTGGGCCAAACTAGTCTTCAATGGTGCCGCTTATCCGAGTCGAACGGATGACCTACTGATTACAAGTCAGTTGCTCTACCAACTGAGCTAAAGCGGCATTTTTCAATGAAGAAAACACTGTAGTGAACTGATATATATACTTAATCAACACACCATAATAGTTATGGTGCCCAGAGGCGGAATCGAACCACCGACACGCGGATTTTCAATCCGCTGCTCTACCGACTGAGCTATCTGGGCAACGAGGCGTATTAAACGGATTTTGCTTGGGCAAGTCAACTTTTTTTTGCTTGAACCGCACTGACAGCTTAGAACTTGAGCAAAGTGCTGCTTTTTCAGCAACTGCGCGACCGATTTTTGCTTACTCGTTGGCAGATAGTCCACAAGAGTGGACTCTGAGAATGCGGTGTTACTGAGTACGTTGGCAAGGACGAATTGAGTAAATATTTATACAATGCTAGGGGCTAGGCTTGAAACCATTGGCATTCGAATGCTGTCAATGTCGTCGAGCAACGGAATTCAGCAGCAAGGTGTTCCATCTGCCCCACTGGTGCGGGGGCGATGGAACGCCTTAATAAGCTGGGATTATCGGAAAATATCAATGAGCTGAGGTATCAAGCGCCGGGAAGCTTTTGACCAAATCATCGAGCGCTTTCATTTGCACCAGATAAGGCTCAAGTTTGTCTAATGACAAGGCACAAGGGCCGTCACATTTCGCTTCATTCGGGTTTGGATGCGCTTCGATAAACAAACCCGCCAGACCGAGCGCCATGCCAGAACGTGCTAATTGCGCAGCTTGCGCACGACGACCATCTGCCGAATCAGTGCGGCCACCTGGTTTTTGTAAGGCATGTGTCGCATCAAAAATAACCGGGGCGTATTGTTTCATTTCATCCATGCCCAGCATATCCACAACTAGATTGTTATAGCCAAAGCTAGAACCGCGTTCGCATAAAATCACTTGCGCATTGCCCGCTTCTTGAAATTTGGTGATGATATGACGCATTTCATGTGGTGCTAAAAACTGCGGTTTTTTGACGTTAATCACCGCGCCGGTATTGGCCATCGCAATCACTAAATCAGTTTGGCGCGCCAAAAATGCGGGTAGTTGAATGACATCCACTATTTCAGCCACCGGCGCCGCTTGATAGGGCTCATGGACGTCGGTAATCAGCGGAATATTAAAAGTCCGTTTAATTTCTTCAAAAATGCGCAAACCAGCTTCCATTCCTGGGCCCCGATACGAATGCACAGATGAGCGATTCGCTTTGTCAAAAGAGGCTTTAAAGACATAAGGAATGTTAAGTTTCTGACAGACGGTGACATAATGCTCGGCCACACGCATTGCCATGTCGCGCGACTCCAACACATTCATGCCGCCAAAAAGTACAAAAGGTTTGTCGTTGGCTACTTCAATCGTGCCAACCTTGATTGTTTGAGTGGCCATTGGGCCTCCTGCATGCAATGAAAAAACGGCGGCAGTGTAGCACTGATTTTGGCTATAGCTGCGCTAAACTCAACCAGAGATTTAAAGCCGTGCGCCGACCCAACCTCTTTAACCAAAAAGCACCGGGGTTTTGGTAATCGCGACTTTAACCACCAGCACCAGCCAACCAATGGCACCAATAAATGCAAATACCCGCAAGGTCAAAGTCCGGCCTTTAAACGCCATCACGCCAAGCGCGATATACGCCAATACGCCAATAAACTTATCAGTTAACCAAGGTGTGACAAAAGGATATTGGTTGATTGTCAGCATCAGACCGACTGCAGATAACAGCAGTAACGTGTCCACCACATGCGGAGCAATTTTCAGAAACTTGCGTTGTAATAAAGCTGAGCCTTTGAGCGACAGCACAAAGCGTAACACCAGCAACGACAAACTAAGTGCGACCAGTAATAAATGGGTATGTTTTAATGCCATGTACATCAGTTAGATTCTCTTATGAGTATGATAAGTTGCGTTGGACCCAAAGCGATGTCGCAGGGTAGATCCAGATAAATAAAACAGCCACCCGCAGGTGGCCGCTTCGATGAAGATGTCACTAATCTTCGTCGGGGTATTTTTGCAGGATTGCTTCTATTTTGTCGACCCTGCTTTTCAGTATTTCGACCAATGCCGGTTCAAATTGTTTACCAGACTCACTGATCATGTGCGCGAGTACCGCCTCTTGTGTCCATGCCGATTTGTAACAACGTCGATGACGCAATGCATCATAGACATCCGCAATAGCGGCGATGCGGCCATATATATGAATGTCACTGCCGGCCTTTCCAGCTGGATAACCAGTACCATCCCATTTTTCGTGATGGTCACGGGCAATAATAGCGCCGGCCTGAATAATAGTTCTTTTCGAGTTTTTTAGGATTTCATAACCAATACTGGAATGGGTTTTCATCACCTCCCACTCATGTTCTTGTAATTTCATCGGTTTATTTAAAATACCGTCCGGAATTCCCACTTTACCAACATCATGCAGCGGCGATGCAAACATCAGCTTTTCTGCTTCAGTATCTGGCAAACCATAGGCTTTGGCTAAATCGTAACAAATAAAAGCGACTCTTTTAACGTGATTGCCAGTCTCTATCGACCGCTGCTCGACAGCTTCACTCAACCGATAGACAATTTCACGCTGGGTATCTTCAATTTCATGCTGTAACTGCACATTTTCATAGGCTATCTGCACATTTTGTGAAAAGAGTTCAATCAGTCGCTTTTGATTATCATTCACCTGATTTGGTAAGCCAGACACATACAACAACGAACCGTGGGTGAATTTACTGGTGCAGTAGGCAACTAAATAATTGTCGCGATAAACAATACTGCGGCTCACCAACGCTTTATGAAAAGCATCCATTAAGAATGGCTCGAGCACCTCTGACACGGCCTGGCCTTCTTTATTGGCAAATTCGCCAAGACCCGCAAATACCACCAGTTCGTCCGGGTTCTGATTTTCATAGACATTACCTGCGACAAGGCTGGAGGTCACCAATAGCGCATTGTCGTTGCAGCCTAAAATTGAC
Organism: Rheinheimera sp.; assembly: GCA_037968955.1. Classification (GTDB taxonomy): domain Bacteria; phylum Pseudomonadota; class Gammaproteobacteria; order Enterobacterales; family Alteromonadaceae; genus Pararheinheimera. Next base: position 1,979 of record JBBKWN010000070.1, on the reverse strand, counting down.
GTTAATTGCTGCAATACGCCATCAATAAACTGCTCCATCGAATGTGACGCAAACAAATCAGCCGAAGCGGTGATAATTTTCTCCAACCCTTGTCGGCTGGCATCAATAGATAAGATATCGCGATACGAGCGTAAACTTGACATCACCACGGTAAACAATTTCTGCGCGGTGAGTTCAGTTTTTGATTTGTAGTCATTGATATCGTAATTGACAATTACCTGCCGCTCTGGCGCTTGCCCAGGCTGACCGGTTCTTAAGATGATCCGGACATAATGGTTGTGTAATTCTTCACGGATATAACGCGCCACTAACAAACCCGCGTCATCGGTCTCCATCACCACATCAAGCAAAATAATGGCAGCATCTGGATGTAACTCGAGCATTTTTTTCGCTTCAGCCCCAGAATAAGCACTGATAAATTCGAGGTTTTTCCCCTGAAAGACAAAGTCACTTAGCGCCAACTTGGTAACGGCATGCACTTCTGGCTCGTCGTCTACAATTAATACCTTCCAACTACCGTGATGCGTCGGTGGCAATTCATCCGGTTCTTCCGCAAACAAAAAATCGTTGGCCACAACCAATCCCTCGTGCTAACTAATTGAAGTAGTGTGATTAGTTATATGCTGGAAAAAGTATTCGGTCAAAGAAATGCGGTATTCGGCCGAAGATTTTCATAGCAGTAGCGACCGCTGGTGTGTTACTGGGGCGCCTGATAACAGCCACCGCTGATCCGCCATTGCCCAGCATAATCACGGCGCGAACTAATTTGAGTAAAACCCGCGAGTTGCAGCAACTGCTGCACGGCGTCAGCTTGCTGATAACCATGCTCCAACCACAACCAGCCGCCGTCGGCCAAAAACGCGACGCCGTGCTGGCAAATATGCGCTAAATCCGCCAAGCCTTCGTTGGACGCGACCAATGCCGATAGCGGCTCAAACTTCACGTCCCCTTGTTGCAAATGTGGGTCAATGGCGTCGATGTAGGGTGGATTACTGACAATTAAATCAAAGCGTTGCTCGCCAAGGTCACTAAACCAATCACTTTGCCGGATCTGACAATTTGGCAACTGCAACCGAGTTTGGTTTCGAACCGCCAGCGCCACTGCATCAGGATTAAAATCGACAGCAAACAGCTGCCAGCTCGGTTTGGCTTTGGCCAACGCCAGTGCAATAGCGCCGGTGCCAGTGCCAAGATCCAAAACTTTGGCATGCACAGGCAAGGGCAACGCCAGCGCCTGTTCAACCAGCAATTCAGTATCGGGTCGGGGAATTAACGTGCAAGGCGCTACCTCAAGCTCTAAATCCCAGAACCACCAGCGGCCCGTGATATAAGCCAATGGCTCGCCTTGTAGCCGCCGTTGGAGCGCATTGTTAAGCATGTCTTGCTCAGCGGCCGTAAGCAGCTCGGTAAAGCGTAGCTGCAACGCGGTCGCAGTCACATTAAGCACATCGGTGAACAATCGTCGAGCTTCAAACTTAACATCACTGATCGCTTGATCACGCTTGGCCAATGGCAACAGCGCTATGGCGGCTTGCTGCAACCACAATTCTGCTGTCTGCGGGTCGCTCATTAGCGGTTTTCTTCTGCCAACGCGGCCAGTAAGTCGGCCTGATGTTCGTTATTAAGCGGCACCAACACTAAATCGAGCTCACCTTCCATCACCTCAAGTAAACGGTAGATAGTCAAGTTGATCCGATGATCCGTCAGCCGGCCTTGCGGGAAATTGTAAGTGCGAATGCGTTCAGAGCGATCGCCAGAGCCCACTAATGAACGGCGGGTCGACTCTTCGACTAAGCGACGTTTTTCATCTTCAGCGGCCTGAATTCTTGATTGCAATACGCTCATGGCGCGGGCACGGTTTTTATGTTGGGAACGTTCATCCTGACATTCCACCACAATACCGGTTGGTAAGTGGGTGATCCGAATGGCGGAATCGGTTCTGTTCACGTGCTGACCACCGGCACCTGAAGCACGGAAGG
>JBBKWN010000069.1:0-41156 GCA_037968955.1 Rheinheimera sp. | reverse complement strand
GCTGATCAACAGTGCCTGCACATCTTGCTGCGCGATATCCCGTTGTTTTTCCGCCCGTTGCCGATTTAACTTGGCCGCAGCCAGTCGGTTCTGGCTGGCTTTTTTAAACCCTTTTAACTTTTCCTGCGCCAACATAACTTTTTGTTTCGCTTGGGCGAGGAATGCTTCGCTTTGGGCAAAATCCAGTGCTGAGACAATTTGCTGCCGGAATAGCTCTTGTTTGGCTGCGAGTTGAGTTTGCAGCAACTGTTGCTCAGCTTGCGCCAACAGCAAATCGTGGTTCAACTGCAGCTGCTCTTGCTCAAGTTGCTGCTCTGTCAGCAAATACTCTGCCTGTTGCGATTGTAACGCCAGCTCCTGTTCTTCCAACAGGCGCTGTAGCCGCGGATTTACTAATTGCAATATAGGTTGACCGGCCAGCAATATATCGCCGGGTCTTTGTTGTAGTTGCAATACCCGACCATCAGTCATCGCGATCAGGCTTTGTACTTTGATGGGCACTAATACGCCAAATGCGCTGATCTGATGTTTGATGATGCCGGCGGTCACGATGCCAGAAGACAGTACTGCAGAGGAGGATGTAGCTGTAAAAAATATAAATGCGCTAACGCTTAACGAAATAGCGGTTAGACATGCTAATAGAGTTTTCTGGTAATTTTTTGTCAATCCTTGGTTATCTACTGGAATTTCCATGTCTATAACGCACTCCGATAACGAACAAAGACAATACAAATTAACTACATTAATTGAAACAAATTTATATCACACTTTTTAAAACCAAGTAACACTATAGCATCACCCTGACACCATCTGCAGAATGAAATCAGGGCTAATTATTAATATTATCAGATAATTACTGCTACTTTAGCTGGCAAGTTTGATTAACAGTACCTACGTTTTGACAGCATAATTTCATACCGGCATTTGAAATGCATTGAGGTGTAACAAACCCGCCCTGATCACTGGCAGCATCAGCCACAGCAACCAGCTCAGTTGCATACACACTGAAACTCAATCCTAAAGCTGAAGCCGCCACCACCAAAATTTTCTTTACTGATAAACATTTAATGTTAAGCATTTAATTTTTATCATTTTAACTTTCTTATTAAGTCAGCACCTACGTTTTGGTGCGGCAGCAACGGTGAAGTCGTGAATACTTTACGTAGCGCTGATAAATCTTTGATAATTAACAGATAAGTATATTTATTGAACAGCTAACTGGTACTGGTACTGGTACTGGTACTGGTACTGGTACTGAATAATTTTTCCACAAAAAAACCGCTTAACGCGGCTTTTTTGGCAAGTATGGTTTATTTCACCACACGCAAATGACTGACTTTTTTGGGCTTATCATCGTCAGGCGCAGGTTCTGGATTTTCAGTTGAGACTGCTTGCACAGCGTCTAATTCAGCTTCTTCAAACTCATCTTCTAGCCATTCTTCATCCTCTTCCGGCGTAAACATAGTGCCGGCACCATTTTCACGGGCATAAATGGCCAGCACTGCGCGCTGAGGAATATAAAGCGCAAACGGACTACCGCCAAAGCGGGCACTGAAAGTCACAGCATCATTGCCGATCAACAAGTTACCCACCGCGGACGGATTGATATTGAGCACAATCTGGCCATTTTGAATGTGCTGCGTCGGAACTTTAACCGCCGGCATCGTCGCATCCACCACCAAATAAGGTGTTAGATTATTGTCGACAATCCATTCGTAAAAGGCCCGCAGCAAATAAGGCCGGTTCGGCGTCATTTTCACTTCGTCGGTCATAACTTAGTACCTAACATCACGGCGAATTTCACGCTCGGCATCCGTCAGTGACTGCTGAAAACCATCGCGCTCAAATAGCCGGATCATATAGTTTTTCAGATCTTTACTACCAGGCCCAGAAATTTCAATCCCAAATAACGGTAACCGCCATAACAAGGCCGACATATAACAATCCAGCAAACTGTATTCTTCGCTCATAAAATACGGCGTTTCCTGAAACAGTGGCGCAATCGATAACAAGCTTTCACGCAAGTCGCGGCGTGCTTCTACAGCATCGTCACCATTTTGCAGAATTTTCTCGGCCATGCTGTACCAGTCATGTTTGATTCGATACATCATTAAACGAGTTTTACCCCGCTCCACTGGATACACCGGTAATAACGGTGGATGTGGAAAACGCTCGTCCAGATACTCCATAATGATGTCAGCCTGATACAGCGCTAAATCACGGTCCATTAAGGTTGGCAATGAACCGTATGGGTTCACTTCGTAAACCTCTTCCGGCAAATTATCGCGACTCACCAGCAATATATCTGCGGTGACACCTTTTTCTGCCAGTACCATTCTGACCTGATGGCTGTACATTTCGTCGGCAGCCGTAAACAACGTCATCGCAGCACGTCTGTTGGCAGGTATCGCCATGAATTCCTCCGGTAAATTTAAAACGGCAAAGGGGCCACCAGGCCCCTTATATCTCGATCAATACTAACTTAATGAACGTCTTTCCAATATTCTTTTTTCAGCAGGAACGCTAACACAAAGAAAATTAATAAGAAAATCATGACTTTGATACCTAAGCTGCGCGACTCCAGTTTGGAAGGCTCGCCGGTATATTCTAAATAGTTCACTAAATCAGCAACTGCGCGGTCGTACTCTTCTGTACTAAGTTCACCGCTACCATCCGTAACAATCCCGACATAAACTTCTTTCGGCTCGCCATCGACCAAGCGAGTCTCATGCTGTTTATACGGCACACCTTGCAATTCTTGCAATACGTGTGGCATGCCAACTAATGGGAAAACTTCGTTGTTCACACCAAAAGGCCGGCTTGGATCGGCATAAAATGATCGCAAGTAGGTGTACAGCCAATCTGGACCGCGCACTCGAGCGACGTTGCTTAAGTCTGGCGGCGGAGCACCAAACCATTTAGCTAAGTCAGCTTTTGGAGCGGAATTTTTGATGTGATCACCCACCTTTTTCGCGGTGAACGCCAGTTGCTCCATACCTACATCATCCGGAATACCCAGATCGCGGAACGTCCGTGAATAACGTTGGTATTCCATCTGGTGACAACCCAGACAGTAATTCTGAAACATCCTTGCGCCGCGCTGGAGTGACTCTTTATCTGTCAAATCAATCGGTGCGGTGTCTAAATGTACTACATGACCGCTCGCTGCTAATACAGCGGATGATGCGACCAGAGCCACTGCTGCCAATAACTGTTTCAGCATTATGATAACCTCACAGGCAATGGTTTAGTTTTTTCGTTTTTACTGTAAAGCCACAGTAAACCGAAGAACGCAAAATAAGTGAATGAAAATATTTGTGCCAACAACGTATAGGTTGGCGTCGCTGGCAACACGCCTAGCACACCTAACACGACAAAGCTGACACAAAAATTCACTAGGTTCACTTTATGCAAAGTGCTGCGATAACGCATCGAGCGCACAGGACAACGATCTAACCAAGGCAACAATGCCAAGAAGATAATCGCCAAAAACATGAAAATAGCGCCAAATAGTTGATCAGGAACTGCACGTAAAATTGCATAAAATGGCGTGAAATACCAGACCGGAGCGATGTGATCAGGTGTTTTCATTGGGTTTGCCGGTTCAAAGTTTGGCGGTTCTAGGAAAAAACCACCGCCTTCAGGTGCAAAAAATATCACCGCACAAAACACCAACAAAAAGCCTACGACACCAACAATATCTTTTACCGTGTAATACGGATGAAAAGGAATCGCATCAACAATTATTTTTTTGCCACCTTTGGTGAAATATTCATGAAAAGTGAACTTGTCTGACACGTTATTTTCAACAGGCTGACCGTCATTCAAGCGTTTAACGTCAATACCGTCAGGGTTATTTGAACCCACTTCATGCAGTGCAATAATATGCAGGAACACCAAAATCACCAACACCAGTGGCAGGGCAATCACGTGCAAGGCAAAAAAGCGGTTTAAAGTGGCACCAGAAATAACATAATCACCTCGGATCCACAGTGTTAAATCCTCACCAATTCCTGGAATTACGCCAAAAATAGAGATAATGACTTGCGCCCCCCAGAATGACATCTGACCCCATGGCAGCAAGTAACCCATAAAGGCTTCGGCCATTAATACGAGGAAAATCAACATCCCGAAAATCCACAGGAGTTCCCGTGGTTTCTGATAAGAGCCGTACATCATGCCACGCAGCATATGCAGGTAAACAACAACAAAAAACGCTGAAGCACCGGTACTGTGCATATAACGCAACAACCACCCGTAATCAACATCACGCATGATGTATTCAACGGAAGCAAAAGCGCGTTCAGCAGAAGGTTCGAAGTTCATGGTAAGCCAAATACCGGTGAGGATTTGGTTTACGAGCACCAGCATCGCTAAACTGCCGAAAAAATACCAAAAATTGAAGTTCTTTGGCGCTGGATATTGCATCACATGAAGGTTCATTTTCTCCATGAACGGCATGCGATATTCAATCCAGCTCATCAAATTTTTAAACATCAGGCTGTCCCCTCATCTGCACCAATAGTAATAGTGCTGTCATCGACAAACATATAAGGTGGAATCACAAGGTTTTTCGGCGCCGGAACACCGGAAAATACGCGACCAGCCATATCATAGGTAGAGCCGTGACAAGGACAGAAAAATCCAGAAGGCAAACCTTCGACATGGGCATCAAAGTCCGAGACTTTGTAAGTCGGTGAACAACCTAAGTGGGTACAAATACCAACAGCAACAAATAACTCAGGTTTAATGGAACGATGTTGGTTTTTAGCATATGTCGGTTGCTGCTCAACTTCAGAATTAGGATCCCGTAGTTGACCTTCGACCTTGGACAGCTGTTCTAACATCTCAGGGGTACGTTTTACGACCCATACTGGCTTACCGCGCCATTCAACCCGAATTAACTGACCTGGCTCGAGTTTGCTAATATTGGCTGTTACAGCTGCACCAGCTTGTTTAGCCTTTTCACTCGGGTTCCAAGAAGCAATAAAGGGAACAGCGACTCCAACTGCACCAACGCCACCTACTACTGAGGTTGCGATAGTGAGGAAGCGACGGCGACCATGATCGACTGGCGCATTGCTCATCCACTCATCTCCACGTTAAAGCTTAAATTGTAGTCAATTTAAGCTGCTGAATTTCAGCGATTATTATAAGTTGCAAAATACCAAGGATCATAATGAAAAGCCCTGCCTGATACAAGGATTAAGGGTGATTCTCTTGGTTACACTGAACTATTTTTTCGGCTTTTTATAGATTAAGCACAAGTCAGACAGCTATAAGTCGACTTTTTACAAGATGCTAACTGCCTGTATGACAACGGCCTCTTCGCAAACAGCCAAAACTATAGCAGTCCGCCCCTACAAAAGTGCACTCCATATTTGATATATACAGACAATATGACTGAAACAGTTAAAAATTTTAAAAAAAAACCCGGCACGCGGCCGGGTTTTTTGCAGTAAAAACGAATTAACGTTTTGAGTACTGTGGACGTTTACGGGCTTTATGCAGACCGACTTTCTTACGTTCAACTTTACGCGCATCACGGGTTACAAAACCGGCTTTACGCAGTGCTGGACGCAGAGTTTCGTCGAACTCCATTAACGCACGGGTGATACCGTGACGGATTGCACCAGCTTGACCAGAAATACCACCACCTTTCACAGTGATGTACATGTCAAACTTGCCAACCATTTCAACTAACTCTAACGGTTGCATTACAACCATACGAGCAGTTTCACGACCGAAGTATTCAGTGATAGTGCGTTGGTTGATAACGATGTTACCAGCGCCCGCTTTCAGGAATACACGTGCTGTAGAGGTCTTACGACGACCAGTACCGTAATATTGATTCTGTGCCATTATCGATATGCTCCGGTTAGATGTCTAAAACTTGTGGTTGCTGGGCAGCGTGCTGATGCTCGGCGCCTGCATACACTTTCAACTTACGGAACATAGCGCGACCCAGTGGACCTTTAGGCAGCATGCCTTTAATCGCAAGCTCAAGTACCATCTCAGGCTTCTTAGCAATCAGCTTCTCGAAAGTGATTTCTTTGATGCCACCTGGAAAACCAGAGTGAGAGTAGTACTTTTTGTTTTTCGCTTTGTTGCCAGTTACAGTCACTTTCTCAGCATTAACAACAACGATGTAATCGCCGGTATCAACGTGAGGTGTGTATTCTGGCTTGTGCTTTCCGCGTAAACGAAGAGCGATTTCAGTTGAGATACGACCCAGGGTTTTGCCTGCGGCATCAACAACGAACCAGTCGCGTGTTACGCTTTCTGGCTTAGCAGTAAAAGTTTTCATCAAACTATCCAAAAAAAATTATCAGTTACACCTCACATAATCTTCGGGCAAAGATTATGTCGTTTATCGAACCCCTTCGAGTTCATCAAACTGCCAGGCTACGGCAGATTCAGGCTGTAACGTGGGCCGGTGGCGGATTATATAGACAAGCTAGGGTAAAAAATAGCTGTTTTGCAAAAAATATCAGCAATAACGTTCAGACAAACGAAGCCTTAGGGTAAATGTGCCATCGACAGATAATCATCCGATTGCATCTCTTGCAGCCGACTTAAACAACGTTTAAATTCAAATGTGAGGATCCCTTGGCTATAAAGCTGCTCCATAGGCAGCGACGCGGAAATAATCAGTTTAACTTTGCGTTCATAAAACTCGTCGACCAACGCAATAAAACGCCTTGCAACGTCATCGTTACTTTGCCCCATTGCGACGACGTTCGATAGCAACACCGTATGGTAAATTTTACTGAGTTCCATATAGTCATACTGACTTCGTGCCGACTCGCAAAGCTCGGAAAACTCAAACCAAACGATCCCTTCAGCTTCCCAACACGTTTTTAATGGCCGATGAGCAATTTCGACAATTGCACGCTGTTGACGCGGCTCCAGCGACAACGCATTAAAGTAGTTCAGTAAGTTTTGATCAGCAGCAGCATCTAAAGGTGAGTGGTAAATTTCAGCTTGGGTTAGCGTGCGTAACCGATAATCGATGCCGCTATCGACATTCACAACCTCGGTATACTGTTTAATGAGAGCAATAGCCGGTAAAAACCGAGCGCGCTGCAGGCCATTTTTATATAACCCGTCAGGTTCGATATTCGACGTTGCCACCAAGGTAATACCCCGAGCAAATAATGCTTGCATCAAGGTGCCTAAAATCATGGCATCGGTAATATCAGATACGAAAAATTCATCAAAACAAATAATATCAGTTTGTTGCTTAAAACTATCCGCAACTAACTCCAAGGGGTTAGGCTGGCCTGCCAATCCGCCCAGTTCTTCATGCACTTTGTGCATAAAACGGTGAAAATGAATACGCATTTTGCGAGAGGTCGGTAGACACTCAAAAAATGTATCCACCAGATAGGTTTTTCCTCGACCAACACCACCCCAAAAATACAAGCCAGTCAGAGGCTTAGGTTGATTTTTTTTGCCTATTAATTTATCCCAAAAACTTAATGTTGTTGGTTCTTGCTGGCAAAAGTCATCGTAAAGACGCTGTAACCGGCTCACAGCATCTTGTTGCGCTGCGTCAAATTGAAAATCATCACGGGTAAGGTCTAGCTGATATTTCTGCTGCGGCGTCGTCATGCGGGCGTCTTCGTACTGCTTTATGGAATATCAGCTAAAAATCTGACATTCAGGCCAAGGACAATGACTATTATAATAACATGCCTTACCACTCTGGATAAGAAGTTAGGTTACACTAGCAAAGATTTAAGTAGTTTCAGGAGTCGTTATGAGTTTTTCCATTGCGTTAATCTGGCTGGTCGCCGGAATAATAATTGGCGCCATCGCCAGCCGTTTTTATAGCCTTCGTCAATTTAATCAGCACAAATTGCAAGTTGAGTTGGATGAAACTCGTCAGCAATTGCAACAATACCGATCTGATGTCTCCAGTCATTTGGATACCACGCATCAGCTCATGTCGCAGTTGCAGGATAATTATGAGAGTATCGCCCGCCATATGGCACGAACCAAAATGCAGCTCATTGAACGACCAGGTTTTGCCCAAGACACCGATTTAAATTATTTGTCGACCGATACTGCAGAACACATCCGGATGTCACTTGGCAAACTTGATGAGAAACGCCGCAAGAAGGTTGAACCTCAGGCTGAGCAACCACTTGATTATGCGGGTCATTCCAGTGGTATCATGAAAACATTCCCAACAGAAAAAAAAACCGACATTTGAAACTTTTTATAAAAACGTGAGTCTCTGTAGGCAGTGTTCCTATGGAGACAACCACGATATGAAAATGAAGTTATCTGTGCTCACCGCCAGCCTGTTGGCTGCATCTCTTTTTACTCACTCCACTTATGTATCGGCTAAAGTCCCTTTCTGGGGTGCTGAAGCCGGGCAAGAAATGCCTAGCCTCGCACCGATGCTTGAAACGGTCACACCCGCAGTTGTTAATATTAACGTCGCAGGGAACCGTGAAGTCAGGCAACGGGTACCTGACGCGTTTCAGCAGTTTTTCGGACAAGGCGAGTTACGCCGTGATCAACCGTTTCGGGGTCTTGGCTCTGGCGTCATCATCGACGCCAAAAAAGGGTATGTAGTCACCAACGCACATGTCATTAATCAAGCTGATGAAATTCGAGTAACCTTAACGGATGGCCGCAGCTTTGAAGCGAAAAAAATCGGTGAAGATACGGAAAGTGACGTAGCTCTCCTGCAGATTAACGCCGAAAACTTAGCTGAAATCAAAATTGCAGATTCGGACAATTTACGTGTCGGCGACTTCACCATTGCCATTGGTAACCCTTTTGGACTCGGCCAAACTGTCACATCAGGCATCGTCAGTGCATTGGGTCGCGGCGGGCTTGATATCGAGAAAATTGAAGACTTCATTCAAACTGATGCGGCGATTAATAGCGGAAACTCTGGTGGTGCGCTGGTCAATTTACGCGGCGAACTAATCGGTATTAATACTGCAATTATTGGCCCTGCAGGCGGCAACGTCGGGATTGGTTTTGCCATTCCATCAACGATGATGAAAAATTTGGTCAGTCAAATTATTGAGTTTGGTGAGGTCAAACGCGGCATTCTTGGCATTGAAGGCAATGATTTAAATGAAGATATTGCCAAAGCCATGAAAGTAAAATCGGCCAAAGGAGTTTTCATTGGCCGGATCACTCCAGACAGCGGGGCCGATAAAGCAGGCTTACGTTCTGGTGATGTGATTGTCAGCCTCAATGGAAAAAAAATCCAATCTATGTCTGAACTTCGGGCTAAAGTGGGCTCAATGGGCGTTGGCAAAGCAGTGAAAATCGGCGTGTTGCGCGAAGACAAACAATTGAACTTTGATGTTAAATTGTCCGAAGCCGATCAAGCGAATGTTACGGCCGGCAATATACACCAAATGCTTGCAGGGGCCAGTTTTGCCAATGGCAAGACTCAGGATGGAATCGCTGGCGTTATGCTGTCTGAAGTTGCTGCACGTTCACCTGCAGCGCAACTGGGTTTGGAGCAAGGTGATGTCATTATTGGTGTAGCCCGCACTAAAGTGAATAACGTAGCCGAACTGCGCGACATTCTAAGCAAGGCAAAAGGAGTCATCGCGCTGCAAGTTCAACGTGAAAGTTCTGTTTACTACGTGTTAATTCGTTAAATACGCCGGTATGACCACTCAGACTCAAATAGCATTCGCGACGCGAGACTGAGTGGTCTCTTGCAACACTTTTCTGCTACATCTTAGTGGGCATAAATGTTATGCTTCTGCGAATCCGTCCGCTCTGAATAAATTAAATTGATGAAATCTCTGATTTTTATCGTTCGAAGTATTGCTTATGGCCTAGCGCTGGCATTGCTTTGGTTGCTGCTATTCCAACAAAATGGCTCCAGCCAACTTAATCAGTTGATTCAACCGAAAAAATTAGAGCAACAGGCTATTTCTTACGCCAAAGCAGTCCGTGCAGCAGCACCAGCCGTGGTCAACGTCTACACCGTGACCACGCAGCAAGATCCTAGCTCGTATCAACGACGTATAATCCAAAATCAATCATTAGGATCGGGCGTGATTATGCGCGCCGATGGCTATATTCTGACTAACTTTCATGTTGTGAACGGCGCGGATCAAATTGTGGTTGCCTTACAGGATGGCCGGCAACTTGAAGCCATATTGATTGGCCAAGATCGATTGACCGACTTAGCCGTGTTATATGTAAAAGCAAGTAATCTGCCGGTCATCCCTCAAGTAGCAGAAATAGAACCGCAGGTCGGTGACTTAGTGCTGGCGATTGGTAATCCACTAAATTTGGGACAATCCATTACGCAGGGGATTATCAGTGCGACCGGCCGAGCTGGCTTAAGCACCAACAACTACACTGATTTTATGCAAATGGATGCGGCAATTAACGCAGGCAATTCAGGCGGCGCCTTAGTCAACAGTAATGGCATTTTGGTTGGCATTAACACTGCGGCGTTTCAGCGTCAACGTAATCTAGAAGTACAAGGAATATTCTTTGCGGTACCTTATAAACTCGCGTTTACCGTGATGGAAAAACTCATTAGCCACGGCCGGGTTGTACGAGGTTATTTGGGGCTCAGCGGCGAGCCGGTGATTAATTCATCCGGTGAGCGGCAATACTCAACTGCACAAAAGTTTTACGGTATGAAAATAACTGACGTTGAAAATCTTGGACCCGCTGCCGTCTCTGGATTATTAGCTGACGACATTATGCTGGAAATTCAGGGCGTGATACTCACTAGCGTCAATCAAGCATTGGATATTGTCGCAGAATCAGTACCTGAAACGGACGTGCAAATAGTTATCGAGCGCAATGGACAGCGTATGGTCATCCAGACTCGTATCGGCACCAGACTGGAAACTGAATAGGCCGCTTAAACGCCAAACCGGCAGAAGCTGCGGTGCTCCAGCCACATACATTGTTTTGAATAATAAAAAACCGCCTACCGGCGGTTTTTTATTTGGAAATATCCGTTTTAAACTGGTGCGTTGATGCGTTCTATTTTTGCGCCTAGAACTTGCAGTTTATGTTCAATTTGTTCGTAACCGCGGTCAATGTGATAAATCCGGTCAACAATGGTATCGCCATTGGCAACAAGACCTGCAATGACCAAGCTAGCAGAGGCTCGTAAATCGGTCGCCATAACCTGAGCGCCGGTCAACTGAGTGGTATGCTGGCATAAGGCATTATTGCCCTCTAGCTGAATTAATGCCCCCATCCGTTGCAGCTCAGGTACATGCATAAAACGATTCTCAAAAATAGTTTCGGTGACAACACCAACCCCTTCTGCCAACACATTTAATACCGTAAATTGCGCCTGCATATCGGTCGGAAAACCAGGGTGCGGTGCCGTTTTCACATTTACCGATTTTAATTGACGCCCAGTCATATTTAACCGGATCCAATCTTCACCTGTGGAGACATCCGCACCTGCTTCACGCAGTTTTTCTAACACCACCTCTAATTCACTCGGATCAGTATTGCGGCAGGTGACATCACCACCGGTCACTGCTGCTGCAACTAGAAAAGTGCCAGTTTCGATACGATCGGGCAATACCCGATGTGACGCGCCAATCAGTCGCTCGACCCCAACTATTTTGATAGTCGCACTGCCCGCGCCAGTAATTTGTGCGCCCATTGCTGACAAATACGTAGCTAAGTCAACTACCTCTGGCTCACGAGCGGCATTTTCGATAATAGTTATGCCGTCAGCGAGCACGGCCGCCATCAGCAGATTTTCAGTCCCAGTGACGCTCACCATATCCATCACGATATGCGCCCCTTGAAGTCGCTCTGCTTTGGCTTTGATATACCCATTTTCGACACTGATCTGCGCGCCCATTTTGCGCAAACCTTCAATATGTAAATTCACCGGCCTTGCACCAATGGCGCATCCTCCGGGTAACGATACTTCTGCATGACCAAACCGCGCCAACAAAGGCCCTAACGCCAAAATAGAAGCGCGCATGGTTCGCACTAATTCATACGGCGCCATTTGACTGTGGATATGGCTGGCATCAACAGTGACTTGATGACCATCACGCTTCACTTGCGCACCAAACATCGTTAATAACTGAAAGGTGGTATCAATGTCCCGCAAAACAGGCACATTGTTGATAACCGACGGTTGCTCAGCCAAAATTGTGGCAAATAAAATAGGCAGAGCCGCATTCTTGGCACCAGAAATAATGACGTCGCCATTCAGGGTGGCGCCCCCTGAAACTAAAAATTGTTGCATTTACTTGGTTACCGGAGGTGGGTTAAGTAGTTTTTCACGACGCCATTGCGCTGGGGTGAAAGCTTTAATCGACAACGCATGAATGGAGCCATCAGCAATTTCAGTCATCAACGGGGCGTAGACCATTTGTTGTTGTTTTACACGACTTATTCCATCAAAACAGTCACCTACTGCGGTAACTGCGTAGTGGCTGCCGTCAGCCGTAACATAGACTTCAGCCAGCTGCAGCTGCTCAGTCAAACGTTGTTCGATTTGTTTACAATCCATCAATTGACCTACTCAGTCGGGACATACTCGGATTGCCACTTACAAGCTGAAACAAAACAGTATCAATCTTGAAACTGGGAATGGCATGTCAGAAAGAAAAATAACCCGGCGAATGGCCGGGCTGTCGGTATATTTAGCATGTTAACTGTGAGCGCTGCTCACCTAAGGACATAAGCCTTATTATATCCAATATGTGAGCTAATATCAGCTAATCCGTCGGTAAAAGCGCTAATACATCACTGACGCTTGCTAACGAACGCAACTGCTCAGGCATTTGCTGAAACTTGAGGCTAATGCCAAGTTGGTTTGCTTTAGCCAACTGTTGCATCAGCCAGGCAAGCCCTGCGGTATCAACATGCTGCAGTCCACTGAGATCAAATGCAGCTTGTTTGGGTAAAGTTGCCAACAGCTTAAACGGCCAGTGTGCAACGACGGTGTTACAATTGAGCTCACCAACAAATTGCAGCACCGCACCATTTTGCTTAATTTCAAGCATTTTTATTTTTCTCAGGCTTTTTAATCGGAGCTTTAGCTTTCTCTTCAAGCAACGCCGCAACACTTAACAGGCCTTGCTGACGAATCAAACTGCCTAACTCTGAGCGCTTGCTATCGAGCAGTGAAATACCTTCTGCAATCATATCGTAGACTCGCCAGTTGTTCGTATCTCTCATTCGGCGCAGTTTAAACTCAATGTTGATATCTGGCTTACCAGGGTCAATCACTCGCGTTTTAATAGTGATAATTTTTCTTTGTTTATCAATAGGCTGACCAGGCTCGATAATCACTTTCTGATTTGTATATTGCGTGAATACACCGGCATAGGTGCCGATCATATAGTTTTGAAATGCCGAGACAAAAGTGTTGAAATCTTCTTTTGGCACCGTATTTAACTTCACGCTCTGGCCGATTACATAACCCGCGGCATAACGACTATCAATATAAGGCACCAGCTCCTCAGTGACGATAGTACGCAACACTTCGGCATTTTGTTTTATTTTCGGCTGTTCGGCGGCGATACGACGGAAAGTCTGATCAACCAACACTTCCATCATTTTGTACGGATCATCATAGGTCTGCACTACAGCACTATTTGCATACGTGTTAAAGCCGACAGCTAACAGGAGTACGCCCGCTAATTTAGTTAATAATTTCATTATTGATTCCCACGATTAAACAAGAACTGACCAATCAGCTCTTCCAGTACGATGGCAGATTTGGTGTCTTCAATACGATCACCATTGCCAAGAATTTCTACATTTTCGTCGACAAAACCAGGTTGTAATCCGATGTACTGCTCACCGAGCAAACCGGAAGTTAAAATTGCCAGTGAGCTCGTTTCCGGAAAGTTATTGTAGCTACTGTTAATTTCAAGCGTTACCACAGGCTGAAACTGTGCGGGGTCGAGGTGAATATTGGCAACACGGCCCACCACCACACCACCAACCTTGACTGGTGAGCGGACTTTTAAACCGCCAATATTGTCAAAGGTCGCAACCAGCTGATAACTTTGGTCTGAACCCGCAACACCGGCATTGGCAACCTTTAACGCTAATAACATGAACGCTGCAATTGAGATTGCAACAAAAACACCGACGAGAATTTCTAATTTACGAGTGGTCATTTTTTTATCCACCAAACATGACAGCAGTTAATACAAAATCAAAACACAACACCGCCAGTGACGCAGTCACTACCGTTTGAGTTGTCGCCCGACTGATCCCTTCCGAAGTCGGAACCGCATCAAATCCTTTGTGCAGCGCAATCACTGTCACCACAAAAGCAAAAACAATACTTTTAATAATCCCATTGAGGACATCCTGTTCAAAATCGACATTCGCCTGCATCGCAGACCAATAGCCACCGGCATCGACACCAAGCCAGTCTACACCAACTAAATGGCCACCTAAGATGCCGACAGCGGTAAAAATCATCGCCAGCAATGGCATACAAATGACCCCAGCCCACAGCCTTGGTGCAATCACCCGGCGTAGCGGGTCGACCGCCATCATTTCCATCCCGGACAACTGTTCTGTCGCCTTCATCAAGCCAATTTCTGCAGTCAACGCGCTACCCGCTCGCCCGGCGAACAACAGTGCGGTTACAACAGGTCCTAGCTCACGCAATAAACTTAACGCGACCAATGGACCAAGCATTTGCTCGGCACCAAATTTGGAAAGCACAGTGTAACCTTGCAGCGCTAACACCATGCCGATAAAAAGACCCGACACGACGATGATCAATAGCGATTGCACACCAACAACATAAAATTGTTTTATATACAGCGGCCAAGCTTTGAACAAGCGTGGCCGCCCCCACAGAGCACCGGCTAACATCAGGGTTGCCCGACCAAACCCCTGAATGGTTGCCAGTGTTGCGGCACCCAATTGTTGTAATTGATTGAACATCAACCTTTTAACTCCATCAGTTCTTGCGCATAATCGGCCGCTTTAAAATGAAACGGTACCGGACCGTCGGCCAGACCTTGCAAAAACTGCTGCACTAATGCCGATTCATGTTGACGCAATTGCTCTGGCGTCCCATGGCCTATCACTCGACGCTCAGCCACGATATAAACATAGTCAGCAATACTCATAACTTCATTGACGTCATGTGAGACAACAATTGAAGTCAGCCCCAGCGCATCATTTAATGAACGAATTAATCGAACAATCACGCCCATTGAAATTGGATCCTGACCAGCAAAAGGCTCGTCATACATAATTAGCTGTGGATCAAGCGCAATAGCACGTGCCAAGGCAGCACGCCTTGCCATACCACCTGAAAGTTCTGCCGGCATCAAGCCGCGGGCGCCGCGCAGACCAACGGCTTCTAATTTCATCAACACCATCATCCGGATAATTTCTTCCGGCAATTTGGTATGTTCACGGATGGGGAAGGCAACATTGTCAAAAACGGTCATATCACTAAATAAAGCACCGCTTTGGAACAACATACTCATCTTCTTGCGCGCTTGATATAAATCGCGACGCCCTAATTGCGGTATATCTTCACCTTCAAACCAGATGTGACCCGTCTCAGGTTTTAACTGGCCGCCGATTAACCGCAATAAGGTCGTTTTGCCGATCCCGCTGGGGCCCATGATGGCGGTCACCTTGCCGCGAGCAAATTGCATGCTCATATCGTCATAGATAACCCGCTCACCGCGGCTAAACGTCAGGTTCTGGATATCAACCAGTGGTCTTTCCACCGTTTTGTCCGTCATTGCTTCCAACTTATTTCCCTTTCGAGCACTGATCCATCAGCTTCACAAGCGATGTCGATTGCAAAATGGCGCGCAATATAAATTCGCCAGCCATCGGATGCAACAGTGTTATTGATTCGTTGAACAGATTTTACCTGTTTTAACTGGATGCGTCCGTATATTAAATTGTAATAATCGGTTGCAAAAATCGAAATGTTTCGCATTTCTCGTTTTTTTTTGCAATTCAAAGGCAGAAGCTGGAAAATATCGACATAACCAACTGCATCAACGAGCACCTACTGTAAAAAACCGAAGTATTTACAGAGCATCATGTCGCTTTAAATGCCACTTTAGTTGATATTTGTTCGCATTTTGTCGGAGTTAGCTGAATATCAGCTTAATAAAAGGTCAGATTTTGCACCTGCACCATTGGAGAATAAACCGTGACGATTGATTATTGTGCCAAAGCACGCCAGGTTTTTGCCATTGAAGCTGCAGCAATCAACGGGCTAAATCAGTATTTGGATCAACAGTTTGCGCAGATATGCGAGCAAATGTTCAGCTGTACCGGACGGGTGATTGTCGTCGGTATGGGCAAATCTGGCCACATTGCTAACAAGATTGCTGCAACTTTAGCGTCAACCGGTACACCGGCATTTTTTGTTCATCCAGGTGAAGCCAGCCACGGCGATCTGGGCATGATCACCAAACAAGATATCGTACTGGCGTTATCCAATTCTGGCGAAACGCATGAAGTGTTAGTGTTGGTACCGGTACTGAAACGCCTTGGCATTCAACTCGTTGCCATGACCGGCAATCCGGAATCGACGCTTGCAAAACTGGCCGATTGGCATTTATGTGTCAAAGTCGCTGCAGAAGCATGTCCGCTGGGGCTAGCTCCAACCGCCAGCACTACAGCAGCGTTAGTCATGGGTGACGCCCTCGCCGTCGCCTTGTTAGAGGCCCGTGGATTCTCCGCAGATGATTTTGCCCTCTCTCATCCCGGTGGCAGCCTCGGTCGCCGGCTATTGCTGCGGTTACAAGATGTCATGCATCAAGGAACGCAAATTCCAATCGTGAACGCTTCAGCCACCATTAAGGAGGCTTTGTTAGAAATATCAGAAAAAGGCTTGGGTATGACGGCAATAGTGGCAACCGATGGTACACTGGCCGGCATCTTTACCGATGGCGATTTACGTCGGTTACTTGACTTAAAAATTGATATTCATCAAACCGCGATTTCTGACGTCATGAATACAAATTGTATTACTGCCAAACCAGAAATGTTGGCAGCAGAGGCATTAAAAATTATGGAACAGCGCAAAATTAATGGCTTAATTGTCGTTTCAGCAGCCCAAATTCCGGTGGGCGCGATGAATATGCACGACCTACTGCGCTCTGGAGTCATTTAATGACTGATCTATTTAGCGACTTATATCAGGCTCTGCCAGTCCATGTTGCTGAGCGCGCTGCTGATATTCGGTTATTAATTTGTGACGTTGATGGTGTGTTTTCTGACGGTCGGATTTACCTAGGAAATCAGGGCGAAGAACTCAAAGCTTTTCATACCCGCGATGGCTATGGCATTAAAGCACTGCGACATGCCGGTATTGAAGTGGCGGTGATCACCGGCCGCAATTCGGATATCGTTAGCGCCCGAATGAAATCACTGACAATACCTTATGTTTATCAGGGACAGGAAGATAAAATGCCGGCATTTGCGGAGTTACAGCAACAGCTACAGTTAACCCCGGCGCATATTGCTTATATTGGCGACGACCTGTCCGATTGGAACGTGATGCAACATTGTGGATTGGCCGTCGCGGTGCAAGACGCCCACCCTTACCTGCGTCGACACGCCCATTACGTCACCAGCCTAAGCGGTGGTTTCGGTGCGGTGCGGGAGCTTTGTGATTTACTACTGATTTCTCAGCACAAATTTGCCAACTTTGGCGGCAGCAGTTCATGAAAAGGCAATTATTCTGGTTTGCATTGGTCGTCACAGGATGCAGCATCCTTTTTAGTCTATTGGTCGATGATGACAAACCACAAACCATGGCCGTGGAAACTGAACTGCAACCTGATTTTATTGCCTACCAACTCATCCGGACTAGTTTTGATGCCTCGGGCAGTATGTCGGGAATGATTCGGGCTACCCAAATGTCACACTTTGAACAACTAGGGCTGATTCAACTTGAAGATCCTGCCTATACCATTTTTGAACAACTGGCGCCAAAATGGCAGGTAAGTAGTAGCAATGGCGTGTTGTATCCCGACGACAAAGTGGTGCTGGAACAAAATGTATTGCTGGAAAACCTCAAGTCAGGTGAGTTGTTTAATAAACTCGAGTCAGCACGACTCGAATACGTTTTTGACCAACAAATTATTTCAACAAAACAGCAAGTACTGATTACCGGCGACGGCTTCGCTATTTCAGGTCAAGGCGTTCGATTTAATCTAATTACGCAAAAACTGCAGCTTAATCAACATAAAGGAACAGTGTACCGTCATGATAAATAAAACTCTGTGGGCACTGATATTCAGTCTGTGCACTTTGGCTGTGCAGGCGCAGAACAAAGACTTTGCCGAACCCGTCAGTGTCAATTCCGATAATTTTGATGGCAGCGTCAAAGAGAAAAAACTTATTTACATCGGTAATGTCGTGGTGAAGCAAGGCTCATTGCTGATTAAAGCCGACCGTCTTGAAGTTGATAGTTCGGCGGGGCAAGGTAAAGAAGTATTCACCGCGCAGGGTAGCCCGGCTGTTTATTCGCAATTACTCGATGCTGACAAACCCATTCAGGCCATGGCCAACGAGATCCGTTATGATGTTTCAAGTAGAAAGTTAACGCTTACCGGAAAAGCTGAAATCAACCAGAATGGTAGTTTGGTGAAGAGCGAAAAAATTCAATATGACCTTGAAAAACAAAAATTAAATGCTGAAAGTGGCAAAGACACTGAACGCGTGACGACTATTTTCACTCCCGAGAAAAAATAACTTGAAAACACTTGTTGCCTCTCACCTGGCCAAAAGTTACAAAGGCCGTCAGGTGGTCAAAGATGTCAGTCTGTCGGTGAACGCTGGGCAGATTGTTGGCCTGCTAGGACCGAACGGCGCTGGAAAAACCACCACCTTTTATATGATCGTTGGGCTGGTTCCATCCGACAAAGGCACTATTTCTTTGGGGGGTAAAGATATTACCTTTGATCCGATCCACGCCAGAGCGCGTCAAGGTATTGGCTATCTGCCGCAGGAAAGTTCGATTTTCCGAAAACTCACTGTGTTCGACAATTTGATGGCGATTTTGCAAACCCGCAAAGATTTGTCTGATGATCAGCGTGAACAAACCGCAGACGAATTGCTAGACGAATTTAATATTACCCATATCCGTAGCAGCTTAGGCATGAGTTTGTCGGGTGGTGAGCGGCGTAGAGTCGAAATCGCTCGGGCACTAGCAGCAAACCCAGCATTTATTTTGCTCGACGAGCCTTTTGCTGGTGTGGACCCAATTTCGGTGCTCGATATCAAAAAAATTATCCAGCATTTACGCAATCGAGGTATTGGCGTGCTAATCACCGACCACAATGTTCGGGACACCCTTGATGTTTGTGAAATTGCCTACATTGTTAGTCATGGTGAGCTGATCGCTTCAGGTTCACCGGCTGAGGTATTAGCAAATCAGCAGGTCAGAGATGTATACCTTGGCGAGCAATTCAGGCTATAGTTAGCAAAAAGCCAGTTCGTACTGGCTGTCGGGAGTGACCAGAAGTACATGAAGCCATCTTTACAACTCCGCCTCGGACAGCAACTTACAATGACCCCTCAACTGCAGCAGGCAATTAAACTGCTACAGCTGTCGACCATTGAATTGCAACAAGAAATACAAGAAGCGCTGGATGCCAATCCGTTGCTGGAAGCGGATGATGAGTTCAATACCGACCACGATAGCGCACCTCAGCAAGCCGACTCCACAGAACAAGCTGAAATTGATAGTTATTCCAGTGATGATCATTTTGATCCAGAAGTGCCTGATACCAGTGAGGCCATGACGGAACAAAACATCAAAGAAGATCTGCCGCTTGATAGCGACTGGGAAGATATGGTGAGCGCCACCCCAGTTGCAAATACCTATAATGGCGATGAAGACACGGTATTTCAGGGCGAAACCAGCGAAACATTACAAGATTATCTGCGCTGGCAGATGCGTTTAACCCCCTTCTCAGAAACCGATTTAACCATCGCCGAAATTATTATCGAAGCCATTGACGCCAATGGCCTATTAACGATCAGCTGTGATGAAATTTTAGAGTCGTTGGGTTTGCCAGACATCGAAGCCGATGAAGTCGAAGCGGTCATTAAACGCATTCAGCTGTTTGACCCCGTTGGCGTGGGTGCAAGGACCATTCAAGAATGTCTATTGGTTCAACTGCGCCAATTCGACCCTCAGACCCCTTTTCTGGCCGAAACCTGTGACATCATTAAAAATTACAGTGAATATTTAGCCAATCGAGATTTCCGTTCTTTGATGCGAGTGACTAGACTCAAAGAAGATGACCTGCGCGAAGTGATGCGGCTGATCCACAGTCTGAACCCACGACCTGGCGCAGATGTGATCCGCGAAGAACAACAATACACAGTGCCTGACGTTTCGGTGAAAAAGATCAAAGGCCGCTGGATGGTCGAACTCAATCCAGATGCTTTTCCGAAAATTAAAATTAACGAACAATATGCGGCGATGTCGAGAAATGCTCGAAACTCTTCTGACAGCCAGTTTATTCGCTCACATTTGCAGGAAGCGAAATGGTTTCTGAAAAGTTTGGAAAGTCGTAACGAAACTCTGCTTAAAGTTTCTAATTGTATCGTACAGCAACAACAAGGTTTTTTTGAGCATGGTGAAGAAGCCATGAAACCGATGGTACTCAATGATGTAGCAGAAATGGTCGGGATGCACGAATCCACCATTTCACGAGTTACCACCCAAAAATTCATGCATACCCCCAGAGGAATATTTGAACTTAAGTTCTTTTTCTCCAGTCATGTAAGTACGGAGAGTGGTGGTGAATGTTCATCAACCGCCATCAGGGCTTTTATTAAAAAATTGGTGGCAGCGGAGAATCCTGCAAAGCCGTTAAGCGATAGCAGGATGGCAGAAATTCTTTCTGAACAGGGCATCAACGTAGCACGGCGAACCATCGCCAAATACCGTGAATCTCTGTACATACCGCCGTCAAATCAGCGCAAGAGCTTGCTATAAGTGCTCATTAAAGAAGGAAATGTCTATGCAAATTAATCTAACTGGTCGTCATGTTGAAATCACTGAAGCACTGAGAGAGTATGTAGACAGCAAGTTTTCAAAACTTGAACGGCATTTTGACCACATCAACAACGTGCATGTTGTGCTTAATGTGGAGAAATTAAAACAAATTGCCGAAGCAAAAATGCATTTAAATGGCGGAGAGGTGTTTGCGATGAGCGAAGATGATAATATGTACGCAGCCATTGACCAGTTGATCGACAAGCTTGATCGACAAGTCATTAAACACAAAGAAAAAATTGCTCGTCACTGATTACGGACTTATGAATCTTAGCTCAATGTTATCGAAGGACTGCACAAAAAGTGCAGTCCTTTTTAATAGTAAAAAACGCATTCTGGAATACGTTGCCGAACTTGCTCACCAGCAATTACCGCAATTACCGGAATCCACTATTTTTGAAGCGCTGATGGCGCGGGAGAAGCTTGGTTCAACGGGGATTGGCGGCGGCATCGCAATTCCTCATGGGAAGTTAAAAGATGTCACGAGCCCGGTTCTCGTGTTTGTTGTCAGTCAAGACGCGATTCAGTTCGACGCGATTGATAACCAAGCTGTTGATATTTTTTGTGCTATTTTGATCCCAGAAAATCAATGCCAAACACATCTCACAACATTAGCGGGAATTGCCCGTTTACTCAGCCAGAAAGATTTAACTCGAAAAATTAGGCACATCGGCTCCGATCAAGAGCTGTATCAGCTGCTGCTCACTCATTCTGAAATGGCGCCAAGCAAATGAAACTCTTAGTCGTCAGTGGTCGCTCAGGCTCTGGAAAATCGGTCGCATTGCGGGTGATGGAAGATTTAGGCTACTACTGTGTCGACAACATTCCGGTCAATTTGCTGCCTACGCTTGCCAATGCCGTCATGGGCCAGTATGAACGCGTCGCCGTCAGTATCGATGTTCGCAATCTGCCGCAAGAGCCGGAAGAACTCACCGAAATTTTATCTTACCTACCACGAAAAGTTGAGTTAACGATTTTGTATTTGGATGCTGATCACAGCAGCCTGATCAAGAGATTTAGCGAAACTCGCCGGTTGCATCCACTGTCGCATCAGGCGATGTCATTGGATGAAGCAATCCAGCGCGAACAGCAACTGCTTGATCCGATCTCCAGCCGTGCCGATTTATATATCGATACCACCGAACTGAACGTACATCAACTGACTGAACAGTTACGGGAACGGATATTGGGGCAGAAGACCGGCCGTTTAGTGATCTTATTTGAATCTTTCGGCTTTAAATACGGTATTCCTAAAGATGCCGATTATGTATTTGATGCGCGTTTTTTACCCAATCCACACTGGGAGCCTGAACTGAAAATTCTCACGGGCCTCGATCAGCCCGTAAAAGACTACCTGTCCGGTCAAACGGTGGTGGGTCAATACACGCATCAAATTGAGCAATTCATCAGTACTTGGTTACCGGATTTAGAACGTAATAACCGCAGTTATTTAACCATCGCAATTGGTTGTACCGGTGGTCAGCATCGCTCGGTGTATATGGCTGAGTGTCTTGCGAAAAATTTCGGTGCACTGCGCGAAGACGTCCAAATTAGACACCGGGAGTTGATCAGGCATCATGGCAAATAGTTTTTCGAAGACGGTAACGATCGTCAATCAGCTAGGCTTACACGCGCGCGCCGCGACGAAACTGGCACAATTATGTCAGAAGTTTGATGCACGTATTGAATTGCAGCAGGATGGGCGTACCGCTGATGCCAGCAGCGTATTGGCTCTGTTGATGCTTGCCAGCAGCAAAGGTAAAAACGTAGAGGTTGTCACGCACGGCAACCAAGCAGAAGCCGCTTTGCAGTCTGTTGTCCAACTGATTGAAAGCGGGTTCGACGAAGAATAACGCTATTTTGAGGGCTGTTTGTCTGAAATCTGCATTAAATGCTGATTTTTTGTCGTTGAAAATGCGTCGATGCCACGATGCAATCCTGCTTTGATCAGCATATAAGCAGTCACAGGAGCGGTGATAAACAAAAACAATGCAATGAGCAGCTGTTGCAAGCTTAACTCATCCAGCACAAAGTTAAAAAATAGCAATGATGCCAGCACCAAACTGCCAAGACCCAAGGTGGTCGCTTTGGTCGGGCCGTGCAACCGAGTATAAAAATCGGGTAACTTAACCAAAGCCACCGAGCCTATCAAGACAAACATTGCGCCAAGCATCACCAGTAGTGCAATCAACCATTCCAGTCCCGTCATCTTCCCTCCCCGCTCTTATTCAATGATATCGCCACGTAGCATAAACTTGCATACGGCTACTGTACTAACAAACCCGAGCATTGCTATCAATAGTGCAGCTTCAAAATGTAAATTACTCGCGCCATAAATGCCATAACACAGCAGTAATGCAATGCTATTAATATACATGGTGTCTAAAGCCAATAACCGATCCGGAATGCTAGGACCGCGCAAAAGTGCCCATAGATTCAGTAATAATCCGAGACCAATCAATAACATAGCAACCAGAACAATTTGCGTTAACATTCGAACATCTCCCGCAGCGGTTGTTCATAACGTTGTTTAATTTCTTTAATCAGTGCTGTTTCATCTGATAAATCAAGCACATGGATTAATAAAAACCTCTCGCCAACATCCTCATTCGGATCGTCCTGGTATGGCAAAATTTCGGCACTGACTGTACCCGGTGTCAGCGACACCGTGCAGGCTAAGATAGTTAAAGGCAATGCGGCTTGCAAATCGAGAGGTACCAAGACAAAACCCGGTTTTAGCAAGCGATTCGGCCCGACCACCACCCGGATGATCTGGATGTTCGCCACGATAATATCCAGCAGCACCCGTAGTAGATACATTAACGCTTGCCGCCAGTGGCGAAAAGGCGTTTGCCGATCGCGAAAACGAACTGTTAACAACGGAATGCCAAGAGCCAAGATGGTCGCTGCAACCAAATGCACTGGTGCGACACTGTTGTTCAGCAGCAGCCAGACCACAAATAGCATCACACTACGTACCGGGGTGGGTATGATTCGCTCAGCCCAGCTATTCATCAATAACCTCCTGCTGTTGATAAAACAAGGGGCTGTTGTAATTGCTGTGCCGTCAGTAAACAGAACTGCATCACTGTATCGCCAAAAATAACCAGTAACGGACTACAGAGCAATAAACTGATAACTGCAATCAGTTGCCGGGTGTCACAACGGTCGGTGCCCGCCTGTTGCTTATTAAGCCGCCAAAACAAGGTGCTGCCAGCACGGGTTAACGCAATCAATACCAACAAGCTACTGAGCAAGACGACCGACCACAACGCCAGCCTGTCTGAAGTTTCAGTCGCCGCCTGCAATAACCAAATTTTGCCAATAAAGCCCGACAACGGAGGCATACCGACCACCGTTAAAGCCGCGAGAATAAAGAGCAGCCCCAGCAACACAGGTTGCTGTAACGGTCGACCGGACACCAACCTATCGGCGACAGTGCCACGCTGGCGCGCAATGAGGTCTGCCAGCAAAAACAACACCGCCGCTATTAATGTCGAATGCAGACTATAATAAAGTACGGCCGCGATGGCGGGTACCGTACCAATTGCCAGTACACTAATTAAGCTTCCAACAGAAACTAACACCAAATAAGCAATCAACTTCTTCAGACTTTGCGCAGCAACCACGCCCATTGCCGCGAGCAATAATGTAGTCAAACCGGCCAGCCACAACATATCTCCGGCAAAGTCGGCCAACGGATTGTCACTGCCTGAGAACAACGTGCCAAAAACACGAAGTAGACAATACACGCCAATCTTCGTCATCACGGCAAACATTGCGGCGACCGCCGGAGTTGCTGCTGAATAAGCTGACGGCAACCAAAAATGCAAAGGTAAAACCGCCGCCTTCAAACCAAACACTAACAGCAACATACCAGCCGCGGCTTTTAGTAACGGCAACTGTGACGGTGCCAGCTGTTGGATTTTCTGCGCCATATCAGCAATATTGAGCGTCCCAAGCACCGCATAAATAAGCGCTAACGCCAGTAAAAATACCGCAGAGCCGGCTAAGTTCATCAGAACGTAATGCAATCCAGCTTTTGCTCTCATCTTGCCGCCGCTATGCATTAGTAAGCCATATGACGAAATTAGTAACACTTCAAAAAAAACAAATAGATTAAATAAGTCGCCGGTTAAAAACGCACCGTTAATGCCCATCAATAAAAAATGCAACAGTGGATGATAAAAGGCCCCCAGGCCGTCTTCACCTGCGGTACTGAACAACCATGACGCCAGTGCCAACACCGCCGCGAGGAACACAAACATGGCAGACAAACGATCATGTACCAGTACAATGCCAAAAGGTTGCGGCCAATTGCCTAACAAATAAAAGCTGGTTACACCGAAGGTGCTTTGATAAAGTCCAAGCCCGGCCACCGCGACTAATAACACCAGACCGCCGCCACTAAACCAAC
Source organism: Rheinheimera sp. (assembly GCA_037968955.1). Classification (GTDB taxonomy): domain Bacteria; phylum Pseudomonadota; class Gammaproteobacteria; order Enterobacterales; family Alteromonadaceae; genus Pararheinheimera. The sequence goes on along the minus strand of JBBKWN010000069.1, from coordinate 15,720 downwards.
GCTGCCGTGACAGCATGGTTCGAAACGGTGGTAACAATAACAATGCCCCAGTGAGCAGCGGGATTAAAATCGGCAAAATGGGAAGATGCTGCATCATGCGTTGTCCTCCTGCGAGTTACCGCTGTTACCATCGACATGATCGTTGCCAAGGTCGGCTCGGGCACGGATGGCCAGGATCACTAAAAAGGCAGTCATCGCAAAGCCAATCACAATCGCAGTTAACACTAGGGCTTGCGGCAGCGGATCACTATAAATATCGGAGCGTCCGAGTACCGCGCCTTTGCCCGCAGTCAAACCACCACTGACAAAAATAAATAGATTCACGGCGTAGGACAGCATGGTTAAACCCAGCATCACTGCAAACGTGCGTGCCCGTAACATCATCAACACACCGCAAGCGGCCAACACGCCGATCACGATAGCCATCACCAGTTCCATCATGATGGCTCCTTATGTACGGGTCGATACCGGGTCGTAATTTTGCCAAGACTTGCCAGAATCATCAGACTCGCGCCAACCACGGTTAAGTACACACCTAAGTCAAAAGCTATCGCGCTTGCCAGCTCTAATTGTCCAAGCACTGGCACATCAAAATAATCAAACCAAGAGGTTAAGAACGGACGGTCAAACAGCCAACTCGCAAGCCCAGTGACAGTTGCCAGTAAAATACCGATGGCGATCAGTGTGGAATATTCAAACGTAAGCCGTGGTTTCACCCAATCAACACCTTTGGCCACGTATTGCAGAATCATCGCCACCGCCGTTATTAGCCCCGCCACAAAACCACCACCTGGTAAATTGTGCCCTCGAAAAAAGATATACACTGAGACAATCAACGCCAGTGGCAATAATGCTTGTGAAATCACGGCTAACAACAACGGATGACGATCTTTTGACCAACTGCGACCCGCGCCGTCAGCGCTTGCCATAAAGCGGGGAATACCGGTCAATAATTTTAGAATACCAAGTGCGGCAATCCCAAGAACCGTGATTTCGCCAAGGGTGTCAAAACCACGGAAGTCGACCAAAATTACATTCACCACATTTGTGCCGCCACCGCCAGACTTGGCATTTTGCAGGAAAAAACTGGAGATTGAGGTCGATTGATGGGTCATCATGGCGTAAGCCAGACTGCCTACGACCACACCAATTGCCGACGCTAAAGTAATGTCGCGCACCAAATGACCTGAACTTGATTGTTTCACCGACTTATGCGGCAAAAAGTACAATGCCAGCATCAATAACACCACCGTCACCACTTCTACCGACAATTGAGTCAGCGCTAAATCGGGTGCTGAAAACCGCACAAATGCCAAACTAACCATCAATCCAACCACTGAAATCATCACTAACGCCAGCAACCTTTGCCGCAACACCACGACGGTTGCAACGGCGCCAACAATCAGCAACACCGCGCCTACAATCACCAACCCATCCAATGGTAAGGCGGCACGTTGCCCGCGCAATTGTTGCAACTCCAGTAATGGCGAACCAGCCAACACTAACAAAACTAGTAATAACAATAAGATATAGCGCTGAAATGAACCATTTTCTATATAGTCAATACTACGACGACAGCGTCGCACTAGCCGTTGAATTCCGGCCTCAAACCGATAAATCGCTTTGGTTTCGGTAAACCCCGCTTGAAACATAAATAGCGCTTTGCGATTGATATATAAAACAATACCACCCACCAACGCCAGCACGCTCATCAATACCGGGATATTAAAGCCGTGCCAAATGGCAAGACTATATTCAGGTGGGGGCGCAGCTAACACGGCAACAGCGGCTTGCTGCAGTAAACCACCGATTAACAATTCCGGAAATAGACCGACCAAGACGCACAGCGCCACCAAAATCTCCATCGGTACTCGCATGTAGCGTGGCGGCTCATGCGGCGTTTTACTCAATCCAATCGGTAAGCCATTAAAAAACACGTCGTGAATAAAACGCGCAGAATAGGCGACGGCGAAAATTGCGGCGACGGTCGCCAGCACCGGGATCAGCCAACTTAACGAGCCAAGTACACCTTGGTGAAGGGTTTCGGTAAAAAACATTTCTTTGGATAAAAAACCATTCAGCAGTGGTACCCCCGCCATTGAGGCCGAGGCCACCATAGCGAGTGTCGCAGTGACTGGCATAAAGCCCCATAAGCCGTTAATTTTTCGCATATCCCGCGAACCCGTTTCATGATCGATGATGCCCGCGGTCATAAACAGCGAGGCTTTAAAAATTGCGTGATTAATAATGTGGAAAATAGCCGCAACGGCGGCTAAATCGGTATCTAAACCCAACAACAGTGTAATCAGGCCTAAATGGGAAATTGTTGAGTACGCCAAAAGCCCCTTAATATCGTGTTGGAACAACGCAAAATATGCGCCAATCAACAAGGTCGAAAGGCCGGTTAAGGTCACGGTTAAAAACCATAAATCGGTCCCTGATAACAACGGGTATAAGCGGGCCAACAGGAAAATACCGGCTTTGACCATTGTCGCCGAATGTAAATAGGCACTGACCGGGGTGGGTGCGGCCATCGCATTGGGTAGCCAAAAATGAAACGGGAATTGTGCCGACTTGGTAAAAGCCCCCAGCAGTACCAACAATAAAACCACGGGATAAGCCGCATGTTGTTGCAAAGTTTGGGTTTGCGTAAGTACAACCGACAACTCATAGCTACCGAGAATTTGCCCAATCAGTAAAATACCAGCTAGCAAGGCCAAACCGCCGGCCGCAGTGACAGTCAACGCCATCCGCGCTCCTTTGCGCGCATCGGGTTTATGCGACCAGTAGCTGATTAATAAAAAAGAGCTAATACTGGTGAGTTCCCAAAAAAACCACATCTGTAACAGGTTGCCAGATAGCACGATCCCAAGCATAGCCAGCATAAACAGCAATAAATACGCATAAAACCGCGGCATCGAATCACGTTCTGACAAATAATAGCGGGCGTATAAGATGACTAAAAGCCCAATGCCTAAGATCAAGAGCGTAAATAACAGTGACAAACCATCAAGCTGCAAACTGAAATTGAGCCCCAGTAACGGCAACCACGTAACGCCATAGCGAATCACTTCACCTGCGAGTATGTTTGGGATTAATGTAACGACAAGCATGAGCGCAACTGCAGGAAATAAAGCGGCCGCCAACGCCTGATAACTGCGTGACCAATGCCGGCCTGATAACGCCAATAAGCAACCAGCCAACGGCATCAACATTATCCATAACAGGGTCATCACAAATTCGGTTCCTCAGTGCTGCGAACCTTAGGTTCTAGTTAACGATTAAAATGATTACGCTGGCTGATGATATTACATGAGTTCGATCATCAACGTGGGTTGGTGCGGAAATTATATGATACTCAGTACTCTGATTTTAAACAACTGGACTGACAGTGCGGGCGTTTAATCGGCTAAAACGCCCGCAATTTATCGCTGTTAATGACCGACGCTTCCTACAGCACCCGGTACATAATGATGAATCCAGCCAACGTGATACATCCAGGTGGTAACTTCCGGCAACACCACCGCCGTACAAAACAAACCCACAGCCGTTAACACAATAGTGTACGGGATTGCCATCCACACCATCTTGGCATAGGACAACCGAATCAACGGCGCTAAAGCGCTGGTCAGTAAAAATAGGAATGCAGCTTGGCCGTTGGGTGTCGCAACACTGGGTAAATTGGTGCCGCTGTTGATCGCAATCGCCAACAATTCGAATTGTTCACGGCTAATTTGACCAGCTTCCCACGCTGCTCGCACTTCGTTGATATACACAGTTCCAACAAAGACATTGTCACTCACCATCGACAACAAACCATTGGCGAGGAACAACACCGCGAGTTGCAATTGGCCATCAAATGTCAGCACCCAAGTAATCACTGGAGTAAACAGGTGCTGGTCAATAATGACCGCAACTATCGAGAAAAACACCACCAACAACGCGGTAAACGGCAACGCTTCTTTAAAAGCGTGACCAATAGCGTGCTCATCCGTCACACCGCAGAAGGTTGTCGCCAGAATAATCACCATTAAACCGATCAGACCAACAGAGGCGATATGCAAGCTAAGACATAAAATTAACAGCACGGCGATCACACCTTGCACCCAAAGCTTGGCGATGTCGGTCGACATCATACGAGCGGTTTGATAATTGTCGTAAGCAACCAGCACATCCTGCACTGCAGTAGGTAACCGGACCCCAAAATCGAAAATCCGGAATTTTTCTACAACAACCGTAGTGAGTAAACCAAACACTAACACTGGGACGGTGATGGAGGCCATTCGAAGTGCAAACTCGGCAAAATCCCAACCCACGGCCGCAGCAATGATCAGATTCTGTGGTTCGCCCACCATCGTTGACACGCCGCCCATCGCAGTTCCCACGCCGGCATGCATTAATAAGTTTCGCAGAAAACCGCGAAATGCGTCTAAATCTGCGCGCGATAATTCAGCAACTTCGTGGTCAGCATTGTGATCATGCGGGTCGATAAACCCCTTCCCTGATGAAATTTTATGATAGATCGCGTAGAAACCTACACCCACGGCAATAATCACCGCAACCACGGTTAACGCATCAAGAAACGCTGACAAAAATGCCGCCATAAAGGCGAACGCCAACGAAATCCCTATTTTTGACCGAACCCGAATAAGTAACTTGGTGAAGACAAACAACAGTAAGTCTTTGACAAAGTGGATACCTGCCACCATGAACACCAACAGCAAAATTACTTCAATATTCATCGAAACTTCGTGCATAACTTTTTCGGTACTGGTCATGCCCATGGCGATTGCTTGCAATGCAAGCAAACCACCTGGCTGCAATGGATAGCATTTAAGCGCCATCGCTAACGTGAAAATAAACTCAATGATCAGCAACCAACCCGCGATATAAGGCTGATTGATAAACACCAATGGATTAATAAACAAAAACGCAATAATGGTCAGTTTGTACCAATTTGGTGACTGCCCAAGGAAGTTTGTATAAATGGCGAGCGACATGCCTGATGCTTTCATACCTTGTACCCACAGTTTTTATTATCGATTATCGACGTGCAGAAGCTGCTCTGTCCGTTCAAAGATAGCGCACCTGAACCACAGTGTATTAGTTTGATCAGCGCAATAAACTAAAAAAAGCTGAAAAATGCTATCTATGTCAGGTTCTTATACCGAGTCAGCGTTAAAATGTCTATGTCAGGACGATGAAGATCTTGCTTTAAACTGTTAAATTGCGGGAAAACACCATAGCTTTCCATCACTGGAATTGGCAGGGTTGCGGCAGCAGAAACGCGATGCCGCCCCAAAAAGAACGAATGGAATCGACCGAGATACAGCCCACACTCTCGGTCGTTCAGAGCACAACGGATACCCTAAGGTGCCAATTACTGCTGCACAAGCAACGACAAAATAAAAGCGTATTCATCGGCGACTTCAATCATCCGCGAAAAACGCCCCGATTTTCCACCATGCCCAGCTTCCATATTTGTTTTGAACAATAAAGGGTTGCCATCGGTTTTCTGGGTACGCAACTTCGCCACCCATTTCGCTGGCTCAAAATATTGCACCTGTGAATCATGTAAACCAGTCGTCACCAGCATCGCCGGATAACTTTGTTTTTTCACTTGATCATAAGGCGAGTACGACAACATATAGTCGTAATATGCTTTTTGTTTTGGATTACCCCACTCGTCGAACTCATTGGTGGTCAGTGGAATTGACTCATCCAGCATGGTGGTCACTACATCAACAAACGGCACATGCACCGCCAGACCACGGTATTTTTCCGGTGCCATATTGGCAATTGCGCCCATCAGCAAGCCGCCAGCACTACCGCCCATGGCAAATACTTTGTCTTTTGCAGCATATTTTTCGGCGACCAAATAATCAGTCACGGCGATAAAGTCGGTAAAGGTGTTGATTTTTTTCAGTAATTTACCATTTTCGTACCAGTCGCGACCCATTTCCTGGCCGCCGCGAATATGGGCAATCGCATAGACAAAACCTCGGTCAACTAACGACAATACCGAAGAGCGAAAAGACGGGCTGGTCGAACTACCATAAGAGCCATAGGCATATTGGTAAAGTGGTGCAGTGCCATCTTTTTTCAAGCCTTTCTTGTACAGCAGACTCACCGGGATTTTAGTGCCGTCTGTAGCTGTTGCCCAAACGCGATCGGTCTGATATTGGTTTTTATCAAAGCCCCCCAGCACTTCTTGCTCTTTGAGCAGACGCTTTTCACCAGTTTGCATATGCACTTCATAAATGGAAAGTGGTGTGGTCAACGACGTGTAGTTATAACGCAGCCAGCTGCTATTTTGCTGCGGATTGTTGTCCGTTCTTGCAACATAAGCCGGCTCATCGGAGGCCAGATATTGCGCTTTATTTAAATCATGCCAAGGCATGATCCGGACACGATTTAAACCATCGCTACGCTCATTGATGACTAAATAATCGGTGAAAAGTTGAACCGATTCAATAAACACTTTCGGATCATGCGCCAGCAATGGCTGCCAGCGACTACGATCACCAATTTCCGAGTCTTTGACGCTCATCAAGCGAAAGTTCGGCGCCTGCCAATCCGTTTTGATAATCCAACGATCACCTACATGGTCGACTTCATATTTAAAATCTCGCTGGCGCGGCGCAATAGTGGCAAATTTGCTGGTTTTATCAGCACTCTTCAGCACCCGCATTTCATTGGATACTGTGCTGCCAAGCCAAATCATCACATATTGATCATCATCGGTATTGCCAACACCCATATAAAAACTGGTGTCTTTTTCTTCGTACATAAGCTCGGCAGTGGCAACATCTTTACCTAAAGTATGACGACGAACTTTATTTCCCAACAGTGTTTGCTTGTCTTTCTCAATAAAAAACAGTTGCTTACTATCGGCTGACCACGCAATGGAGGCATCAATACCCATAATCACGTCTGGTAAATCTTTGCCGGTGCGTAAATCACGGATTTTGACGTTATAGTTGCGCCGCCCGGTGGTATCTTCGGCGTATGCCAACAACTGCTGGTCTGGGCTCACCTGATAATTCGCCACCTGATAGAAATCTTTGCCCTGCGCCATTTTGTTCACATCAAGCATAATTTGCTCGGCGCCACCTTTGGCCGGCTTTCGGGCATAAATCGGATACTGCTGACCCGTTTCAAAACGATTGTAGTAGGAATAGTCGCCTTTTACTGCCGGCACCGAACTATCATCTTGTTTGATCCGACCGATAATTTCATCTGCTAGTGTTTTACTCAGATCCTGATATTGGTCAGCATATTGTTGATAATACTTATTTTCGGCATTTAAATATGCTAATACCGCTGGCGCTTGACGCTTGTCGTCTCTTAACCAGTAGTACGGATCTTGCCGATCACCGTTCACGGATTTAACAGTATAAGGTTTCATTTCGGCGATAGGCGCCTGCTCAAGCGGCGCAGCGACGAGCGGAAGACTACTGAGCATCAAAATGCTGCAGCTTAAGGAAGGTAAAAATCTGGTCATAGTTGCTTCTCTTCAAAATTGCTTCATGTGGATGTTGCTTTAAAGACATTAAAAGTTAACATAGCGAATACACTTCAACCAGCCGCGTGCGACAGAAACGCGATAATAAGCTGCTGTCATAACAAGATGTTTTTGCCGCATTCAGGAAAAGGTATTCACAAAACCGAATATTTAGGCTTATATTATAAAGCTAAATAACGTAGAGATATGATCATGGCATTAATGACAGTAACTGAAGTCGCCACTTTTTTGGCCATTCAGGACATTCGGGTTGAACGGCTGGCGCGCGAAAACTTGCTCGTTGCCGCAGGCAAAGACGACAACGGCAAACCAATGTTTGATGAAGAAGACGTAAAACGATATAAGATCTTAGCTGAGCGCTTAGGCGGGATTTAATCAGCGAAACTACGGCAGCCACAGCTGCCGTAGTTTGTCTTGTGCACGCTGTGCTTTTGCCTCACTATTTGGCAAGTTCCTGTACCACAACCAGCAAAAGCCGCTATAAATTTGCTTGGCTAATTGTAATTTTTCCAGCAGCGCTTCGTTCGCTTGCGCTCTATGTTCCAGATAATACAACAGCATTTTACTCTCTTCGCTGCGGCTCATCCCCAGATTGATGGATAATGCTGCCAAGTCAAAACTACTATCAGCAAGCTGACAATATTCAAAATCAATCAACCACAACTTTTGCTGCTGCAACAGAATGTTGCCACTGTGTAAGTCCATATGACACAACACGATATCTTGTGGTAGCGCTACAAAAGCGGTTGCCGCCGCCAATAACCGTTGCCAGTCGGCATCATCGGATGATGTACAGATCAGCCCCGGAATCGCGGCCTTGAGCTGCTCTAAATACACCACTGCATCCAATACCGGAGTTTGCACATTCAATCGATGTAGGCTCGCCAGCTTACTGATCAGTTGCCACAATTCTGCATGATGTAAACGCCAGTCAAAATGCCGGCTGTGGGTCAGAAACTCACTGACCAACATCCGCTGGTGGTTATTCAAACATAAAGGCGCAGGCGCAACGGCTATCGCAGCCGCAGCATGCTGGCAGCGTAATTCTTGTTGCCGGCAGACCCCTTCCACAAAAGAGGCATAGTGGCGCAATAAATAATGGCCACGATGGGTATGAACATAATAATTATCGTTGGTGCTGCTGGCCGCCAGCTTTTGCAAAGCCAACGGCTGATGATTGGCAAAAAACTCTAACCGTTGACACAGATGCCAGATTTGTTGCTCTGTTGTAGTTGATAACTGCTGCGCCATGCTAGATACCCCACCGCGGCAATCACGGTATAAATAACAAAAAGTGCACTGAAGAAATACAAATCCTTTTGCAGGTACATATAAATGGACGCTGCATCAATCACCACCCAGTACAACCAGTTTGACAGAACTTTTTTCGCCACCAGCCAAGTACTGACCACGGCAAAACAGCTAATTTGTGAACCCAAATAGGCAAAATCTGTGTCAGTGTAACGGGCCATCAGATAGCCCATCACCCAACCGGCTATGCTGGTTACCACAATCAGCTTGATATGGGGCCATAGACCCCATTCGTTGACGATTTGCGGTACCCCATGGCTTTGTTTGGTCAGACGTTGCCAGTTCCACCAACCATAAATGGCCATTCCCGCATAATACAACTGTAATAGCGCATCGGTAAACAATTGAGACTGCAGCATAATTTGCAAAGTAAGCCCCGTACTGACAAAAGCCGCCGGCCAGCACCACAAACTGTGCCGAATAGCCAGCACAGTGTATGACAGCGCAAGCAGCGTCGCCATCAGCTCTAGGCTGGTCTGCAATTGCCAGCCATTGATGATGCCGCTCAACAATTCACTCATGGCCGCAAGTCACCCTGAATAAACTTCACCACAAACACCACTTTGCCATATCGCTCAAACGACCAGCGCATGCAATGTTGTAGTGCTTGCATCACCGCATCGTAGTCACCAAAAACTTGGGTACTCATGGTATTAGTTAGCACGGTGACGCCAGATTGCAGATTTAACTCCTCGATAAAACCAAGAATGGGCGGAATATACTCGCTGGACAACGGGTATTTACTGATTTCAATCGATAATTGCATGATAACCTCTTAAAACTGATAACTGGCGCTGACACCAACACGGCGTGGCTCACCAAATTGTTCGTAGACATGATCGGTATATCCATCTCGCGGATCATTCCCAAAATAAAAGCCGCGCACAGCGTAGGTCTCATTCAATGCGTTACGACTCCAGATAGCTAATTCAAGCTGATCCATTTGATAACTGATTTTAAGATTCAGCAAATTCATCTTGTCAGAACGGGCCTGATGCGAGTCAGAATAGTAAAACGCGTCTTTGTGCTGCACGCCAGCATGCATCGTTAATGCATCTGTCGCCAGCCATTCCAGCGCCAAACTGAATTGCTGTTTTGGTGCATGTGCCTGTTCACGGCCGGTCATATCAACACCTTTATTATTGATAAAGTCGCGAATTTCACTGTGTAGGACACTGGCGTTGGCAAATAACACCAGCGATGGATTTAGCTGTAGCCGATTTTCCATTTCCAGCCCGTAGTTACGGCCACTGCCGGCATTGGCCAGATAGCCAATAAACTTGGTACCGCGATTGATCCAAGAATTAACCTGCATATCGTCCCGCCACATATAAAATGCCGCGACGCGACTCACCAATTGCTGCTCCGCCGTCGACGCTTTCACGCCAAATTCGGCATTCCACAGCGCTTCTGGGCCAAAAGTAGGACGCTGCTGCAGCTGAGCGGCAATATCAGAAAATTTAGGATCTAACGCCTTTGCCAGCGCTTCGCCATTGACGCCTCCCACTTTATAACCACGGGAAGCCAGACCATAAATCAGGGCCTGCTCAGTCAGTTGATAATCCAGACTGAGCTTGCCACCCCACATCCAGTCGTTACCCTGCTGCACTATCTGGTTGGAATCACGGTAGTCATCGCTGTAACGTTCAGCTCGAAGACCCGCCGTCAGGGTTAAATCTGTCGCGAGTTGATGCTGGTATTCACCATACCAAGCCAAATTCTGCCGTTCTAACTCACTTTGAAACACCGACAGCGTTTGTGCAAAATTATCACCATAATTGCGGGTTAAATCAGTTTGTTGCGAACTGGCATAAAAACCCATCACCCATTGGTTGTCTTTGGCTTGAAAGCGCTGATCAAAACTTCTGAATTGACGATTGCGCACATACTGATCGGTGGTGGAATAAGCATCAGGGTGAATGGCTTGGAAACTCCAGTCTTCATCAAAGCCATAATCTGAATTGGCATTAAGCAAACTAAGTTGTGTCTGTGAATCGGCGAAGCTCCAACCACTGTAGCTGGCTTTCAGCGCGCCGGCTTTAATGTCCTGTTTATCCTGCCCAGGCTCATCGGATAACGTCACTCGGTTGCGGTCTAATGAAAACGCATCATAACCATTGTCGATATCGTGCCAGTTGAGCAATGCGTCCAGGGTTAGATCATCACTGGCCAATACCCGTACTTTGCCATGCAGGTGGGTTTCATCAATATTGTTGGTGTCTTTGCGATTCAGATGCTGGTTCTGAATAAATCCATCGGAAGATTGCTGTTCCGCCGCAAAACGAAAGGCCACTTGTTCGGTAATTTTATCATTGTGCACCAGGCTCAGCTGGCTGCTGTGATAGTTGGCAAGTGTTGCTGCCAGCTTGGTTTCCCGTTCAAATTGTGGGTCTTGCGAGACAAAATTCAGCATACCCGCCATGGCATTGGCACCAAAGCGTGTTGCTTCCGGACCACGAAACACTTCCAGTTGCTGTAAATCTAATAAAGATGGCAGACCCAGTACCGAATAATCGATGCCATCAACCAACAAACCGACCGAAGGATTAATGGTATCGACAAATTCACTACGCTCACCAACACCGCGCACTTGCAAAAAGCGGCCACGCGAAGCGCCCGCCGCAAAATTCACATTGCCAATTTGTTGCAGTAAATCATCTAGATGTTGTGATGCTTGACGCTTGGCGTCTTGCTCTGACACGACGGCGAGGCTGCCAGAAATTTGCTGGACTGAACTTTGCCGAAAATCACCTTTAATGGTAATTCGCTCGATATCAGCATTGCCGCCATCAGCAGCTGCGATATCAGCAAAAAGAGGAAAAACTAGGGCAAACTGAACTGATAATGCAAGAAAGGCAGGTTTTAAACGCATCGATTGACGACTCCAAAGTTTATTGAAGGATCATATGCGTATAAGGAAGTCAAAGACACCATCCCTCCGCCGGCATGATCCGGATCAGGTTCTTAGGGTTCGCCTTGCGGCATCTCAGCTTTCGCACCCCTTGGTTTTGCGCGGCAGTGTATCGGCTTTTTTGGCAAGTCGCAACTGACCGTGGCCGCAATGACCGTTCATAAAACATCGGCATTTGACAACAATAGAAACTGGCGTCATGCTGAAAATCAGCTAAATTTACATGAACGCCGTTTTAGGCGTGGATCATAAGAAGAGGAATAATATGAAAAAAAGCTTATTTGTATTCATTGTTGCGGGAATTTTATCAAGCCATTCAGTGATGGCAGAAGATGTCGATACTGTAGTTTATTCCACCGAGGGCTATTGTGTGTTAGCCAATGAAGGTGTGTCTGACGATTACCTGAAAGCCTATACGAAAAAGTTAGGCGCCAAACCATCGGTACGCGTTTGCAATAGTTTTAAAGAAATTGTTGCCGCATCTCGACCTAAGGATTGGAATTACCCAGGCGGGCGTGCTTATCCGGGCAGCGTTGTTCGATTAAGCCCTTCACAGGTTGCCCTGTTAAAGTCATTGAAAAAAGACGAGAAGTAATTTCCTCAAATTCCCCTGTTCAAACAATGAACAGGGGGTTTATGACAAAAAATTTATTGTTCCATTTCAATGTTCACGGCATATCGGACGCTGATATGATGGCTTTTCGTAGACGTAGTTTCAGGGGATGAAGTCTGATGTTCCGGAAAAAAGCCGTAATATTTATTGTTTTAGTAGCATCAACTTGTCTCGCCACTGAAAGTGTCGCTGACACTGGCTGTGTTCTGATTAAAAACAAACAGCAGCTATCCGAAGTCTCTGCACCATTAACTATCCACAAGATAGACTTTGTCCGCCATGATATTTTTGATTTAACTCATCCACGCACCCTCTGGTTTCATCGCTTTGCTAATGAATATCATGTAATTACTACGGAACCGACCATCCGAGATGATGTGCTTTTTCTTGAAGGTGAACAGCTTAATCTGGCAGTTCTGGCAGAAACCGAACGCTTACTGCGTAGCCGCAGTTATTTGCGTCAGGCTGAAGTCAAAGTCACTGAGTATTGCCCAGGCAATCAAAGCGTCGCCATCACGGTCAGTACGTGGGACAACTGGTCATTGCTTCCAAAAATTTCTTTAGGTCATGAAGGCGGCGAAACTAAATCCAATATTGGTTTTGCCGAGGACAACCTGTTTGGCCGAGGCAACCAACTTCAAGCAGAATATTTTAGTGATAGCGAACGTGATGGCTATCAGCTTAAATTTGTATCACCAAATATCGGAGGCAGCCACTGGCAAACCGCCGTGCAATATGCCGATAATTCAGACGGGGAAAGTTATAAATTACGTCTAAACAAACCCTTTTACCGGATCAGTTCCGATTGGGCTTTTAACTTTGAACTGGCGAAGGAAATCAAAGACATTAGTGAGTACGAGCTAGGTGAAATCTACAATGAGTATCGTAGTAACCGCGACTACATTGAAGTGAGTGGCGGCTGGAAAATTAGCCAGTATGATCACCAAGTACAACACTTGAATATGGGTGTGACGCTTGACGATCAGCAGTTTTCGCCAAACGACTACTCTCATTTGCCACAGCCTGACAATCGTGACTTGTCGCAAGTTTGGGTGAGCTGGGATTGGTTTCAATCTGACTATCAAAAAATGGTTAATTTTTTCCAGTTTAATAAAGTTGAAGATATTAATTTTGGTTGGCAAGCCAGCGTCAGGTTGGGCGCTTTAAATAAAAGTCTGGGTGCTGACACCACGGGTTGGCATCTACAAGCGCATGTTGCAAAGAATTGGCAACTAAGCCCGGTTAGCTGGGTGACTTACCGCAGCGACTATCAACAGTTAGAACGAAGCACATTCACCAGCCAGCAGTTGTTCAGTAATCACTTACGATATATTCACCATCTAACCGACCGGCAAGTCTGGATTAGTCAATTTCAATGGAATATCGGCAAAAATTTATTTCGTGATCAACGCATTGCCATTGGCGGCGATGATGGAATGCGCGCTTTTCCACTGTTTTATCAAACAGGTAACAAATCGGCGATTGCCTCTACCGAATATCGCTACATTACACCTTGGCACGTCTACCAATTACTAGACGTAGCGTTCGCAGCATTTATCGATGCCGGCCGAGCTTGGGACAATCCACAGCGTATCACAACCATCGATAACGAAGCTTTGTATGGTTATGGCATCGGAATTCGATTACTACCCAGCCATGCCAGTCGCGGCAGCATTATCAGTATCGATTTATCCAAACCTGTCACTGACAACCCTGAACTCTCAGGCTGGCGTTGGCGGCTGATTGCCAAACGTGAATTCTGATTGCCACAAGAATTAACAGCTTATTGCTGACATTTCGGGCAAAACACCGTACTGCGCTGACCAAGCCTCAGTTCGACGAGGGCAGTAGCGCACTGTACACAAGGTTTTTGCCCACGACCATACACCAATAACTCTTGTTTGAAATAACCTGGTTTGCCATCGACCTGACTAAAATCTTTTAACGTGGTACCCCCCTGCGCTATTGCGCTGGCCAGCGTTTGTTTGATGACCGCCACCAGCACATCACACTGTGCCAAAGTCAGCTCTTTCGCGGGTTTAGTGGGTAAAATAGCGGCTTTAAACAAGGCTTCATTGGCATAAATATTCCCAACCCCAACCACGACGTGGTTATCCATCAACACCAGTTTCACCGCAGCACTTCGCCTTTGAAAGGCTTGTTGCAGTTGTTCAGCAGTGAACTCTTCGGTTAATGGCTCTGGCCCAAGCGCCGCCAGCATCGGGTGTATTTCACCTTTAGCTTGCCAAAGTACAGCGCCAAAACGTCGGGTATCATTCAACCGTAATAAGGTTTGGTTATCGAGCAGCCAGTCAATATGGTCGTGCTTACCTGGAATAGTGTTTGCGGGCAACATTTTTAGATTTCCGGACATGCCAAGATGAATCAGAATATCGCCCGTTGGTAAATGCAATAATAAGTACTTTGCGCGTCGGGATACTCCGAGCAGCGGTTGGTCACGTAGCACAATGACCTCTTCTGGCACTAGCCAGCGGAGTTGACGCTGCCGCACAACAACTTGTTGTAGACGGCGATTTTGCAAATGTGGGGTAATACCCAGTCTAGAAACTTCAACTTCTGGTAATTCTGGCATCTATGCCTCGGTTAATTGGGTAAGTGACTGAGCGATAAAGGAATAAGTTGTTCAGCTTGACCAGCCGTCACTTGGAATATCTCAACGAATCCTTGTTTTTTAAGGTAAAAATCTCGACCATTTTGATAGAGCCCCCACTGGGAGACATTATTTTCTCCTGCTAACAGCAGGCCAACACGCCGGGTAGGCTGCGCTGACAGTTCGATTTGTTGTGGCCAAGGTTTTAGTTCAGTTTGTTGCCAAAGTTCGGCGAGCTGGGCTGGGTCAATACTCTTGTCGATAACGGGCTGAAAACGCCATTGTTGGCCTGCCTGTTGTAAATTTGTGCGGTCAAACTGTAACTGAACCAGCACATAACCTTCCGGCACCAGTTTGTAGGACGGTAATTGCTGCTGCTTTAATGTCATCAAGTGCTGCGGTACAAAGTAAAACAATACCAACATGACTAACACGCTATAAATGATGACGTTATTCCAATCTCGCCGACTCAAAGCCATAATAATTACCGATGGTTGCCCCTGTCGTTGCAGTGTAATTCATTGTAACAAAATCAACTAGCCGCCATGATTGCCAGCGGGTCATAGTCGTCATTGTGTCGGCTTGAGCCTGTGTCAACGCAAACGCGAATCCGCACACGGACGTCTCTGACCGATATCTTATTGATCGATGTTTACGCATGAAAAATGAACTGGTTTTGAAGTTTTGAAGTTTTGAAGTTTTGAAGTTTTGAAGTTTTGAAGTTTTGAAGTTTTGAAGTTTTGATGTTT
>JBBKWN010000068.1:0-22350 GCA_037968955.1 Rheinheimera sp. | reverse complement strand
CACATTGTTAGACGTCTTAAAATCAGAGGACATTGCCGGCATTTTTAAAGCTCAGGCAATGAGTTGACGCCTCAGAATTTTCGAGAGCCCCGAGTAAATGTCCGCTTTCAGTGAAAAGCAGTGATTCAGCTAGAGCAAAAGACTTTGTCAGGTATTAACAAAGTGACGATACGAATGCACTCAGGAAACTGCCGGATTTGCTACCGCTCCGCTGCTTTCAGCGAGCAAATCAACGACCAGCCAATACAAGCTACATCTGCTTAAAATGGTGCAGATAGCTGCGGCTCACCGGTAGGTTTTCGCTGCGGCCTTTCAGAAAGACCGTAGCGGTTTCGTTGTCGCCGCGCATCACGTGGCTGACCCGATCCAGATTGACCACCACCGAGCGGTGTATTTGCAAAAATTGGCTGGCAGCCAGCTGCTCGACCAGCTCTTTCAGTGGCGTACGGATCAGGGCGACTGCGGCTTTTCCCTCGTGATCACGCCAGCCAATCAGCGTGTATTTTTCATCTGAGCGTAAGAAATCTATGTCGCTGACCGGGATCATCCGCACCGACTGCCCGATGGACGCTTTAATCCAGCGTAAGGGTTCAGGCGCGGCTTTTTTCTGTAGCCGCGCCTCCAATTTATCCAATAACATCTCGATATCAGGTGCATCTTGTGCTGTCCCTAACCGTTCCTGCAGCCGCAGCACCGTTTCCGCCAGTCGCGCTTGCACGACGGGTTTGACTAAATAATCCAATGCCCCTTGGGTAAATGCTTCGACGGCATATTCACTGTAAGCGGTGACAAAGACGAAGTGCGCACCGCGCCCGATCTGGCGCGCGACCTCAATCCCAGTCATGCCCGGCATGTGGATGTCCAGAAAACATACGGTGGGTTTGAGCGCCTGATACTGTTCCAGCGCTTCGCGCCCGTTGCGCGCCTGCGCCACGATCGTTAATTCGGGCCAGGTTGCCGCGAGCATCCGGGTCAAAGCACTGCGCAGCAAGGGTTCATCGTCGGCGATTAATGCGGTCGGCTGATTTGAGGTCGGCTGAGTGAAAGTCGGCTGAGTGAAAGTCATATTAGTCTCCTGAAGGCTCGTCAGTCGTTGCCGTGACCCATTTAACCGGAATAGTGAGCTGCGCCGGAATATTGATATTGGCACAAAAGCCATGCGGCTCAAGCGCCGTCAGGCTGAGTTGTGCTTGACCTGAAAAGACCAGCTGCAAGCGTTCGCGCAGATTGGCAAGGCCTGTGCCTAAACCCTGGCTGGCCTGTTGGCTGCTCAGTCCTTCACTCAGCCCGCCGCTTAGCCCAACCCCGCTGTCTTTCACCTCGGCCAGACAACGCCCATCCTGTAACCGCACCGTGACGTCGATGTGACCGCCTTCCTCACTGGGATCGATGCCATGCCGGATGGCGTTTTCTACCAGCGTCAACAATGTCATCGGCGGGCATTGCACTGCCAGTGCAGCGGGTTCAGCGTGGATAGCAAACTGCAAGCGATCGGGCATTCGCATATGCATCAATTCAAGATAAGCCCGCACCAATGCTAATTCTTGCCCTAACGTGGTCGCACTGTTATTTAAATTAGGAACGGCAGCACGTAAATAGGTGATCAAACTATTCAGCACTTCGGATGCTTGTGATGATCCCGAATCAACCAATTCACGCACGTTGGCTAAGGTATTAAACAAAAAATGTGGCTCGACCTGCGCCTGCAATAAACGCAGACGCGAATCTAGTGCATCTCTGGCTAACTGGCTGCGTTCGAGCTCAAACGACAACGCCTGGCGCTGCGCCTGGCCGTTGATATGACGATATAATGCCGACATGGCAATCCACGGCGACACGAACAAACCTGCAGCGACCAACATGCCAAAACCAAGCATTTTTTTCGGGTCCGTGGTCCACACTTCAGGATGGGAAAACGTGGTCAGGGAATAAATCAACACCGCCGCAAAAGGCGTCACTATTGCGACTGCTATCACCTGTAACACCCAGCGCGCCACCCAGCGAGGCAATCGCTGCGGCCAGCGCTCTACAATACCAAATGCAAGCAATTGCAAGCATCCGACAAACAGCACCCGGATTGGTGGCAACAGCCAACTGGACTGAAAAATTGGCAACCATAACGCGGTTAACACGATGCTGGCCAAAATAACCACGCGCAGCCGCTGCCAGCCAAATAGTGCTGGTGTTGTGGGCAATGCAGGCGGGAGATCACGGTGTTGCATAATTCGACCAACTCAAAAAATATCAACAGAATGTTGTTTTTATATGCCGTATGTCCGGCAAAAAAAAGGCATATGCCTAGCTTACACTGCAAAGCCGGGTCTGGTATGCCCCCGAATGATGACTGACGCCGTTACTGGTGCAAATGACGGTATCGGCCGACGAATAACGGGCGCGTCCTTGCGCTAATGACTTATCCGAATGACTCACCCGAATCACTCACCTGAATGACTCACCTGAATCAAAGACCGCTGCTTTTGTCATCTGTCAGCATAGAACGTCATTAAGTCTATCCAATCCGTACTTTATCAATACCGCCGCAAAAATACGCCGTCATTTGGCTTATTCTTCCCCTATCAAATCTGCTACAACAAAAGGTTTTTTATGACTTGGATCCATATTATCGCGGGTTTAGTGGCCATTTTTGCTGGCGCAATGGCGATGATTGCAGCCAAAGGTTCACCGGTGCATCGCAAAGCCGGAACCCTGTTTACCATTTCGATGTTCATCATGACCGGCAGTGCCGCCATCGTTTCATTCTTCCTACGCACCGACCATGTGACCGGCGTGGTCGCTTTAGTCACCGCTTATCTGGCGGGTACCTCTTGGTTGGCCGTCAAGCGCAAGGTTGAGGATCGCTATCGGTTGCTGGCCGGCTTGGCATTGGCCGCTGCGATAGTGGGTGTGTATTCGCTTAGCCTGTGGTTCAATTTTCTGGAAGATCCAAACACCTTAATCACCAGAAATAGCCCACCACAGACGCTGATATTCTTTGGTGTCGTCAGCTTGTTGTGCGCAGCACTGGATGTGCGTTTGTTGCGGGCAGGACAGATTGCGGGTGGACAGCGTTTAGTTCGGCATTTGTGGCGGATGTGTTTCGCGATGTTGATTGCCACCGGGTCTTTTTTCACCGGTCAAATGCAAGTGTTTCCAGCCTTCGTGCGTAAAAGCACATTGTTTGGGGTTCCCATTCTGCTTATCCCTGTGCTTCTGGTATTCATGACGACGCTGTCTTGGTTGGGTCGTACTTTGCTTCAACGTAAGCGCGTGATCATCAAGTAAGCTTGAGCATTTGAGCATCAAGAGAAAACCCTACTTAGAGGTGAATGTATGCGCAATATAACCAGTCGGGTGGCGTATGTCGTAGTCCCCTGACCATGATGAGACCTGCTAAATAACTGTTCGAATGCTTAGTTCACTGGTGGGTGGCTACTCAGTGCAGTTTGCGCGATCTGACCATTCGCCAAACAAACCAAAACACTAAACGCATTAATTATGAGCAAATTTGTGAAAGTAGTTACCTTTAGAATTGAGGAAAAAATGCGCCGGTTCTGGTTCACCTGTGACTGGTTATTTTGTGATTGATATCGTCAGCATCACTTTATTTACAAAAATGTCGCTGACGAGGTCGTTAACATTAGATGGTAATATTTACGTTTACAGCTTTAACGTCGGTTTATTCAGCTTTTCTTTCCGATTAAAATGCGTATTTTTACCACCTAAACTGTCAGTATTGGCATCACCTTGCTATATACAATGCAGCGTCGTGTATCAGGAATTTACTGATACACTATGCAAAATTTGATGTAAAAGGAGTTGGTATGCCACATTATTCCGCTGATTTTATTAAAGAAATGCCTAAGTCTGATTTACACCTGCACCTTGATGGCAGTTTGCGCCTAGAGTCGTTGATTGAGATGGCCAAGCGTAGTCGGCTAACGCTGCCATCGAATACGGTGGCTGGCTTAAAAGAGCTGGTGTTTAAAGAGTCATACAATAATCTTGGTGAATATCTGCATTGTTTCCAATACACCTGTGGTGTGCTGCGGGATATGGAAAACCTTGAGCGGGCATCTTATGAGCTCGCGATTGATAACCAAGAAGAAGGCGTCAATTACATTGAAGTGCGTTTTGCGCCGCAGTTGCTGATCGACTTACCAGCCGGCATTACTTTTGACAAAGTGATGCACGCAGTGAATAACGGCTTAAAAAGGGCGCAAACTGAATATAATCAACAAGCGGTAGTTATTGCAGGCGATAAACCACCTTTTGCCTACGGCATTATTAATTGCGCCATGCGCATGTTCGGCGATAAAGGTTTTTCACCTTATTACACCAACTTATTCCAACTGATGCGTGATTTTGAGCCGATGCAGGTGATTAAATTGGCTGCGATGGAGCTGGTGCGTGCCAGTGTGCGGCTGCGTGACGAAGAAGGTGTGCCTATTGTGGCGTTGGATTTAGCGGGTCAAGAATCAGGTTATCCGGCGCATAACTTTAAAGAAGTCTATGAATACGCTCATCAGCACTTCCTGTTAAAAACCTTACATGCCGGCGAAGCTTATGGTGCTGAGTCGGTGTTTGAAGCCATTACTGAATGTTATGCCGACCGCATTGGCCACGGATATTCGATGTTTATGCCGGAAATGATCCGTGACCCGAACATTCTCGATAAACAAAAATACATCAAAGAGCTCGCTTCTTACATTGCTGACAAACGTATTGCCATTGAAGTGTGCTTAACCTCCAATTTGCAAACCAATCCGGCCATTACCGATATCAAGCAGCATAAACTGCGCGACATGCTGGAAAACCGGATGGCGACTGTCATTTGTACCGACAACCGTTTGGTATCGAATACGACGGTGAGTCGCGAATATCAGTTAGCGGTGGATAACTTTGATATTCCGCTCAAACGGCTGAAAGATATCGTCGCCTATGGCTTTAAGAAAAGTTTCTTCCCCGGTAGTTATGTGGAAAAACGCGAATACGCTAAACAATGTCTGGAATATTTTGACAAAGTTGCCCGCAAATACGGATTTATCTACTAACCTAGCGCCACCTCGCGTGGTGCGCAGCCACACTATTTTGAGTATCTTCAGCGTTGCCCCTACACAGCCCCATTTTATGGGGCTGTCTGCTATCAACTCTTCGCCCGTGCATATTGTCCTGCCTTGACGTTTAACCTCAAGCAAAGCTTAGACCTATCTCACCATAAGCGATTGATTAATAAGTGTTTTAATGGATTGGTGTTCGTGGTGGCACTAACTGTCGCAAAATGGATACACATTAACTGTATGAATTTAAAGGATATTTAAAATGAGCCATGATCCCTGTCTCTAATTTGCAACAGATCATTCGCCTGCTCCAGCCGCGCATAAAAAAATAATGCGTCAATTTGCACATAAGGCATTGTATTTAATAGGTAAATAAATAATATGACTGTGTTGGCACGCCCTGTGCATTAAACAGATTGTCCAGGTAAATAACGCAAGTGATACACAAGCTTCCACTTCCGTTTTTTACCTGATGAAGCGAATCAGTGAAATTCAAAATTGAAAGACCAGCCTAGGCTGGCAACATGAAAAGAGGTACACCATGGACACATTTTTAATCGCAGCAGTCGTATTCTTCGCGGTCAATGCTGTTGTGTTTGTCACATACTTACGCAAAATTGATGTGAACGGCACTTCAGTACGCCAGTTAGAAAAAGCACAATTTGCTGATGCCTACAATCGCCAGTCGGCAAAAGTTCGCAAAGCACGCGCTGCAGGTGTTACCGCACGCGCCTAATAGCTTCAAATCCCGTTAAGGCCGGTATGATTACCGGCCTTTTTTTTTGCAAATTTTAGCAAGCCCATCCATCCCTTTTCGAGTTTAGAACAGATCCAATACCGACCGGTTTCGCAGCACAGTATTGAGCAAAGTATTGAGCACAGTATTGTCTTGTGACACCTTTGCTGCAGTGCGATGCCTTTAGAAAAAGCAGGTACGAGGTAGCTAGGCCGTGTGATAGTGGCAGGACTGGTGCGTGTTGCAAAAGTCGCTATTGGTGTGCCCAGCGTCTCTTGCTGCTATTGACGTTGAATTGCTGTGAGCAATATTCGCGCGGTGTTTAAGGGGGGCGAGTTTGCAGGTTGATGATTTTTCGGATGATGTCACAACCGGCGTTGAACATTGAATCTGTTGGGACTGCTGCATTATTCCGTTATGATAGCCTGACAAGTGTCTTATCGAAGCTGCTTGTAGTCAGGAGAACCCGTCGTTATGCGTATGCCTTTTCAGCCAGCTTCTTTGCGTCAATTTATCCTACTGAGCTTTTTCCTCGCGCTGATCCCACTGGTGGTGTTGCTATGGCAAAGTAATAGCGCCTTGTCAGCGGTGAGTCGTTATGCCGTTGCGGAAGCTGAAACGTCTGTCGGCAGCGTCAAAGTCACTGAAAATATGCAGAATGTGGTGATTGATATTGAGCGGGCAGTTCGCCAGTTCAGTATTTTGCGCACTGAAGCCCTCAGCCACTTGGCGGTGACACACATCAGCAATTATCAGCAGATGTTGGACACTTTATGCCAGAGTTTGAATGCAAAAAACTTATGTGAACAACAACAACGCCAAGTCGAAGTCTTGCTGCAGATTTACCTGCAAAGCAGCATTGAAGACTTATCGCCTTTGTTGTTGCAAATTCGGCAACAACAGGCACAGTTAACTGAACAAACTTGGAATTTACTTGAAGTGCGGCTGCAGGCGCAGCAAAGTTATGTGGTGGCAACACAAAACCAGCTGGCCTGGCAGAGTGTAGCATTGGTGATCCTGACGTTATTGTTGGTGTTATGGGCGTCGGCGCGGATTGCGTCACCGATTAAGCAACTGGACACCATGATCCGTTCAATTGGCCAAGCGAGCCATCATTTTCCCAATGAAAAGGTTGAAGGGCCACGCGAACTGATTGAATTGGGTGAGCAACTACGTTGGTTAGCGTCACGTCTGCAGCAGCTGGAGGCGTTGCGCCTGATTTTGCTGCGTCATGCGTCGCACGAGTTAAAAACTCCACTTTCCAGTATTAAAGAGGGTTGTGCCTTGTTATCAGAACAAGTGGTCGGCATGCTCAATCCTCAACAAAAAGAAGTCGTGACTTTATTAAGTGGCAGTGCCGACCGGCTTAGTCAGCTCACCGAACAGTTGCTTGATTACAACCGTTTATTACAACAGGCAAAACCAGAATTTGCTTGGCATGATAGCCAGCAGCTATTGCAAAGTTGTTTTAATGACCACGCGTTATCGCTGCAACAGCGCCAGCAATATATTGAATTGGATTGCCAACTGCCACGCATCTATACCGATACCATGCTGTTTCGGCGAATTTTGGACAATCTGATTAACAACGCGCAGGCTTACGGTGGCCAGGCAAGTCCGGTGTGGGTGGTACTTCGGCCGCACGATAAATTTTTGTTATTAGATGTCGCGAACAATGGCACGCCGATCCCGGCAGAAATGCGGGCAAAGCTGTTTGAACCTTTTCAGCGTGGCACCGCACCGCGTTTTGACGCCATTCAAGGTTCGGGTTTAGGGCTTTCGATTGTGGCTGATTGTGCCCGGTTACTCGGCGGGCTAGCCGAAATTGTCGATGTGAATTATGCAGATGTATGTATTCGCATCAGATTACCAATGGTTGAGGATTCGTTATGAAGTTATGGACTATGCTGGCTGGCAGCCTGTTGTTGGCTGGGTGTCAAGGTGGCGCATTGCCGCTGCCGGTGGTGATCAAAACCACACCAGAGCCGGAAAAAGTGGTGGAATTACCACAACAAGCCCCTGAGCCGGTGAAACCCGCGATGGCGATTAGTGACGACATGGCAAGTCTCACTGCCTGGAGTGAGTTTCGCAGTGAGCTGTTAAAGATGACGGCTAAACAGCGGGATAACCTGAGCAAAAATCTGCAATATGGACCGGTGGTTGCACTACAACAGATATTGATCCACATTCATCCTGACACACCGTACCCGATGCGATTGAAAGCACAAATGCAACTTGGTGAGCAATTACCTAGCTTGCCGCCAGGTTTGGCTGCTTTATTACGTTGGGATCATGCCTACAACCAAAAATTGCTAGAATCGGAATCTGCCGTTAAAGCGCTGGGGCGGTTGAATGGCCAGCAGCAAGACAACCTAGAGCGGCTTCAGAAGAGAAATGCTGATTTACAAAAGAAAATTGATGCGCTGACGCAAATTGAAGCCAAGCTCAATCAAAGTGGCGGAGGCTGAGCATGAGTGGAAATAATGCCCGACTGTTGCTCGTTGATGATGACCCTAGTTTATTGCGGTTGATGACCTTGCGCCTCGAAGGTGAGGGGTATCAGGTAGTAAGCGCCGATAGCGCGGAAACGGCTTTAACCCTGTTAGCAAAGCACCCGGTGGATGTGGTGCTGAGTGATTTAAGAATGCCGGGTTTAGATGGTATGGCCTTGTTTGACGAAATCGCCAAGCGAAACCCAGGATTGCCGGTGGTGCTGATGACCGCGCATGGCTCTATTCCGGAAGCGGTTGCCGCGACACAGCGCGGGGTGTTTGGGTTTCTAACCAAACCACTGAATAATGTTGAGCTGCGGGACATTTTGCAAAAGGCAGTGAACCAGTCGCACGTGCCAAGTAAAGACGAGTGGCGTCATGCCATTGTTACGCGTAGCAAAGGCATGGAACAATTGCTCGAACAAGCGTATCGCGTAGCACAGCGTGATGTCAGTGTGTTGATTACCGGCGCCAGTGGTACCGGTAAAGAATTGCTGGCGAAAGCTATTCACCAAGCCAGCCCCAGGGCTCGGCGCAACTTTGTTGCTATTAACTGTGGTGCGCTGCCGGAGCATTTGCTGGAATCCGAACTATTTGGTCATGCCAAAGGTGCGTTTACCGGCGCCGTCAGCGAGCATGCTGGTTTGTTTCGCGAAGCCGATGGCGGCACTTTGTTTTTGGATGAAATTGGCGACATGCCATTGCCGCTGCAAGTTAAATTGTTACGTGCTTTGCAAGAACGGCAGATCCGACCGGTCGGCAGTGCCAAGTCGATTCCGATCGATGTGCGGATAGTTTCCGCCACCCACCGTGATTTAAAACAAGCGATGCAAGAGCAAAGCTTTCGTGAAGATTTATATTACCGGCTAAATGTGGTGAATCTGCATTTACCAACGCTGCGTGAGCGGGCGGAAGATATTCCGCTGCTGGCGCGGCATGTACTGGCGCAAAGCGGTGAGCGCCACCATGTCCAGGTTAATCGTTTTTCTGAAGATGCGATGCAAGCGCTGGTCATTGCACAGTGGCCTGGTAACGTGCGGCAATTGGTCAACGTGGTGGAGCAATGTGTCGCTTTAACCAGTAACCCCGTGATTAGCCTGGCATTGGTCGAGCAAGCGCTAGCGCAAAACCGTAGTTTCTGGCCCACGTTGAGCGAAGCGCGGGACCAATTCGAGCGGCAATATCTGGTGCGAGTGTTAAAGATGGCTGAAGGCAATGTCACCCGAGCCGCAGAGCTGGCCGGTCGTAACCGGACGGATTTTCATAAACTTTTGAAAAAACATGAATTAAGTGCATCGCAAGTGTCAGAACAAGGTGATGAACCAGAGTGATGCGCTGTGGTGGTGGATAAACCGAGCTAAATTCAACCAAGTGATCGTGATATGAACGAAAATTTTGATGTCGACCCCGAAGTCTTAAAGGCCAAAATTACTGCAGAGACGGCGCAAATCAGCTGGCTTGAGCTACAGAAATTTTATGCCGCCGGTGATGTGCTGCAAGTGTCAGCGCAACTTGATTTGATTGATGTCGCTTACGCGTTTGCCAAAGATGCCAAGTCTCAAGTCGCAGCGTGGCTGGCACAGGGGCAGCTGGGGCGAGTCGAACCGGACCAGGCACAAGCTTGGTATCAGCAACAAAGTACCTTGTGGGCCGTGGTGATATCACCTTGGGTGCTGGTGCAGGACGCGAAGCAGCAGCCACATTAAATGATCTATGCCGCCGGCTGCCGCAGCACTTTTGTGTGATACGGTTTTGTGCTCAGACGGCGGGTAAACGACGTTGTGGTTGGCAGCGACAAGCGTCGATGCACTAGTCACAGGATTCAAAAGGTGATGCATGTCCCAAATTCGTGGTTTATCCGCTTGGATGAAGTTACTGTTAAATCAGAAGTTACCTTCAATCAACAGCGTAGTGATGGAAGTTTGTCAGCTCAATGACAGCAGCGAAAGCAGTGCGGATGACCTCGCGCAAATTATTTTAAGAGACGCCAATCTGACGTCCAAAGTACTTCGGGTGGCCAATACCGTCCATTACAATCGCTCAAGTAAATCGGTACAAACGGTATCCCGCGCCATCGTGCAAATTGGTTTTATTGAAGTAAAAAACATTACTCTGGCCAGCGTACTGATCGATAGTTTTCTCTCCGGTAAACCTAAAGCCATGTTGTTGCAACGATTAGCCCGCTCTTTTCATGCGGCAGTGCAGGCGCGGGCGATGGTGCCAAAACTAGACAGTGATCGGCGCGAGCAAGTGTTTATTGCCGCCTTGCTACGGCAAGTCGCCGAGTTAGCGCTGCTGGCTAGTCAGGAAAGTACCGCCGAGCAGTTTATTATTGAGCGTGACTTATACCCAGAAGACGAACATGCCATTGCGATGAAATATCTCGGTGTTGGCATTGATACCTTAAATAGAGAACTGATTAAAGAGTGGAAACTGGGCGATTTATTGCTAGATGCGGTGAGTCCGGTGCAAAAGTCTGGCAGTTTGGCGGTGCTTGTGAATCTGGCTGACCAAATCAGCCAGCATATCGAACAAGGTTTATCCTCACCGAAAATGAGTGAACATTGCCTGCAACTGGCGAAAATTTGTCAGCTCAGCATCGAAGAAAGCCAGCAGCAAATTTTACTGATGGCCGACGAAGCGGCCGCCACCGCCAGTAGCTATGGTGCAGATCAAATTTTGTCGCAGCTACCAGGGCGACAACAAATATTGGAGGCAACCGCGCAATACGCGGTCACCGACCACGAACTTGTGCGGCATCTGAACTTATTGTTTAAATTGTTTCAGCTGGGTGACAACCTCACCAAAATTTTGCATTCGGCGGTGCTTTGCTTGCATGAAGGCGCAGGCTTAGCAAGGGTTAGCCTGATGCTGATGGATTATAAAAGTAAGTCATTTGAAGCGAGGTATGTCGCCGGTCGGGATACTTTGTTGTGGCGTCAGCAGCTAAAAATTGAGTTAGATAAGCTACATAAAGGCGAGTTACTCCACGATTTGCTGCTAAAACAACAACCGATCTGGCGGGTGAAAAGTACAACAACCCAGCCGCTAGCAGGGCTTGAGGTGTTATTACCGCAGGATGGCGATTGTTTAGTGGCGAGTTTAAAAGTGGAAAAACGCATTTTTGCGCTGCTGTATGCCGATGCTGCAGGGAAAGCTGTTACGGCGAAACAATTTGCCGAATTTCAACTGGTCGCCAATACCTTACAATTGATGTTACAACACAATGACACTGCGACTTGAGCCTGATGTTGTGTCCAACATCGCAGCCGTTTTTGGTGTTGATAGTCTAGCTTGCCGATAGTTGCTTGTTCGAAGCAATGCGTTGCACCAGCTTTTCGCTGCTGTTTATCCGGCATCGAGTGATCCGGTTTCTAGGAATGCAGGCAAAAAAAAGGGAGTAGTATCAGGCTACTCCCTAAACTGCAGAAACGCATAAACACCGTGGATTTCGGATCCTTCCGCAAACCGTGCAAGTACAGTTCGTCTCCATGACAAAATCACTATACGAGTTTTAATTCCTTATTGCAAATGATTCTCATTTAAAATATTCTGCCGGTATCGAAGACCTTGCTGCACTGGCACAGGTACTTGGCGCAACAGGGAGTTGTCTCATGTTTAGTTCAACCAACACGCTGATGTGGTTTGGCTTGCAATTATTGTGGATGTTACTGCCTGCAGGCTTACTCGTTTCGATTGATTACTGGTTATATCAGTCGTTAGATCGGCGGGTGTGTTTATTAGCGATGATGTTAATTTTACTACTGTTATTTTGTGGATTTTATCCGTGGTAGTCCGCTGCGCCATCGGCTATTGTGACCTGTCATAAAAGCATCAATACTAAAACCTAGCTATGTCGGGCACTATGTTTGGCAGAATGTCGGGCTGAATGTTCGGCGCCAATGTGCTTTGATACTGCGGCAAGGCGGGTGCTTGGGTCGCCGTTGACGCATCGAGTGAAAATTGCACTAGATATCTGCCGCTTTTTACATCTATTACGATGTCGGCGATTGGATATTTTGATTGCAATTATCTTTCGAATGGCTAGAATGCCTTTCGAGTTGCGCCGATATCTTTCGAATCGAAACATTTTGCGGGTGCCATGAACAAACGGAACACTCAACAACGTCGTCGTGCCATTGTCGAATTACTGACCGAACAAGGTGAAGTCAGTGTCGACGCTCTAGCAATGCGGTTTGACACCTCGGAGGTAACGATCCGTAAAGATTTGACCGCGCTGGAGCATACAGGCTTACTGCTACGTAAGTATGGCGGGGCGGTGTCGCTACCTCAAGAATTGATGACCGAAGCCGTGGTGGAACGCATTTCTGCTGGTAAACAAGCGTTGGCGAAAGCGGCAGCTAGTTTAATTCGCGATCACTATCGGATTATTATCGACAGCGGCAGTACCACCGCCGCGTTATTACCTGAATTATCAAACAAACAAGGTTTGGTGGTGATGACCAACTCGTTATATATCGCCAATAGCTTGCGTGAATTAGAGCACGAACCTAAATTACTGATGACCGGTGGTAGCTGGGACGCGCAGTCGGAGTCCTTTCAGGGTCAGCTGGCGGAACAGGTGCTGCGTGCTTACGATTTTGACCAGCTGTTTATTGGCGCTGATGGTATCGACTTACTGCGTGGCACCACCACCTTTAATGAGCTGACCAGTTTAAGCCGGGTGATGGCGGAAGTGGCGCGCGAAGTGGTGGTGATGGTCGAATCGGATAAAATTGGTCGCAAAATTCATAATCTCGAACTGCCGTGGACGTCGATAAAAATTCTGGTGACAGACGACAAGTTACCCGACGCGGCAAAACAGCAAATAGAACAGCAGGGTGTCAAAGTGATTTGTGCCCCTGTCCAACCTACTATGGAAAAATCGGAGTAAATATGTGTGGAATAGTCGGCGCGGTAGCGCAACGTGATGTGGTAGAAATTCTGGTGGAAGGTTTACGCCGCTTAGAATACCGCGGTTATGATTCGGCTGGTGTTGCGGTGATTAGCCCGACCGGTGAATTACAACGTCTGCGCCGGTTAGGCAAAGTCAAAGAATTATCTGATGCAGTCGCGCTGCATGCAACGCCGGGTGGCACCGGTATTGCGCATACTCGTTGGGCAACGCATGGCGAGCCTTCTGAGCGCAACGCCCATCCACATGTTTCTGACAAAATCTCGGTAGTGCATAACGGTATTATCGAAAATCACCACGTATTGCGTGAAGCCTTAAAAGGCAAAGGTTATGTGTTTAACTCAGACACGGATACCGAAGTGATTGCCCATTTAGTCGAAGAAGAATTAAAAACCGCCGAATCGCTGGTGGCGGCCGTGCAAAAAGCGGTGAAACAATTCACGGGTGCTTATGGCACCGTGCTGATGGATAAAACCGATCCAAGCCGGCTGGTGGTCGCCCGTTCAGGCAGCCCGTTGGTGATTGGTTTAGGTATTGGCGAAAACTTCATTGCTTCTGATCAGTTGGCATTATTGCCGGTAACGCGCCGTTTTATGTTTTTAGAAGAAGGTGACGTGGCGGAAATTACCCGCACCACGGTGCATATTTTTGATAAAAATGGTTATCCGGTAGAGCGAGTGACGCATGAGTCGAACGTCAGTTATGACGCTGGTGATAAAGGCCAATATCGCCACTTTATGCTCAAAGAAATCTATGAGCAGCCGTTTGCGATTAACAACACGCTGGAAGGTCGGTTAAGCGCAGAGTCCGTGCTGGACGAAACCTTCGGTAACGGCGCGGCAGAGCTGTTCAAAAAAGTAAAACACGTGCAAATCGTCGCTTGTGGTACTTCTTACCACTCCGGCATGGTGGCGCGTTATTGGTTAGAGTCATTAGGTGGCATTTCTTGTAACGTCGAAATTGCTTCTGAATTTCGCTACCGTAAGTCTTTTGTCCAGCCAAATAGCCTGTTGGTCAGTATTTCTCAGTCGGGCGAAACCGCCGATACACTGGCCGCACTGCGCTTAGCTAAAGAAGCGGGTTATGTTGGCAGCTTAACCATTTGTAACGTGGCTGGCTCGTCCTTGGTGCGTGAATCTGATTTAGCCTTTATGACCCGTGCCGGCGCTGAAATTGGGGTGGCTTCAACCAAAGCTTTTACCACGCAGCTGGTTGGTTTAGCCATGCTGACGCTCGCCATTGGTAAATACAACGGTTTAACGGCCGCCCAGCAAAAAGACATGGTTGATGCACTGCGCTCATTACCTGCCAAGTTAGAACAAACATTGGAGCTGGCCGGTAGTATTGAGAAGCTGGCGGAAGAATTTGCCGACAAACAAAACTCGTTGTTCTTAGGCCGTGGTGATCAATATCCAATTGCGATGGAAGGTGCGCTGAAGCTGAAAGAGATTTCTTATATTCACGCTGAAGCCTACGCCGCAGGTGAGTTAAAACACGGCCCACTGGCGCTGATTGATGCACAAATGCCGATCATTGTGGTGGCGCCAAATAACGAACTGTTGGAAAAATTGCAGTCGAACGTGGAAGAAGTGCGCGCTCGTGGTGGTATTTTGTATGTATTCGCCGATGCCGACGCCCACTTCAAATCAGACGCCACCCAGCGTGTGGTAAACGTACCACATGTTCACCCGCTGATTGCGCCCATCATCTATACCATTCCGCTGCAATTGCTGAGCTACTATGTGGCCATCATTAAAGGCACCGATGTCGACCAGCCACGGAACTTAGCCAAGAGTGTTACTGTGGAGTAAGTTGTTGATTTAAATCGATAACAGTTGTAATTCAGGAATAAAGTTCAATTCTGAGTTGCATGAAAAAGCCAGCATTGTTGCTGGCTTTTTTCTTTAGTTCAAATTTTCTGATCTCAAGTTCACGGAAGTTGGGGTTGTTGCAGCATGAATTCTTGTTTTAAGTAAGGAATAAACTCGTTGGTTACTTTGGATAAATTGCGATCTTCCAAATAAAGGGCATCAACCGTAAAGGTGAGCGGTGGGTCAAACGATGCTATCGCGGTGTTTTCAGTTAAATTTCCTTCGGCGGTAAATCGGTCTACGATACAAATACCGGCGCCTTTGGCGACTAACCGGGTGGCAATAAAATAGGTCTGCACTTTAATAAATGATTCGAGTTCAACATTTTCTTGCACCATTCTTGCCCACAACAGCTCGGCTAACGGGCCACTATTACTAATATCGATATATTCATAGGCACGTAGTTGTTGGATTGAAAGTTGGCGGGGGCTTTGTGGAAACATCGCTTTTGGATAAACAATCACCAATTCAGATTCCGCCATGGCTATCGACCGAATGCCTGGCATCAGCGGTGGTGAGAACAAAATAGCCAGATCACATTTATGTTCAAGCAATGCCTGCATGACGGCGTCGTTATGTAAAGTTTGGATGTTAAAATTGACTTGCCGATGCAGATGGTGATATTTCGCAATCGCACTTGGGATAATTTCAAAGCCTAATGCCGGGCTCGCCCCGATATTAATTTGACCGTATTCCAGCTTTTTAATGTTCTCAGCCGTGTTTTTAATCGAACGCATTTGCTGATAAATTTTATCAACCTCATCAAACAGCATTTCCGCTTCTTCGGTCGGGATGAGACTGCCTTTTACGCGTTGAAATAAATCAAAACCGAGCTGCATTTCTGCATGCGACAGCACCTTACTCACCGAGGGTTGTGATACATGTAATATCTTGGCCGCATTGGTGATCGAACCCGTGGTGTAGATGGCATGGAAAATTTCAATATGTCTTAAACGCATGGCAAATCCTCATGATTGACGCGGGCATTGCTGCGGGAAAATGCCGGCTTCGTCTGCGCCGCGTTCCGGGCTGCCGCGAGAAACCTCCCACCTTGGCGCATGTTGCTGTTTGTGCACACCACATCACCGGATGCAACTTGTCAGCAGCGCCAAGCAGTCGCGTATTGTGGATCCCTGCTGCCACGTATCGCGCGGCCAGTAGGAGGAGGCAAATGCAAGCGGCGGCAACTGCCGTCAGGCGAACGTAAAGGCAGCGACCGACGTAAAGCCAGTGACCGACGTAAAGCCAGCGACCGCTGGGCACACTCCAGCTTTTGCTGCACGCCATGAGTTAAGCAGATGTGAGGCAGCAATCGGCGCTTAACCCGGCGCAAGTTAGGGGTGCATAAAAGGGAAGCTTAAAAAGAGTTGAATGACCAACGCATTGGTAATATCGATGAAAAAAGCGCCGACTAACGGCACCACCAAAAAGGCTTGCGGTGAAGGGCCAAATCGAGCAACTAACGACTCCATATTCGCCACGGCAGTTGGGGTTGCGCCTAAGCCAAAACCACAATGGCCGCCGGCAATAATGGCGGCGTGATAGTTTTTGCCCATCACTCTAAACGTGATGAAATAGGCAAATAGCATCATCATGGCGGCTTGAATAAAGATAATCACCACCATCGGGCCCGCCAAGTTCGCCAGTTCCCACACTTTTAAGGACATTAAGGCTAATGCCAAGAAAATTGACAATGCCATCGTTCCCCATAAGTCGATACAAGCGCGGCTGACGGTGTAACGTTTTGATAATTCACAAAGGTTAGATGCGATGACCCCAAATAATAACGGCATTAAAAAATCCGGTAGCACAATGTCCGCGGCTTTTAATTGCTGATACACCAGTTGGCCAGCAATCATGCAGCCTAAAATAACGAATAAAGTTTCCATCATTTTTTTCGGGGTGACTAAGTCATGATCATCAGGATTAAAGGTGACGGTGTCATCAAGTTCCTCATGATATACGTCCGGCTTGAGGTTATAGCGGGTAATGAGTCTTTTACTTACGGGGCCGCCGACTAAGCCGCCTAACACCAAACCCAATGTCGCTGCAGCCATCGCCAGTTCAAATACGTTCCCGGGCATCTGATATTGCGCAATAAACAAATCTGCGTAAGTCGCACCGTTGCCATGACCACCAGATAACGTGACCGAACCGCCAATTAAGCCCATCAGTGGGTCCATGCCGGAGCCGATGGCCAAGCCGACACCAACGATATTTTGAAAAAACAAAAACACCGTGGCTATGCCAAGGAATAACACCACCTTAGGGCCACCTTTGAGCAGTAGTGTGTAGGTTGCGCCTAAGCCGACCGTGGTAAAGAACATCGTCATCAGTGGACTTTTAAAGCTCATATCAAAATTGATATTGAGGTTAAAGTAGGAGTGGCCGATGGCAGCCAAAATGGAAAAAACAATGCCGCCGACAACCGGCTCGGGAATGTTGTTATTCCGTAGGAATGACACTTTGCTATTACAATAATATCCCGAAAAAAGAATAATAAGTGCTGCCGCGAGTGTTTCAATGACACCGACATTTATTTCCATAATTAAGCTCACTTTTAGATGCTTTGGATGTATTTCCTGATAATGGATAAAATAAAATTAACGAATATAGATTGTGGTGCTTTTTTCGATGTTTTACTTTAGGGCAATGACCCTACATTTTTTTCAGGACATCTTCAATGGTTTCCGCTTCTCTGATGCATTGGATGGTTAATGCATCATCGGATCCGGTCACCGCATATACCGCCACCCGAGGTAGGCTGTTATAGTCAAAATGATTGCTAAAGTAATAACCACCCGTGTCATGCACCATCACAAAATCATCGACTTCAAGCTTTGGTAGTGCTTGGTTCGCACAAATGAGATCCCCAGCAAAACAACAAGGGCCAGCCACATCTGTAGTGACCACCTTGGAGGTTTCTTCAGTTCGCTCACTGCCTGTGGCGGTAAAACCGGTCACTCTAATCGGCCATGATTTAGGTAAAAATGCGGTGCGGGTCAGAATTTGTGCCCCAGCATGGGTAATTGCGATATGCCGGCCACCTGAGTTTTTGGTGTATTCAACCCGCGTAATAATGACCCCATTTTTAGCGACGATAGCCCGGCCAAATTCGGTTTTTACTTGGTATTTGTTGGTAAATAACACCGGGATTTCGGCTTTTAATACCGCAGCGTAGGCTTCAAAGCTTGGGTTGACATCTTCAGAGTCGAAATTAACCGGCAAACCACCGCCAATATCGAGCCGAGTGATTTGCTGGTGGCCTATCACGGCGTTTATTTCTTCTGCCAAATCGGTGATCACTTTAATACCGCGCGCCATCATCAACAGCTCGCAGCCTTGGGAGCCGGTATGGGTGTGAATGCTTTTTAACCAAGGCCGCTGCCGATAGATTTCGATGAGTTGTAGATAATTGTCACCATCCGCTAATGGATACCCAAATTTCGAGGTGGCGGTGGCGGTGCTGGTGGAAGTGATTTTACCACTGCCAATTTGTGGATTGACGCGAAATCCGATCACGGAGGTCGTTTGCGGGAACTCCAGCATTAAGCTATCAATACGTGCCAGCTCTTGTAGATTATCAATGTTAAGGGCGATGCCATGCTGAAGACAGGCTCGCAAATCCTGCATTGTTTTTGCGGGCGAATCAAAAATAATCTGTTCGTTGGTAAACCCAGCGGTCCGCGCTATTAATAACTCGCCAGGGCTGGCGACTTCAGCGCCCATGCCATATTCACGTAACGACTGTAAAACCTGAACTAAGGCGTTGGCTTTCACGGCAAAAGTATGGAAGAAATTAGCCGGAAAAGCGGCATACGCATCATGCACGGTCTTTCTTAAACCATCTAAATCCATCACCCCAACCGCGGTTAAATGCTGGTCAATCACATGGGCTTGTAAGGCACAGGCAAGGATTTTTTGTTTTCTGCTCATATGAATGTCTTCTTTCTGATAATAGATACAACGCCAAAACGGGTGTTGTGATGAAACTGCACTTGTATCAAAAGATAAGCGAGCTCAATCCAAAGAGATATTCGAGAAAGTTGTGCCGGTAATAGCTTTTGGTTATAGGTTGCGGCTGCCAATCTGCTGCAGCGGTTGCAATCCTGCGCGCAGCATGGAGGGCTTTTGCCTTTGTTACTGCGACTATAACCCAAGGTTATAGGTGAATGAAAAAGCGTCAATTGTGAAAGTGCACATTTACAGTCAAGGTGAATGTCACGAGACGAAACTAAATTAACAGATGTAAATTTAAGCTGACTCATTATAAAACCTATAACACGAAAATGGTGGATGTCATGAACGATAGAGCAAACTTCAAATTTAAACCTTCGCATTTAGGGTTATGTGTCATCGCAGCACTGACTTCACAACTGGTGTTTGCCGAGGCAGCAACCCAAGCGGAGTCGGAGCAAAAAATAGAAAAAATTAGTGTGATTGGCTCTAACATCAAAGTAAACCGCGATACTGGTGCCTTACCCATCACGACGATGAGTAGTAAAGATATTGAAAACTCGGGTGCGCTGTCAGGGGATCAACTGTTGGCGGAAATCCCCCAAGTAGGTGATACGGCTTTTAATGATGCAAGAACCAGTTCTGGCGTAAACGACGCACGCGGTGATGTTTCTTCAATTAACTTACGCAGTGCCGGTTCAGGCAATACCCTGACGTTATTAAATGGTCGCCGTTTGGTGTTGCATCCTGGTACCCAATCAGAAGATTTTGTGCCTATTACCACCGTTAACTCAAATACCTTGCCGGTCAAAGGCCTCAAGCGTGTGGAAGTGCTTCGGGATGGTGCTGGCGCAATTTATGGCTCAGATGCCGTCGCCGGCGTGGTGAACTACGTGTTAGACGACCAATATGAAGGCTCTGAAGTCAGTGTGCGTTATGGCAAATCCGAAGGGACGAGTCAAGATGATCTGACGCTCGGTGGGGTTTCCGGTTTTTCATTTAATGAAGAAAAATCAAACTTGGTCGTTTCGCTGAATTATTTAACGCGTAATGGCATGCCAGCCAGTGATCGCTCTTATGCCGCGAGTGAAGATATCAGTGGCGATCCTCGGGTGCCTGCGGTGCTAAAAAATGATACCGATTTGGACAGTCGTCATTTAGGTTCGCCTTGGCTTGAGTACAGTGCCGGTAGTACTTTTCATGTGCGCCCGATTAATCAAAATTGTGCCACGGCGCAACCGAAAGGTTTAACACCAGGTACCTGCGTACAAAAAAGCGCGCTCACCAGCGATTTAGCATACAACCGCAACCAAAATAACTCACTCACATCAGATTTAGAACGCGCCAATTTGTATGCAATTTACACCCAGCAACTAGGTTCTGATTTGGAGCTGTTTGCTGAAGGTATCTACTATTATGCAAAATCCACCAGTGACCGCTATCAGGCACATATCATTAGCTCACAGCGTTTTAATGTCGCAAAAGATGCCTTTTATAATCCACTTGGCCGTGATTTCTCAGTGCGCAATTATCGACCGATAGATGCTGGGCCACGTGTGACGGAAGTGACGGATGATAGTTACCGCGCTTTAGTTGGGCTTCGCTCTGATTTTGGCGATTGGAGTTGGGAAACGGCGGCTTTGTACTCCAAGGCAATTTCTGATGATGTGACGTACAATTGGGTACGGTTGGACTTATTATCAAAAGCTGCAAATAGCAAAGATCAGGCAACGGCGTACAACCTATTCAGTGGTGGTGATGTCAATAATCCTGGTTCAAGCATCGACCCAACCGCCAATTCACAAGCCGTGATCAACTCAATCACCGATACCATTTACCGTATCTCCCAAACAGAGTTAGCGCTGGTTGACTTTAAAATATCGACACCGGCGTTAATTGAATTGCCGATGGGGGGGGTGGGTTTTGCCTCAGGCGCTGAATTTAGACAGGAAAAATTTGATGAAGACAGAGACACTCCGTTAAACAGCAGTTTTGTCGATGATGTGACTGGAGTGACCCTCGCTGGAAGTAATGCCTTAGGAAATAGCCCAACGTTGGATAGTGCAGGTTCGCGCAATGTGCTGTCGGCCTATGGCGAGTTATACATCCCGTTATTGGCTGACTTGCCTTTTGCTGACGCCGTCGACTTGCAGCTGGCGACCCGTTATGAAAGTTTTAATGATATTGATCAAGACGTACTCAAATCAAAAGCCGCGTTATCCTGGGTTGCCAATGACTATGTACAGTTTCGGGCATCGTATGCGCAAAGCTTTAAAGCGCCAGGTCTGCCACAAGTGGTGACGGAAGGCTTAGCACGTTCAAATACCAAAAGTGATCCGGTGTATTTTAATGAAAATGGTAAAAATGTCAGTCAAGGCACCACAGAAATACGCAGTGGCAGCAAACTACTGGCACCAGAAGAAAGCACTAATACTGCCGCAGGTTTAGTCTTCAATCCGCTGGATGCATTAACGTTCACCGTGGATTATTGGCAAATTGAGCAAGAAAATACGATTGGTCAACTTGATGCGCAAACGCAAATTTTATTGGATGCGTTATTACGAAGTAAAGGCAGTTCAAATCCGTTTGTGGTTCGGCATCCAAATCTAGAAATTATTCAGGTCAATAACGCTTATGTAAACCTGTTACCAAGAACACTGCGCGGCCTTGATTATGCAGCGTATTACAGCTTAGAAACCGCTATTGGTAAGTTTGATTTCAAACTGTCTGCCGCCAAAATGTTAGAGTTTTCACAAGAAATCGACCCTACCACCCAATTAATCATTGATGCACAAGCGGCGGGTAATACGGCCTTGTTATTTAACGGATTAAAAATCGCGGTGCCAGGTGCTGCCGGTACACAATTAATGCGTAATGGTAATCCTGAGTGGCGCGGCAACGGAACTATTGCCTGGAGCTTAGAGAACTGGAGTGCCGGGGTGACGGGTCGTTATTTGAGCACCTTTGATGATACCGGTGTCAACAATACAAAAGATAGTCTGGGTAACACCATCTATCTGGCGGTGCCAAGCTTATTCACCATGAATGTGTATGCCAACTATAAATTCACATCGGGCGCGTTCGACGGCACAAAAGTAACCTTAGGGGTGCGCAATATCGCTAACAAACAACCGCCGTTGGCGAGCGGCTCCTTTGGTTATAACGGTAGTGTGCATGATAGCCAAGGGCGTTATGTCTATGCTGGGTTAACGTATAAGTTTTAAAATTAAATTATTGATCACTTGCAACATGTGGATGTGGCTTTGCGGATTTTCTGCCGAGCCATATCCTGTTGAATCTATTAATTTAAATTCCATTATTT
>JBBKWN010000067.1:0-34589 GCA_037968955.1 Rheinheimera sp. | reverse complement strand
CTTTGCATTGTCGTTAGTATCTAGCGCGAAGTAAAATAGCCAGATAGGAAAGTTGGCGATGAACTATTACTCTGGATTTTTATTAGGCTTGATGTTGATTTGTTCAAGTCTGTTTTATGGGTTGGCTTTAACCAACAACGACAAAAAATACCAATCGACCAGCTCTGTGCTCGATGGGACTTGGCGGCTTGTCTCGACCAGAATTATGACTGCAGACGGTAAGTTATTGTCTGAAAAGGACGTAACTCAATTGCAGTCGATCAAAATAGTTGCGAACCAACACTTTAGTTTTGTCAGTAAAAGCGCCGATGGGGAGTTGTTACAAGCAGCTGCCGGGACTTTTGAATTGGCGCCAGACCGTTATTCTGAATCAGTGGAATTGTCAGCGATCGCCGATGAGCAAAAACAACACCATTACCAATGGCGATTGGAGCGTGGTTTGTGGTATCAACGTAGTGAAGCTCAACAGCAAGTTGTTGAACAAGTCTGGCAATTAGTCGACACCATTTGACAGTGCAAGCCTTGTGCTTGCCATACTAATTTATCAAATATGCACTAAGCTTGCTTTGGATAGACCAAACCAAGAGGCTGCAGATGAAAATAACAACCCTTCTCTCGTGCATGACGCTGGTTTTATTACAAATTGGTTGTAAACCAGCGCCCGTTGCGCCGCAAGTGCCAACAGCAACTAAAACAGCTCCAGCACCAGAAAGTCCCGCAGTGGCAACGGTTAAAGCGGATACTCCTGAGCAAGCCTGTGTTTTAAAACTTGGGTTTGAAGCATGGGAGCCTTATCAATACGTCGACATGGATCAACAACCCGCAGGACTTGATATTGAGTTGATGCAGGCGGTTGCCAGTAAAATTAATTGTCAGCTTGTGCCACAGCAGGGAACTTGGATCGAATTGATGACCAGTTTAAAAACCGGTGATGTCGATCTACTGCTCGGTGCTTCCAAAATAGCGGCACGGGAAGAATATGCGTTCTTCTCTGAGCCTTATCGTAAAGAGCAATTTGTGTTGTTTGTGCGTGCAGCCGACGAGGCTCGTTTGCCACAAAATACCATGACAGAATTTCTAAGCGCAGGTAAAAAGCTCGGGATCGTCAGCGAATATTTTTACGGTGATGAATTGGCTGGGCTTTATAATGACGCAAAATTGAAAGCCAATTTTGTTGAAGCATCGTTAAGTGAACTGAATCTCGCTCGGTTGATGGATGAGGAAATCGACGGCATGTTGGAGGATAGATTTGTTGCTACCTCGATGCTAAGGCGCAAAGGTTTAGATAAAGCGATCAGTGCGCACAACATTTCTTTGGGTGATAACGACGTTTATGTGATGTTCAGCAAAATTTCTGTTGCGGCGGATAAAGTGACCGCATTTGATGCTGCTATGGCCGAACTGCGCCAAAATGGCGAATATGACGCCATTTTGGCGCGATACCAGCAATAACGGCTCGTGATGCTGACACTTAGCCGCGCAACGTATGACGAGCGCAGTACGACTTCGTGCTGTGCTAGTCATGCGGGTTTAGTGTGGTAGCGACAAAGTACAAAACGCTCGTCGCCATGATGTTGGTGCTAGGCACAACAACATGCGGTGGTGCTGGTTTTAACTGCCAAACTGACGTTGTAGTATGTCGGCAGTGAAATTTGCTTTTAAATAAAAGCCGCGTGGGAGTGTTTGAATCGGCTGACCGTTGCTGCCGACCGCTGCGGTCAGTGCTTTGGCGTTGGCTGCTTTGGGACGAAGCTGCAGTACTTTGCCATGTGCGCCTCTAATCTGGTCAATCCCACCGAGTACAATCAGTTCCATCAACTCTTCCCAATCTTGCTGCAATAACTGTTGTTGCTGTTGACTGGGTTGCCATAAAAATCCTGCGCCGATAACACGCTCGGCTAGGGGCACACTTCGCTCTGCCGCGATGGGCACCCATAACACATGTTGCAGTTTGCGGCAGACCCATGAGTCTTGCCAGCGCTGCAGATTGACATCGGTTAAAGCGGCCACGCAGACATAAGTACTTTCCAGTGGTTTGCCATGGCTATCGATTGGTAAGGTTTTCAGTTCAATCCCAAGATGTGGAAAATCGGGCTCGGCTTTGGAACCACTGCTGGCGCCAAGCGCTTGCTCCAGCATTTGTCCTATCATCCCTTTATCCCGTTTTAAATCTTTGGGCAAAGTGACCGCCAAATGATGGGCTAATTCAGCTAGCGTGAGCCCAGCTAACTGCTGCACGCGGTACATTAATTCAGCAACGTCGGAAGGGGGTAAAATCATCAGCGGCACCTTTGCAATAACTATCGGCAAACTAACATTTTTTTTCGACTTTGACTGGTCGTTTTATCGACAATCCAACTTATGCACAGCCATATTGTACTTCGAATGAATGACATCCTATCTCAGCATTATGATTTATAAGACTAAATTAGAATTTCACCCCAGGGTTAGCCAAGAGTTTTAAAAGTTATTCATGGATAAAAACAAGGATACACACAGTTTTATCTACAGTCTCTGTGTAGAAGTGCACAATGGGCTGCTGTATATTTACTGAACTGTGGATAACTTTCGCAAAGTGGTGGCCAAATACCGTTTGCCGTGGCTGCGACTTTGTGAAAGAATCTTTTCACAAGCTGCTGTAAATTAGCTAGAGGTTAGTGTGATCGATGCCGAAGGTTTTCGGGCCAATGTCGGCATAGTGATTTGTAATCACCAGGGACAGGTGTTTTGGGCTCGCAGATATGGACAACATTCCTGGCAGTACCCGCAGGGCGGTATAGACGAAGGTGAATCACCTGAGCAAGCCATGTATCGTGAGTTAAATGAAGAAGTAGGTTTATCACCCGCTGATGTTGAAATAGTGGCAGTCACCAAACACTGGCTGAGATATAAGCTACCCAAACGTTTAATTCGTCGCGATTCAAACCCGGTATGTATCGGTCAGAAGCAAAAATGGTTTTTATTGCGTCTGACCTGCAAGGACGAAGATGTTGATCTGCTAAAAACTGCACATCCGGAGTTCGATGATTGGCGTTGGGTCAGTTATTGGTATCCAGTGCGTCAGGTCGTTACTTTTAAACGTGAAGTTTATCGTAAAGTAATGAAAGAGTTTGCCCCGATCGCTTTGCCGTTTATTCGTCGTGAAGTTAAAAAAAGTAATGGGGTGAGGTAACTCACCCTATGGCATGAAGGGGTCGTTATGCTGGGCCAGCTAAGGCGTATTGTACAGGACGTTGCGCAAGAACCATCCTTGGCTAGTGCCTTAGCTGGCTTGGTCACGAGTGTCAAAAATGCGCTACAAACCGAATGTTGCTCGGTTTATCTGGCCGACTATCAGCAACAACAATTTATGCTGATGGCTACCGATGGTCTGAATCCTAGTGCGATTGGCAAGGTGGCGATTGGTTTTTCCGAAGGCTTAATTGGCTGGGTAGGGCAACGTGAAGAGCCAATCAATTTAGCCGCCGCCCATTTACATCCTCGATTTAAAGTCACGCCCGAAGTCAGTGAAGATTGTTTTTCCGCATTTTTAGGTTGTCCTATTATTCATCATCGCAAAGTGCTTGGCGTGCTGACTATTCAACAATCGGCGCAGCGGGTATTTAGCGAAGACGAAGAATCATTTTTAGTGACGTTAGGCGTACAACTGGCGTCGGTGTTGGTCAACGCCGAAATGCGAGAACAAACCAGTCAGAGTTCAAAAAAACATGTCCATGTTGGGCAATTGCAAGGCTTGATCGGGGCACCAGGTATCGCGATTGGGCAAGGGGTTGTGCTGCAGCCAGCCAGCGATTTTGATGCAATTTCACTGCAAAAATCTGACGATCCTGAACGAGAATTATCGCGATTTTATCGAGCCGTAAAAGTGACCAAAGCCGAATTTAACCGTTTGGCTGAACGAATGTCGGGTCATTTACCGCCTGACGCACTGGCAATTTTTGATGTGTACCATCAGTTATTAGATGCTGCCAGTCTTGGCAACGAAATTGAAGCGCAGATTGCTGAAGGTTGGTGTGC
This sequence comes from Rheinheimera sp., assembly GCA_037968955.1. Classification (GTDB taxonomy): domain Bacteria; phylum Pseudomonadota; class Gammaproteobacteria; order Enterobacterales; family Alteromonadaceae; genus Pararheinheimera. The sequence goes on along the minus strand of JBBKWN010000067.1, from coordinate 30,572 downwards.
AAAAAGTTCGCTCAAACGGGTGGTTGAAAAGTTTGCCCGCCAGTTTGATGATATGGACGATGCGTATCTTCGCGAACGCGGCACCGACATCCGCGATTTAGGACAACGTGTTTTAAATCATCTGTTAGAAACTGAGCAGCGGCATCATAAATTGCCGGAGCATGTAGTGTTGGTCGCAGAAAACGTGACCGCGACCATGCTCGCTGAAATCCCAAGAACGCAGTTGGTGGCAATCGTGTCGCTAAAAGGGTCAGTGAACTCACATGCCGCGATTATGGCCCGTGCATTGGGCATTCCCGCGGTGATGGGTGTTGATGAACTCGCCTTGATGCAGTGGCAAGGGCAGCAGCTGATTGTCGATGGCTATCAGGGCAATATCCTCGTGTCGCCAGCGGAAGCGATTTGTCACGAATATCGTCAGCTGATGACAAAAGATGCCGAATTGAGCGCCAGATATCAGGCAGAATTACACTTGCCTGGGCAAAGTGCTTGTGGCGCCAGATTTAATTTGATGGTCAATTCAGGGCTGGCGATAGAATTTGAAACGGCCCAATCTGACTATACCGATGGCGTTGGTTTATACCGCACCGAGTTTCCTTTTATCATCCGCAGTCGTTTTCCAACTGAACAAGAGCAGATTGAGTTGTATCGTAAGGTGCTCAACGGCTATCCGGATAAACCGGTGGTGATGCGTACTTTAGATGTCGGTGGCGATAAACCGCTGCCGTATTTCCCAATTTCTGAAGAAAATCCATTTTTAGGCTGGCGTGGTATTCGCTTGACCTTGGATCATCCGGAAATTTTTTTAGTGCAAATTCGCGCCATGCTTAAAGCCAATATCAGCAGTGGTAATCTGCATATTTTACTGCCGATGATCTCTGATTTAGCCGAGGTTGACGAGTCGTTGCGCTTGATTAAGCAGGCTTGGTTTGAAGTAAACGATGAAATGAATCAGCACAGCGGTGTTCCTAAGCCTAAAGTCGGGGTGATGATTGAAGTGCCTTCGATCATGTATCAATTACCGGAGTTGGCGCGCAAGGTCGATTTTTGCTCGGTCGGGACCAACGATTTAACACAATATTTGCTGGCCGTAGACCGTAATAATCCGCGCGTTGGCAATTTGTATGATGCGTTACATCCGGCGGTATTACGGGCTTTGCATCAGTTAGGACAACAAACTCAAGCCCTGCAGTTTCCAACCAGCATCTGCGGTGAATTGGCCGGTGAGCCGATTGGGGTGTTGATTCTAGCGGCCATGGGCTATAACCGTTTTAGTATGAATCACCGTAACTTGGCAAAAATAAAATGGTTGCTGCGCCGCATTGATTTATCCGAACTTAAATTGCTGCTACCGGAAATTCTGGCCTGTCAGTCGCCAAAACAAGTTCGGTTGCAGGTACACCGTTTTCTTGACCAAAAACAATTGCTAAATCAGCTCCGAGCCTGATTTAGTTTGATGAGCAAAGTGGCACAGTAGTGATACCTTGCCGCTTGAAAATGTCCGTTGCGGTGGTATTCTGCCGTCGTTAAAAAATCATTCACCGACACAAGGGTAGTGCATGTCCGCGAGCTATATCGTATTCCCGCAAATTGATCCCGTTATTTTCAGTGTAGGTCCGCTTAGCGTGCGCTGGTATGGACTGATGTATTTAATTGCCTTTTTGATGGCTAATTTTATTGCCAATCGCGCTGCTGATAAACCAAACTCCGGCTGGACGCGTGATCAGGTCAGCGATTTAATGTTTTTTGGCTTTCTCGGTGTGGTGCTAGGTGGCCGTATTGGGTATGTCTTGTTTTATCAATTTGGCCTATTTTTGGACAACCCAATGTACCTGTTTCGGATCTGGGAAGGCGGTATGTCTTTCCACGGTGGGGTGTTGGGAGTCATGACGGCGATGGTGTATTTTGCTTGGCGTACGCAGAAGAACTATCTGCAGCTGGGGGATTTTGTGGTGATGCTGTTGCCGCTTGGTTTGGGGGCCGGTCGGATCGGGAATTTTATTAACGGCGAATTGTGGGGCCGAACCACCGATGTGCCTTGGGCGGTATTGTTTCCTGGCGCGGGTTTGTTGCCGCGTCATCCGTCACAACTCTATGAGTTTGCCCTGGAAGGTTTGTTATTATTTGGCATGCTGTTGTGGTACCGCGCCAAGCGACCGCCCGCTGGCAATGTCGCTGGTTTATTTTTGGCCGGTTATGGTTGTTTTCGTTTTGTGGTCGAATTTTATCGCGAGCCTGATGCGCACCTTGGTGTGTTATCGCTTGGCATGTCGATGGGGCAATGGTTATGTGTACCGATGATCATCGTCGGTGTTGGCTTGATGATTTGGGGTTATCTGCGTAAACGGCAGGGCGCTTTGATATGAAACAATATTTAGATCTGATGCGACATGTAATGGCAGAGGGACATCAGAAAACTGATCGCACTGGCACCGGTACCATCAGCGTTTTTGGTTACCAAATGCGCTTTGATTTAAGCCAGGGATTTCCGCTGGTGACCACCAAAAAATGCCACTTAAAATCGATCATTCATGAGTTATTGTGGTTTTTGCAGGGCGATACCAATATCGCTTATCTCAAAGCCAATGGGGTGTCCATTTGGGATGAATGGGCAACCGAGAGCGGTGAGTTGGGGCCGGTGTATGGTGCACAGTGGCGCAGCTGGCAAACGCCAGATGGTCAAATGATTGATCAAATTAGTCAGTTGATAGCTGACATTAAGCGTACACCTGATTCGAGACGTTTAATTGTCAGCGGCTGGAACCCAGCGGTATTGCCAGACACCCGCATGTCACCCAAAGAAAATGCCGCTGCGGGCCGTCAGGCTTTACCGCCGTGCCATACCCTATTTCAGTTTTATGTGAATGATGGCAAGTTGTCATGTCAGCTATATCAGCGCAGTGCGGACATTTTATTGGGGGTGCCATTTAATATCGCAAGTTACGCTTTGTTGACCATGATGGTGGCACAAGTTTGTGACTTAACCCCAGGCGATTTTGTCCATACTTTTGGTGATGCCCATTTGTATCTTAATCATTTAGAACAAGTAAAACTGCAATTGAGCCGCGAGCCTTATCCGATGCCGGTGATGAAGTTAAACTCGGCGGTAAAGGATATTTTTGCCTTTAAATTCGCTGATTTCGAATTACAAAATTATCAGTCGCATCCTGCAATCAAAGCACCGATCGCCATTTAATCGCTGGCAAGCGAGTTGATACCAGACACTTGGTCGCCTGTGAATGAATATCGTTTTGTCTTAAAAGAGTCATCGTTTTGTGTCACCGTTGTCACAGTCGCACTCGATAATGGCAACACCCGACACACCTCGATGTGAAGGGTAAGATTCCTGCGATACCTTGTTGTCTTGTTTTTAACCGGCTGAATTTAGCCGGTTTTTTTTCTATACGTCCTATGCTGCGCCAGCACCATGACCCTCGAACACTTTGCTGTCTATGTTGATCATCAGCTGTTATGCCATGGCCATATATGCATGGGATGTTGACGGCTAAATTTGTTGCCACCCGTATTTTTGCAGTTTTTTTTTGCTGGCTTTAAACCTTGCCGCTATGGTGTACGACTTACCTTTTAACTTAGTAATCAATTCGGAAGATGAGAGCGAATGCAGGAACAGCTTGAAAGCTGGATACATCAGGCTAAAAATGGTGATCAGAAATCTTTTTACTTGATATATCATCACTTTAAAGGACGAGTGTTTGCAGTTTGCTTGCGATTGCTGGCCGATAGCGCACAAGCTGAAGATGCCTGCCAGGAAGCGTTTGTTCGAGTTTGGCAGCAGTTGCCCGGTTTTCGGGGGGACAGCGCGTTTTCTACCTGGTTGCATACAATAGCCAGTCGCACCGCTGTTGATTTGTTTCGCAAGAATAAAGTGTCGCGATTGACTGTTGATGGCGCGGTTCCTGAGATCGCATTTGAGCAGGATCATGCCGATCCACAACTGGAACAAGCAATTTTACGCTTACCCGATCAGGCCAGGGCGGTGTTTGTTTTATTTGCGTTAGAAGGGTATCAACACCAAGAAATTGCAGGGCTTTTGGGGATTGCCGAAGGTACCAGCAAAGCACAATATCATCGTGCTCGTCAGTTATTAAGAGGTTGGTTAGATGAAAACTGAGCAAGAGTTGCAGCAGCAACTGGATAAGTTGCCGACAGAAATTGCACCACAGCGCGATTTATGGCCAGAGCTGGCTGCCCGATTAGCGCAGCTACCGCAGCAGTCGGCGGCAAGTGGCTCGGTCGATTCGACGCCGGCAAGCACATTCAAACGAGCAACCAAAGTAACACATCGCAGTTGGTGGTTAGCGGCAGCAGCGGCCGTTTTGTTCACGGTTTGGGCGCCATGGCAACAAGGCAACAATCCACAATATGCCAGTCAAAGTGACATGCTCAACGGCATGAAGGTTGGCCACAACATACAACCTCAGACGACCTTCGACCAAGGCGCTGTGATAATGGACTATCGCCCGATAAAGAGCGCTTATCTATCACATGCTTACAGTGAAACTTTGTGGCGCTTAAATAATGACTTTGAACAACAGCGGGCGATGCAGTTGGCGCAAATAAAGCAAGTGCCAGAGTTTTATCAAGACTGGAAACAGCAGCTAAAAATTTGGCAACAAGCAACCAAATTGGTGCAACTGGCGCTGCATTATCAACCGGATGAACCCGGATTATTAAGAAAATTAGCGAAGTTACAGCAACAAGAATTAGCATATTTACAAAAAGTGGTCCAAGCGGATCAAACTTAATCAGGAGTTTTACCATGAATATATCTATTCCTAATCGTGTGATGTTGGCACTGATCAGTACCATTTGTGTCGCACCGATGGCCTTTGCCGCCGAACAAATTAATGAGCTGCGGGATGTTCAGGCCAATGAGAAAATTTATATTGAGAATATGCGCGGCAATGTCGAAATTAATGCCGTCAGCAAAAATGTGTTTAGCGTCAAAGGCAAGCTCGACGAAAAAGCCGATGGGTTTGAACTTATTTCAAAAGATGGCTTTACGCGTTTTAAAGTAAAAATGCCCCGCGTAACATATAACGGCTGGAATGACAGTAGTGAGAAAGACGGTTCAATGCTACAAATTGAAGTGCCAGTCGGTAGTGAGATTGAATTTACGGGTGTCAATGCCAATGTGACGGCTACCGGTATTGAAGGTGGCAGCAAACTGACGACGGTCAATGGCACTGTGATCGGTAAAAAATTAAAAAATGAGGTGACCTTAGAAACGGTCAACGGTGAAATCAACAGTATCGATAATAGTGGCAGGATCAAACTAAATACCGTCAACGGTGAAATCAATGACACGGGGTCGAGTGGCCGGCTGTCAGCTGAGTCGGTAAATGGTGAGATTAAATTAAATAGCAAAGCAACCGAAGTTGACGTCTCGGTGGTGAATGGCGAAGCAGATTTGAAACTTGAAGGTACACAACGGTTAGAATTTAGTGCCGTCAACGGTGAAATAGCCGCCGATTTAAAAGGAAGCCTTGCACCAAGGATCACAACGAGTACCGTGAGCGGTTCCGCCACGTTGAAACTTGAACCAAAAATCAGCGCTAGGTTTCAACTAAACGCCAGTGCCGGCGGCGATATTAATAATAAAATAACCTCGCAAAAAGCCGACAAAGCAAAATATGGCCCACGCCGTAGCCTCGAGTTTAGTGCAGGGGCAGGGGATGGCAGTATTGAGATGTCGACCGTCAGCGGTGATTTGACGGTGGAAACACGTCAATAGCAGCGCGGTTTTTGTTTGTACGTCGTGTGAAAGTAGTAGCGATAACAGCTCGCAACTACTTTCACATTATTGTTAAAGCTGGTTTTAGTACCGATAGTTCAGTTGCAGAGCTAAAACCTGTGCATGATTTTTATAAGTTGCCGTGAGCTGTGATTGATAAATACGCTGATCATGGGCATTCACTTCGTACTCTTTGCTGGTTAAGGTGCTCATCCACATATAACCGTATGCCAGATCCAATGACCAATGCCGCTCGAATAACCAGTTGCCACCCAGCGTCCACCATAAACGGTCCGCCGTTGGAACTCTGGCTGTTTTATGGCTTTGAGCAATCGGATTTTCGTCGTAGGCGATCCCTGTTTTAAATTGCAATTGTGGCCGATACTGCCAGGTCAGGCCTGACGCAGCTGACCATGTGTCATGCCAATATTCTGGGATATAACCGATGTAACCAGGTTTTGCCAGATTTTGTGCAAGGCTACTAGAGAGCGATATGGTTGGCGCAGCATCATCACTAATAATTTCGATGTGTTTAAATGCGCTCCAGCCGGTCCAATTGATGCTAGCTTGCCAAGACCAATCATGGGTCAGCTGCTGGTCAAGACTCAGCATTAGATTTGCTGGGGTGGTGAGTGCCAGTTCACTCGCTTCGTTCAGCCAAGGTTGTGCTGCCAGTTTGCCGGTTAATTTGTCAATCGCCGGAAGTTGTGCCGCCACCACGGTATAGTTGGGTGAGCCGGCAACATTGGCACCGGTGATGGGCGTATTGATGATCTTCGAATCACCCTGCAGTTTGAATTTTAGTTGTGAGTGATACACCAATGCCACTTTCACGCCGTTTACGGGTGTGCCATGCACACCTAAACTGTAGCCTGCGGCCACATCGTTGCCGGACACTTCATAATGACTGTTGCAATACGCGACGTTATAAACATCCCGCTGATAAATGGCATTAATTTTATTGCCGGTTTCGCAAAGTCCGTTGTGATCTTTGTACTTAGACAAGGTGCCTTGAGCGTGGTTGAGGTTCAAACCCAGACCGACCGACCACAGTGGCGTCAGTTGATAAGCAACCGATCCTTGTAAGGCCAAAACCTGAATAGTCGTTTCGTCGGCGAAATAACGCCCGGCCCAATCATTGTCATAATCGCTCGACAAACCAAACGGGACGTAAAAACCAGCGCCATAACTGAGGTCGTCATTGATCTCATCGGTGTAAAAGGCAAAAGGAACCACTTCGAGTAAACTATTTTCTCCTTCCTGACGACCCATTACGGGAGCACCGTTGGCGTTTTGCGCGACAACATCGCGGTAGCTAGTTTCGGCGTCAATGATATTGAGTCCGACAGACCACTGTGCCGATGATAATTGCGTTAATGCCGCCGGGTTTGAATACACCAGACTTGCATCGTTAATTTGTGCGCCTCGCCCAGCATAGGCATTGCCCATGCTACTGACGGATTGCTCATAAAGTTTATAACCTTCGGCGTAGGAGTGGCTAATGGGCAGCAAACAGACGATCGCCACTGCAACAGACGATAGTTTTAACATAAGAATTCCTGAGGGTTGATTAAATCCAGATGCAGATCCCAGTGGTGACTTATGGTCAGACCTGCGGCGGCGCAGTATAGGGCCTACTTTGCTTAGAGTACATGCTCTAAAACTCGCTAAATCGGTAATTTATCGTGTTGCGATGTTGAGGTAAATCACTAATAGATAGCGATTTTCGCCAACGCCTTGAAATATCTTGTTGCACTCTAGAGGGAGTTAACTGATTTATCTTAATGATTTAACAGAATAAAATGTGTTGATGAAAGGATGGCACGCCAGATGCTATATCTATCACAATGAAGTTTAAAATTGCCTAACCGCCAAGGATTGTTCTATGAAAACCCCATCTAAATTAGCCAGTGCCATCAGTGTGTCATTATTCGCATCTGTTTTATTTTTGTCAGGTTGTGAATCAGCGTCGGGCAGCCCTGATACTGAGAAAAAAGATGTGGTCGTCAGTATCCCGGTTGAGGCCAGCACCGTGGGACGCGGCGCGATCAGCAGCACCTACCGCACTACCTCCACTTTGGAAGCCAAAGCCGATGCCGAAGTAAATAGCAAAGCAACAGGTTTGGTCAAAACGGTTCTGGTCGAAGAAGGCGATCATGTCTTAGTTGGCCAGGTGCTGGCGACTTTGGATACTGAACGGCAACGTATCCAATTGGCCCAGGGCAAAGCCGAGTTAGGGCAGTTAAAAAGTGAAATGGGTCGGATGGAAAAAATGTTTCAGCGCAAACTTGTAAGCGCTGATGTCTACGACAAATTAAAATGGCAATTAGAATCAATGACTGCTGCCGTAGAAATGCAGGAGTTATCATTACGCGATACTGAAATTCGCGCCCCGATATCTGGCGTTATTGCCCGCCGTTATGTCAAAGTCGGCCAGTTGATCACAGAATATTCATCAAAAGCGTTGTTCCATGTGGTTTCGCAACAACGATTAGAGGCTGTCATCAATTTGCCTGAGCATCAATTACAGCGCGCGCAGGTTGGCCAGACTGCTTTTCTCAATTTTGCCGGCATGCCAGTGCAACAAGCAAAAATTGTTCGGATTTCTCCGGTTGTCGATGCAACCTCAGGTACCGCTCGTGTCACCATCGGTATTGATAACGATGATTTAGTGTTAAAAGCGGGGATGTTTGCGCAAGTTGAATTGCAATATGACGCAAAATCTGATGCGCTTCTGGTGCCAAAAAGAGCGGTACTGGCGATGGACAACACTACCTCAGTGTTTGTTGTGAATGAAGGTAAAGTAAGCCGTAAGCTGGTAAAAACTGGTTATGAATCAGATGTAGCGATTGAAGTGCTTGATGGTCTGGCGGAAGGCGACCAAGTGGTTACTGCTGGTCAAGCCAGCCTGAAAGATCAAAGTACTGTTAATATCGTCAACGTAAAAAGCTAACCTACTTTTCAGCAAACGCCCAGAGTGCAATCTGGGCGTTTGATCCTACAATAAAAACTACAGGAAGAATAAGATGAAACTGGTCAATTTGGCGGTGGCCCGTCCCGTCACCATCTGGATGTTTACCCTTGGCATTATGCTGTTTGGCCTGGTTGCTATGGCAAGACTTGCGGTGAACTTGCTCCCAGACTTGTCCTATCCCACGCTCACGATCCGCACCGACTATTTGGGTGCAGCCCCAGCCGAAGTAGAGCAACTGGTCAGTAAACCGATTGAAGAAAGTGTCGGTATTGTCAAAGGGATCCGCAAAGTCGAGTCGGTGTCGCGCTCTGGACGTTCTGATGTGATTATGGAATTCGAGTGGGGCACAGATATGGATCTGGCCGGTCTTGAAGTTCGCGAAAAACTAGACGTGTTGCTGCTGCCACTTGATGTCAAAAAACCGCTTTTGCTGCGTTTTAACCCAAATCTTGATCCAATAGTTCGATTGGCTCTAAGCCGCAACGACGGGAAAAATGCAACTGACGGCAAAGAACCGATTACGACGCCACAGGCGTTGTCGCAGTCGCAACAAGTTGCGCTTCGAACTTATGCCGATGAAGAGTTACGCCGCAAACTAGAAGCACTGACCGGTGTCGCTGCTGTACGTCCGGATGGTGGTTTGACGCAGGAAATTCAGGTGCTGGTGGATAACGAGAAGCTGTCGCAACTGAATTTGGATATCAGCACCGTCAATGACCGCTTAAAAGCGCAGAACATTAACCAAGCCGGTGGTCGTCTGGAAACCGCCGCAAATGATTACCTGGTCAGAACCATCAACCAATTTAATACGCTTGATGAAATGCGCAATCTGTATATCGCGACCGTCAATGGTAGCCATATTCGATTAAGTGATATTGCGCAAGTCAAAGATGCTTTTGTCGATCGCCAGAGCATTACCTATGTTGATGGCCGTGAAGCCATTGAAATTGCCTTATATAAAGAAGGCGACGCCAACACAGTGCAAGTGGCAAAAACTGTGGTGAACAAACTGGAAGAACTGCAAAAAAATCTGCCGTCAGGTTACGAACTAAAATTGGTGTATGACCAATCGACCTTTATCAGCGATGCTATTTCCGAAGTAAAATCAGCGGCCATTTCCGGTGGCTTGCTGGCGATGTTGGTGTTGTACTTATTCTTGCGTAATGTTTGGACCACGCTGGTCATCTCGATTTCCATTCCGCTGTCGATTATTGCCACTTTTAACCTGATGTATGCGCAGGATATTAGTTTGAATATTATGAGTCTCGGCGGGATTGCACTGGCGATTGGTATGCTGGTGGATAACGCGATTGTGGTGCTGGAAAATATTTCCCGCTACAAAGAGCAAGGTTATTCCGCGATGGAGGCGGCGAAAAAAGGTGCCAGTGAAGTGTCGATGGCCATTACCGCTTCGACGTTAACCACCGTTGCCGTGTTCTTCCCCCTCGTGTTTATCGATGGTATCGCGGGCCAGTTATTTAAAGATCAAGCCTTAACTGTCACTTACGCCTTGTTGGCTTCGTTGGTGGTCGCTTTGACATTGATCCCTGCGATGGCTGCGCACGAACGTAGTTTTAGCGGCACTGCTGCCAATACTGAAACCGTGAAAAAAGCCAGACCACAACGTTGGTATCAATGGATAGTTTGGACGTTAAAACTGCCATTTGCGGGCTTAAGTTATGTCGTATCGATGTTGATTTCATTGCTCACGTTAATCTGGCGTGCACTGGCGAAGTTTTTTGGCCTGATATTCAAGCCATTGCTGAGTATTGTGCAGGCGGGTCTGTCAACACTGGAACAAAGTTATCGTTGGGTGTTGCAAAAAGCGTTGCAGGCAAAAGGACTGGTCGTGCTGCTAACCCTAGTAATCACCGGCTTGTGTTTTAGCCTAGCACCGCGTTTAGGTTTTGACGTGATCCCGGCGATGAGTCAGGGAGAATTTTATGTGGAAGTACAGTTGCCGGTAGGCAGCGCCATCGAACGTACCGATGTGGTGCTAAAACAGCTGGCACAGGTAGCAAAACAACAAGATATCGTTGAACGTACTTATGCGCAGGCAGGCACTGGCCAGCAAATGACCGTGGACCCGTCGATTGGCGGCAGTCATTGGGGCCGGTTAAATATTGTATTAAAACCATCGGCGGCCGCAGGCGACGAGCAACAACTAATGCAGTTACTGCGTGATACTGTTGCCGCTATGCCAGATGTTACTGCAAAAATTGATACACCCGAGTTATTTAATTTAAGCACGCCGATGGAAATTGAAGTAGCTGGTCATGAGCTGGCAGCACTGAAGTCAGCTTCAGCCGACCTTGCGACAAAGCTTGAAGCACTGGACCGTTTTGCCGATGTGAAATCCAGTCTGCGTGATGGTCAACCGGAAATTACCTTACATTTTGATCATCAACGACTATCGCAACTAGGGATGACGGCGTCGGATGTCGCAAAACGCGTCGCCAACTATGTTGGTGGTGAAGTGGCAGGGCAGTTCTCGATTGCCGATCGTAAAGTGGATATTCGGGTACGGTTAGCCGAGCAATACCGTAATTCTGAACAAGAATTGGCACAAATTATTATTAACCCACAAAGTGAATTGCCGTTGCCGTTATCCGCGGTTGCTACCATTAGCCGAGAAATTGGCCCAAGTGAAATTACCCGTATTGGTCAACAGCGGGTGGCGGTGATTAGTGCAAATTTAGCCTTTGGCGACGTTGAGCAAGCGGCCGCAGAAGTCCGTCAGCTGCTAGCCAATACCGTACTGCCTTATGGCGTCACGGTCCGTTTGGTCGGCCAAAGTGAAGAAATGGAACGCTCTTTTAACTCGTTAATCATTGCGTTGTCGTTAGCGGTATTTTTGGTGTATTTGGTGATGGCATCACAATTTGAAAACTTGCTGCAACCACTGTTAATTCTGTTTACAGTGCCACTGGCCGGCGCTGGTGCCGTTTTGGGGTTGTGGTTAACCGGAACCCGGGTGTCGGTGATTGTCTTTATCGGGTTGATTATGTTGGCTGGTATTGTCGTCAATAACGCCATCGTATTGATTGACCGCATTAACCAATTGCGTGAAGAAGGCAAAGCTTTAGATGATGCCATTGTGGAAGCTTGTGCCACCCGTTTAAGACCGGTGTTAATGACCACGTTGACCACCGTGCTTGGCTTGATGCCGATGATGTTCGGTGGTGATGGTGCGGAAATTCGGGCGCCAATGGCGATTACCGTCATCTTCGGCTTGTCCTGTTCAACCTTATTGACCCTGTTGTTTATTCCGGTGATTTATCGGATGACCGCACGAAACACGGTTCACAATACGGTTCACAATAATACCGAGCATCACCTTGGCCAACCCAACAGCAACCCGACCGTAGCTCAGGAGTAAGGCACATGGATTTTAAACCTTTAGCCATCACCCGCTTAGCGCTGAAACGCCCGGTGACCTTATGTATGGTTTTTCTATCGATGTTGGTGTTTGGGATGCTCGCCAGCAGAATGTTACCGCTGGAAAACTTTCCAGGCATCGATATTCCGGAAATTTACGTCAATGTGCCTTACCCAAATGCCACGCCGGCAGAGGTCGAACGGCTGATCACCCGCCCGGTGGAGGAAGCCTTGTCGACGGTCACTGGCATCAAAAAAATGCGCAGTTTCACTCGTGAAGACGGCATGGATGTTGGCCTGGAATTTAACTGGGAAGAGAACATCAATACTAAAAGTATCGAAGTTCGGGAACGGTTGGACAGTATTCGTCATTTATTACCCAATGATGTCGAGCGGGTGCTGGTGTTTCAGTTTAATACCAATGACATGCCGATTTTTCAGCTGCGGGTCTCTAGTGAACGCGATTTATCGATGGCTTATGATTTATTAGAACGGCAAATTAAACGGCCGTTAGAGCGGGTGCCTGGTGTTTCTAAAGTAGAATTATACGGTGTGGATAAGCGCCAGGTGACGATTCGGTTGCAGCCGGAAAAAATCCGTAGTTTGCAGATTGATGTGGCATCGTTGATGAACATTCTGTCGCAGCAGAATTTTGCGATGACCGCCGGTGAAATTCGCACCGCCCAAAGTAGTGTGTTAGTCAAACCGGTCGGTGAATTGACCAGTCTGGATGAAATTAAGCAAATTCCAATTGGCGGTGGTATTCACTTAGGTGACATAGCGGAACTGCAACTGGAATTACCAAAACGGGTTGAAGGTCGCCGACTAAATCAGTCTTATGCTGTTGGTATTCAAGTATTTAAAGAGTCTGGTGCGAATCTGGTTGAGGTGTCACGTGCTGCGCTGGCCGTTGTTGAAGCTGTCGGCAAAGATCCGGCATTCAACGGGATTAACCTGTTTGTGATGGACGATACCGGTAAAGGCGTTACCGATTCCCTATCCAATGTATTAAGTGCCGGTACTATGGGGGCGGTGTTGTCGTTTATTGTGTTGTATTTGTTTCTACGCCACGTGCCCACCACGTTTTTGGTGGTGGTGTCAGTGCCGGTGTCGATTACGATTACCCTTGGCATCATGTACTTCCTTGGCTACAGCTTAAATATCCTCAGTATGATGGGGTTGATGCTGGCCGTGGGGATGCTGGTCGACAACTCGGTGGTGGTGACAGAAAGTATCTTTCGTGAACGCGAAACGGATAGCGATACCGTGCGGGCCACCGAACGTGGTGTGTATCGGGTGAGTCTGGCGGTGTTGGCTGGGACCGCAACCACAGCCATTGTTTTTTTACCGAATATTATTGGTCAGAAAGTTGATGTGACGGTGTTTTTAGAACATGTGGCTGTGGCTATCACCATCTCACTTGGCGTGTCATTGCTGGTTGCTTTGACGCTGATCCCTTGGCTGTCGACCCGCATTAAAGGCATGACCACGCAACATGCCGCGACGAAAAGTAAAATAGATCGTTTTTACAGTCGCGCTTTGCATTGGACCATGCGTAAACCGATCGCTTCCACCTTTATTGCAATTGGCATATTGCTCAGTATCGCCATTCCAATGAGTTTTATCTCAGGCGGAGATGATAACGACGGTGATAAAAAACGTTTACTTTTGAATTACAACATTCAGGGCAATTATAGTCTGGTGGATGTTGAGAAATCGGTGAAAACGATGGAAGCTTATCTTTATAGCAATAAAGATAAATTCCATATTGATTCCGTGTACAGCTATTATCGGCCTAGTTTTGCGGTGTCGACTATTATGTTTGTTGACGAAGTTCCAGAGACGCTTACCCAAATCAAAGATGCCATTCGCAAAGATTGGCCGCCGATGGTGTTAGGTAAACCGCAGTTTGGTTGGGGTGATGCCGGCGGTGGGATGCAAGTGCATTTATCGGGGCCCTCGACCGCGAAGTTGATGGAACTGGCCGATGAACTGATCCCGGCGCTTAGCTCAGTGAAAGGCATTGAAGATGTGCGTTCTGAAGTGAGCGACGCCAAATTTGAACTGCAAATAAAATTAAACCCTGATCAGTTACAGCGTTTTGGCCTCAATGCCAAAGATGTGGCAGATATGGTGAGTTTGGCGCTACGAGGCACAAATTTGCGGACTTTTCGCACGCCCGACCAAGGTGAAGTGATGCTACGGGTGTTGTACGACGAAAAAGTGAGTTTATCAGAGCAAGCCTTGGCCGGTCTTCCGGTCAAGCTGCAGGATAATCAGATCGTACGCCTGGATGAAATTGCCACCTTAAGTTTTGTGCAGCAACTGGGCGAAATTCGTCGGATGAACCGCCAAACCGGTTTGGCAATTGGCATGAACCTGCATAAAGATTTAAAAATGGACGATGCGCGTAAGCAACTGACCAAAGTGATGGAGCAGTTACAACTGCCGGCCGGTTATAGCTGGTCGTTTGAAGGTAGCTTTCGCTATCAGGACGAAGCGCAGGGCATTATGCAGATTAATATGCTGCTGGCGGTGGCGATGATTTATTTGGTGATGGCCGCTTTGTTTGAATCGTTATTGTTGCCAACCGCGGTGATTGGTTCGTTGTTATTCTCCTTTGTTGGTGTGTTCTGGGCATTTTTAATCACCGGTACCACCATGGGTATTATGGGGATGATTGGCATGCTGGTATTGATGGGCATCGTGGTGAACAACGGCATTGTGCTGGTCGACCGGATCAATCAGCTGCGTGAAGAATCACCGACTGAGGAATTGGTGCCGTTGATTATTCGTGCCTGCGAAGCGCGGCTGCGGCCAATTTTGATGACAGTTTCAACCACCGTGCTTGGTTTAATTCCGTTAACCTTTGGCGATGCTGCGATCGGCAGTAACGGCCCAAGTTACGCACCAATGGCGATTGCGATCATTGGCGGCTTAATTTTCTCTACCTTAACCAGTTTGTTGCTGGTGCCACTAACGTATTGGGGCTTAGTGCGGATGGGCTTGCGCTGGCAGCGTTTTGTCAGCCGGGCGCGGGCGCGGGTTGATAAGGTTATCAGTGTAAAATCTTAAGCGAAAGCGAAATGACAAAGGGCCAAATGTGGTCCTTTGTTTTTGGCTCCGATGGTAAGTGAGCAATAACCTTACTGCTCAATACCGGAACAATATACCGGCGGACAATACCCGAATAATAACCAGGAGCTGTTGTGAAAAAGTACTTAGAAATGGCAATAGTGATGGTCTTTTTGGTTTATGGCCTTATCCGGCTTGGGGTTGGGAGTCTATTGCTTGGACAGGAAAGCGGCCTTATCGATGTTGAGGCTTTTCGAGATCCTATCGCTGATATAGCCAAATTTTTGCAGAAATCTGATGACAAACAAATTATCCCGGTATCCGTTACTGGTTATGTGAGTTACATTGCGCTAATGGGCGTGGTGTTGATCACCGGCGCGTACAGAACCTTTAAAAACCACGCGTTGGGCTTGTCATTCATCGGTGTTTTTTTGTTGATGTACTTTGTACTTTTTATTAACTTTCAAACGATTAATCCTAAAGCCATTCATTTAGGTGTTTGTTTGCTGTTGTATATTGCCCTTGTTTGGCTCAAAGGTAGATTGAACAACATGGCAAAATCCACCGGATGAAATTTTGTTAATGCACGACGGGCGCGATGGTTGCCGTCGAAGGAAACTTATACCGGCGTGATGCATCGCAGTGAGATAGACAACAAATATTTGGTTATTTTTGATGGCGTGTGCAATCTGTGCCATGGCGCTGTCAACTTCATTATTCAACGTGACCCTGCTGCGAAGTTTATTTTTCTGCCGATGCAAAGTGACCTTGCAACGGAAATTTTAACTGTATATGGTCTGTCAAATGGTCAACTTCATACTGCGACCCGAACCAAGTTAGCCTCCGATTCATCGTTAGCGAGCGATACGTTAGTCCTCATAAAAAACGGCCGCTGTTATGTCAGGTCAAACGCTGCCTTGCAAATTGCCATTGAGCTTGGCGGCTGTTGGTCTCTTTGTAATGTCCTGCGGATTTTACCTCGACCCATCCGTGATTGGGGTTATCGCATCATCGCCCGCAACCGCTATGCCATTTGGGGCAGAACGCCCGATTGTATCGTGCCGACGGCAGCCACTCGTTCAAGATTCATCGGCATCGATCATCACAGTTAAATCTCGCTTTTCGCATTTCACCCCCAGTTTTTATGTCGAATTCATGTGCTTTAGAGTTCAGCCATCTTTGAATGGTGATTAGTAGATAAATATTGGCCGGTCGTTCAGTGCCCAAGCCTTTGAACATCGACACTACACAGTCAAAATTGATTGCTTATTGTTGTTGGCCGTGACACCTCAGTAAATATTTAGTTGCTGCTAAAGACCACGCAACGTTACAATGCCGCCCTTCCTGCTTGGGGGAGTAATCTGTTGCCGGCATCACCGGCTTCATGGTTGTCAACATACTTGTGCCCCAATGCACATGGCAACCTTAACAGTGGCACTTGCGGCCGATGTTTGATGAGACCTGAGACAGCACTGTGGCCCAAAGCGGGAGTCGCAGCGTTGTCTTTTGTCTGTTATCCCGCTGAGCAAAAATATGGACGCTTTACTCTATTCTTTCACCGGTGTAGCTATTGCCGAAATCGGTGATAAAACGCAACTACTGTCGTTATTTCTAGCCGCACGTTTTCGCTCCCGCGGCGCTATTATTGCAGGCATTTTAGTTGCAACTCTGCTTAATCATGCCGCTTCGGCCTGGTTCGGCGCCTGGGCGGCACAGTTTATCCCACAAAGCTGGCATGCCTGGTTGTTAGGAGGCTCCTTTATTGCGGTAGCATTGTGGTTGTTGATCCCAGATCAAGACGAGAGTGGCGACAGTGAACTGCTCAAATATGGTGCTTTTGCTGCCAGTTGTCTGTTGTTTTTTGTGGCGGAAATCGGTGACAAAACGCAAATCGCCACCGTGTTGTTGGCGGCGGTTTATCCACAAACTTGGCTGGTGATCCTCGGTACGACGCTGGGCATGTTAGCGGCGAATGTGCCGGTGGTGTTCGCTGGCCGCTGGATTTTGGCAAGACTGCCGCTCGTTTGGGCACGACGAGCCGCTTGTGCGGTTTTTATGCTGCTAGGCATTGCAACCATTGTGGCGGGGCAGCTATAAGTTTGCTGTATTTGGCACGGCGGTGGTAGCCCCGGAGGGGGAAACCACAGATTTGTTAGCCCGCGCCAAGCAGCGCTTGCTGCAGACTTGTGCCAAAAATAAGGCTAAGTGCTGTTGTTGGCCGCCGCAGCGCAGCAATGGCGCTACATGGACACTCGTTGTTGAAAGTGTTGTTACAACAGGTAACGCTAGAGTAGTGAAAAAGTTGCTGGCCCCCTCATCTCAGTCGGCCGTTGTCGCAAGGTTGGCAAAGCTGATGCGCAGCGCTATGGCAAAGGTTCCATTCGGTTGAATACTTGACTATAATGCTCGGCTATTTTTGAAAGTCCTTAATAACGTCCTAACTGAGCAGCAACCTTGATGCAAACACCAGTACCAGCCTTACGTAAATCAGCACCGGTCCCCCGTATGGCCGCCGACCGCGGATTATTTTCTTACCCGAAATACTGGGCTGAATGTTATGGCACGGCGCCATTTTTACCGATGTCACGTAAGGAAATGGACAAATTAGGCTGGGACAGCTGCGATATTATTCTAGTGGTGGGTGATGCTTATGTGGATCACCCTAGCTTTGGCATGGCGGTGGTTGGCCGAATGTTGGAAAGCCAAGGCTTTCGAGTGGGTATCATTGCCCAGCCAGATTGGAACAGTAAAGACGCCTTTATGAGCCTCGGTAAACCCAATCTATTTTTTGGCGTTTCTGCCGGCAATATGGACTCCATGATTAACCGCTACACGGCGGATAAAAAACTACGGCATGATGATGCTTACACGGCAGGTGATATTGGTGGCAAAAGGCCAGACCGTGCGGTGATAGTGTATTCGCAGCGCTGTAAAGAAGCCTATAAAGACGTACCGGTGGTGATTGGTGGCATTGAAGCCAGTTTACGCCGCATCGCGCATTACGATTATTGGCAGGAAAAAGTTCGTCGTTCGATTATTTTTGATGCAAAAGCGGAAATTTTGATTTATGGCAACGCCGAACGGCCGTTGATTGAAGTCGCGCATCGCTTAGCCGCTGGCGAAACCTTCGAGACTTTGCAGGATATTCGCGGCACTGCCGTTATTCGCAAAGAGCCATTACCTGGCTGGCGCGGCGTCGATTCCACCGCTATCGATAAAATTGGCAAAATTGACCCTATTCCGAACCCGTATGGTGCGGATGACGTTGGTTGTGGCACCTTTTCAGAGTTTGCCAAAGAAGGCATCGATTTAACCAAGCCACAAATTGTTGAAGCCAAACCGATTATGGTGCAGCCTGCCAAACCAAAGCCGTGGGAGCAGACTTACGTCAAATTGCCAGCCTTTGAGCAGGTTAGCGTGAATAAACCTTTGTACGCCCATGCGTCGCGCATTTTGCATCAGGAAACCAATCCAGGTTGTGCTCGTGCTATTTATCAGCGCCATGGTGACCGGCATATTTGGGTGAATCCGCCGGCGTATCCATTGACCACCGAAGAAATGGATGGCGTGTTCGGCCTGCCATACAAAAGGGTGCCACATCCGGTGTATGGCAAGGAAAAAATTCCAGCCTATGAAATGATTAAGACCTCGGTCAACATCATGCGCGGCTGTTTTGGTGGCTGCTCGTTTTGCTCCATTACCGAGCATGAAGGCCGTATTATTCAAAGCCGCTCACAGGAATCGATTCTCAAAGAAATCGAGCAAATCCGTGATACGGTACCGGGCTTTACCGGGGTGATTTCCGATTTAGGCGGCCCAACCGCCAACATGTATAAACTGCGTTGTAAAAACCCTAAAGCCGAACAAACTTGTCGCCGGCCGTCTTGTGTTTATCCAACTATTTGTGAGCACATGGACACCGACCAAAGCCCGACCGTAGATTTATATCGCGCTGCACGTAAGATCACCGGTGTGAAAAAAGTGCTGGTCGCTTCGGGTGTACGTTACGACTTAGCGGTCGAAGATCCAAATTATGTGCGCGAATTAGTGCAGCACCATGTTGGTGGTTATTTAAAAATAGCGCCTGAGCATACCGAAGAAGGGCCATTATCGAAGATGATGAAACCCGGAATGGGCGCGTATGACAAATTTAAAGCGATGTTCGACAAATACAGTAAGGAAGCCGGTAAAGAGCAGTACCTGATCCCGTATTTTATTTCGGCGCATCCAGGCACCACTGATCAGGATATGGTGAATTTAGCCATCTGGCTCAAAGAGCGCGATTTTAGACTTGATCAAGTACAGAACTTCTATCCAAGTCCGATGGCCAATGCCACGACCATTTATCACACCGAGCTTAATTCGCTGAAAAACCTCAAAGGTAACACCGAAAAAGTGCCGGTGCCAAAAGGTGATCGTCAGCGCCGGTTACATAAAGCATTGTTGCGTTACCACGACCCTAAAGGCTGGCCGATGATCCGTGAGGCGCTGCGTAATATGGGTCTTGCGAAATTAATTGGCAAAGGCAAAGGGTGTTTAGTGCCAGAAGAAAGCCGCGATGAGCTAAAACAAAAAGCGCGGCCGGGCGGTCAGATTGCGGTCACCAAACATACCGGTATGAATCCGGTAAAAGCAGCCTTAATTAAGAAGCAGCAACAAACCGGCAAATCGTCCGGTCAAGCGTCTTTTAATCAGGGCAAAGCGAAAGGTAAAGGCGCAGCGACCAAACCGAAGTAGTGATGATTTGGAACCTTTGATATGACCGGGCAACCGCATCTGCAGCCAGCGCGAGATTTTTTGCAGCGTCAGCTGAAAAATCTGCCAGCCTATAAGCGAGCATGCTGGCGTTATGTAACAACTGGCACACTGCGGCGTGACGTTGTTGCCGTTGCTCGTCAATGGTTACGCTATGTACAACAACTACCACGCTGGCGGTTGGCTGCCCTTGGCGCTGCCAGCTATTTGCTGTTACCGCTTTGGGTGACACCGATTTGGCAACTCGAACTTTTGACGGCGAGCCCAGCGGCGACACAACCGCCCCTGCAGTCATTATTGGCGTTTTATCAGCAACATGGTAATGCGGTATTGCCGGCGCTGCAGGCGCAACTGGAACTTGATAAATTGTCGCGGCTTGAACAGCAGTTGCTGCTCGAAAATGCCACTTTTTCGGCGCAAACTCGCGATGAGAAATGGGCCGAAGCGACTGAGTTTATGATTGCCTATCTGGCGCAGAATGTGACCGAGAATCAGCTTCGGATCCTCGATGCAGAGTGTCGCAACAATTTATGCCAGATTGAGCTTTATGCACCTAAGGGACTTACGCCTGAATTTCAGGCCTTGGTTTTAAAATATGCGTCGACGCTTAAACGCGGCGATCTAGAGTTTCACAACTTAGTGCCCGGCAACAACCGCATTATGTTAGAGCTCAAATCAGATAAAAAACTCAAATTCGGGTTTTGGATAACTCGTCAACTTGAACCTGCCGCTAAGTCAATTTGGCAGCAGCAGATTAAATCATGGTTGCAGCCGATGCCCGTTACTAAGCTGCAAAAGCCTGCTGAAGAATGAACAACATGATGAACATTGCGCAAAAACTACAAAAGATACCGGCATTATGCTGGTTACCGATCGGTTATTTATTGCTGGCTGTTATGCATGCTCTGGCGCTATCGGTATTGCCGCTGCCGCCGCACCTGCCAAAAGAGCTGGCGACTCATTTACAGCAACAGCCGGTCACACTAAGCGACATTGCACAAAGTGTTGAGCGCTTGGCGCAAAAGAAAGCGTTAGCTGAACTCTAACGTGATTTATCCGATCTTCGACTGAGGTCATCTGCGTCATCGACTTGCTCTACGTTATCGACTTGCTCTGTGTTATCGACTTGCTCTGTGTTATTTAGGTCGACTTGCTGCTGGCGTGTTAAATCCGCATACAACACCACCTGATTACGTCCCTGAGCCTTGCCAAAATATAACGCCTCATCAGCTGCATTTTGCCAATAATTTAAATCCTGGTGTTGAAAATCCAATGCCACCACCCCAAAAGTTGCAGTCAAACTGATTTGTTGCTGCTGATACTCGACTGGATGCTGTTGCAGGGCTAAGCGCAAGGTTTCACAAATAATCATCGCGCCGGTGTCTGAAGTATCGGGCAATAACAACACAAATTCTTCACCCCCATAACGCGCTAAAATATCTTGTTGGCGCAAACGTTGTTGTAAAGTGCTCGCGATCGATACCAACACCGCATCACCGGCTTCATGTCCAAAACGGTCGTTAATTTTTTTAAAAAAATCGATATCGATCATCACCAGCGTTAAGGGTTCAAAATTACGACTGCGTTGGCGTTGGATCAGTTGAAAATGTTCAGAAAATGCGAGCCGGTTTGGCAATCTGGTGAGAAAATCAGTACGTGCTTGTTGCGCTAATTGTTGATTCGCATGCGCCAGTTCGCTCGTCCGCGCGTTGACCAGCTGATTTAATGTCGCGGCAATACGTTCCAGCCGTCGTAACCGCAGTCGCATCAGCAGCGCAAACACCACTAGCAAAATTAAGCCAGCAAACAGCCACACCAGTTTATACATCCACCAATGTCGGTTCACTTGCAAATAGATCCGCAGCGGTGGTGGCGGGTTACTGGCCGACATCACTTCAACTTCCAAGGTATAACGTCCGGCGGGTAAGTGGCTAAAACTGGCGGTGTTGAGATGTGATTGATGCTGCCATTGATCACTTAACCCGCGTAACCGGTAACGGTATTGATGGTATTGGCTGTGTTCGAAGTCGAGCAGACTAAAAGTAAAGTTCAGTAGTTTATGATTGGCAGGAATACGCAGCGGGTGGCGTTCGGTCGTTGCTACCTGCCATAGCCGCTGTTGATCTAACTGCAAGCTCGACAGCGCCAATGCTGCTGTTACTGTTTTTGGGCGTAAATCTTTTGGCGAAAAGCTCAATACGCCCTTGGCGGTACCAAGGTAAAAGGTGCCATTGGCATTGGCTGTTAGCGCGCGCGGTTCTAATAATAATGACGGAATGCCGTCCTGTTCGACAAAACTGCGGATCTGCTGGGTTTTATAGTGCATCTGAGCCAGACCACGACGGGTGGTGAACCATAAACTGTCGGCAGAATGTGATGCAATGGCGATCACCCGTTGATCCGGCAAGCCATCGGCAGTAGTCCATTGTGTCAATTGTTGAGTTTGTGGATCGAGTTTTAATAAACCACGGTCGCTACATAACCAAATTTCGCTCGGACTGACAATGGTGATACAAGGTAAATTGTTGGAAGGCAGCACCGGTTGGGAGGTGGCCGCCATGCTGTAATGTAAAACGCTGTGATCTTTGGGATCAAAACGGTACAAACCGCTGTTGGTGGTCGTCAGCCAAATCACACCATCTGCGGCTACGGCACTTTGTTGGATCCCATCGGAAGCATGCTGCGCAACCGGAAATTGTTGTGCTGGCTGTTCTGGTGTTTTTGGTTGCCAGCGGATCAGCCCTTGTTGCCATAAGCCGAGGTTTAATGTGCCATCGGCGCTATGGCTTAGTGACATCAGACTGATATCTATCTCGTTGCCGAGCAAACTAAATGGCCGTATCTCTTTGACAAAGCCTTTTTTTCCTTCCAGCCGAAATAAACCAGCGTTGGTCGCCGCCCAAGTGTCACCACGTGGGTCGACCGTCAGTCCAGTGACCAAACTAACCTGACTGCCTACCGGGAATTGATGCACTTGCCACTGTTTTGTCTCAGTGTCAAAACTAAGCACCTGATGTTGCAGGCCAAGCCACAAAGTGCCGCGATGATAGTATTGGCTGGCAATTCGATGTAGGCCTTGTTCGAAATAAGATTGTTGCTGCGCGTCGGTTAACAGCTTAAAGCGGTCTTGTCGTAGGCTGATTTTAAAGACACCGCGGTTGCGGGTGGCCAGCCAAATAAGCTCGTTATCGTCCGGCAGTACATCGCGAACATCAACCGCAGGTAATAATTGCTGCAGTTGCTGGCGATAGCTAAAAGGCGCATTGAGCTGATACAGACCATCGCTGGTGCCAATCAGCAACTGATCTTTGGCGTTCAATGCAAGTTTGTTGCTACGACTGAGTTTGATGAAATGATGGGGCAGTGGTTTGATGGTGTTACTGCGAAAATCCAGTAAAAACAAACCGTCGCTGGTACCCAACCAAACGCCGGTGCTGGTAGGTAAAATAGTGCGGACTTCCTGATAGCGGCTGGTTTTTGTGGGGTATTGCACATTTTGTAACGTCCAGAGTTGATGAGCGGCTAAATCAGCGCTGACTTGGTACAAACCATTTGAAGTTGCCAACCACAGTTGACCATCGTGACTCTGGCTAATTTGCCAGATCCGAACTTTTCCAAGCGTTGCTTGTAATGGGGGCGGTAATTCCCGCCGTTGTAATTGGCGGTCGAGAAAATAGACGCCAGCCGTGGTACCGACCCATAACCGCTGTTGCTGATCTTGATAGGTAGTCTGGATTTGATCAAGATTGCGAATTTGGCTATTGGCAGGATGGGTAGCGGTGCCCGCCAATTGCCAACGACGCTGTGTGAGCCGGTCTGGCGCTAACATCACCAGCCCATAACCCCAAGTGCCAACCCAAAGTCGGTCTTGGTCATCGACCAATACCGTGCTTATACTCAGTTCGTTTGAACTGACGGCTTTGATTAACGGAAAAGCTTCCAGCTGGTAGCCATCAAAGCGCTGCAGACCGTCGAGCTGATTCGCCAGCCAGATAAAACCTTGTTGATCTTGCGCTACGCCAAAACTAGTCACCGGCGCATTGGTGAACTCCTCTGCCAATGAGCTAAAACGAGTGTTTTGGTAACTGCTGGCCTGCACTTGCAGCGTCATACCAGACCACAACAAGCTAACAGTTAACCAGGCACAGAGGTGAAACAATTTCGACAGCATGGCCATTTAAAACCTAAGTGGCATTTGTTTGAGTATGTCAGCTGCAGAGCACTTGTCCAGACCTCATCGATGCCGGTCAGCAGCAAATCCGGTCTGCGCCAGCGAGAAATTAGGCATATTGGCACACCACAGTGCTGCCATTGACTGTTTTTAAAAACAATGAAGTTGCTTCCAATCCGGCCAAAAGGCATAGTGCAGCTGGCAGAATTTGCCCTAAATATTTTTACGGCTTTTGGCGTGGGCTGAATAAGGTTTCAGTGTTGGATTTATCGCGTTGATGCGCTTGCTAAGGAGTAAGTCATCGGTGTTGAGTCCACTTATCCAGAAGCATTTTTGCCGCGCTGTTGGTTGTGGTTTTAGTTCTAGTTGCGCTATTGGTTGTGGTCTTCACTACTATCTTCGCCAAACTGTGGGTCGATTTGCAGTTTGACGCACCTGATACGGTTTGGTGGTCGCTACTAGAGAGAGCCAACAACATTATTTGGCAGTAAAAATATAAGCCATGACATTGGGTCATGGTTTTTAGTGACGACTGATGAAGGAAATATTGTTTGGCTCTGAATGATTTTACGTCCCTGCGGTCGCCTGTGCGATGGCTCACAGTCACACCCATGTTGCAACGGCTTGGCAAATTAGCACTTTTTGCTTTGCTGACATTGACCTTTACTAGCTATGCCGTTGACACGCCGGTGCCAGCTTATCCAAGCTTGCCAAGCGTCGCCCAAAGCACTGTTCAAACCTCTTCGCAAACCTCTTCGCAAACCCCAAATGCAGAGGCCGCGCGCTTGGCGCAAGCGGATGCGGACGTGTTGCTGGCCAAAGTGAACGCTGAAAATGCGCAGCAGGTCACTGCGGCGAACGATGGCGGCGCCTCAGACAATGCTTCAGGCAGCCCGTCAGCCAACGGCGACATAGCGGCAAAAATAAAAATCCTTAATGCCTTATTTGAAAAACAACTGATTGGCATCGGAGCGGTTGCACAAAGTTTACCGGCAACTTGGTTGGCAGATGATTTTGAGCCGGAGGCTGATCGCAAGCGACTAGAAGGTCGCTTACAAACGTTATTAGAGCAACAAGCGGCGAGCGACAGTGTCGATGCAAAGCTACAGCTATCAGTTGACTTTATGCGGTTGCAACTCCAGTGGCTACACGCCTCGGCACAGCAACGTAAACAACTGTTAGCCGATGCTATTTCGAAAAAGTTTATTGTGGATAATGAACAGGACTCACGGCAAAACCTAGCTTCGGCGAAGACCGAGGCACGTGAACTTGCGAAAAATACCCAACATATTCAACAAGCGCTAGCCGTCACTGCCGATGAACGACAACTCAAGTTGTTGTCCATTCGGTTAACCATTGAGAATCAGTTCACTGTTTTAAACCAGTTAAGACAGCAACTTGGCGCTATTCAAGCCAATTTTAGTGCCGAAGTGAAGTCCTGGCAGCTCACGTCGGCCGACATTGGCGAAGCGATTGAAAACGAGTATTTCCGGCCAGGCTCGCAGGACTTTAGTAGCTCACGGTTAAAGTTACGACAATTGCTGGCGCAGTCGAATTCGGTGGTTCGCACACAAAGCGGCTTTGTCGAAAAATATTTTGTGCAAACGACCGTGATCAATGACTTAAGCCAAGTACCCACGGTACAAGTACGGGATACCGACAATGACGCTGCGCGTGATTTAATCCAACAAATCCAGCAAAAACGCATCACTTTTCAATTGGAATACGACCGTTATCTGCGCGATAAAACCGTGCAAATCTGGCAGGCCGTGGTGTGGCAGCAACGTTATCGCGATGAGTTGTTAGCGTTACGTGGTCTGTTAATTACCAAAGTCATTGCTGATTATGCCTTTGTTATTAATCAGTCTGAACCGGTGTTAGTTGAATTAGAGACGGTGGCATCGAGTGTTAGTTTTTGGTTGTGGCGCTCTGCCTTTCAGAGCACCCATGCTGAGCAACTGGCTAATCAGCAATTTCGCTTTAATAAACTGACCCACGTTTTTCGACTGGTGTTGATGTGCGGCTTGATCGGCTGGTTGTTCTTTCGGCGGCGCCAAATTATTTTGGTCTGTCGCAAGGTGTTATTAAACCAATTTAGTCACCCAAAAATCGTCAAGTTCTTTCGCTGGTTGATGAATGTATTTTCCGATCTGTATATTTTTATTGTGTTGTTATTTGCCGGTAATATTGCCGTTGATTTGAGCATTAGTTTAGGTTTTGAAGCAGCGGCTTACGCCTTGCCAATGCTCAACCATGTGGTGATATTTTTCTTATTATTTGGTCTGGTTGATTACATCAGCCCCTTGCTCAGTCAACGGCAACTGCGTAAACAGAAATTTGCTGACGATGTTGCCGCATTAGAAGCGGTGTTTGAATATTTACCCAAAGTGTATTTGTTGTATTGGCTAATTAGCGGGCTTGGCAGCATTGTATTAAGCACCATGCTCAGCGTGAATTTATCGAGTTTCTACCTCGATAAAATATTGGTGGTCGTGGCGATTACAATTATGTTTGTCGGAGTGTGGCGCAATCGGCTTGCTTGGCGGGAGATGAATACCAAAGCGAATACATCGCAACGTTGGCGTGAGATTAGTCAGCAATCCGAGGATAAATTTTGGGAACCGTTGGTATTAATGTTCGGCGGCGGAGTGGGTGTGTATCGAGTGGCGTGGCGTATTTTAGCCGAACGTCTAACGGAATTGGAGATGACCCGTAGTTTCCAAGCCATGTTAAGCCGCGCCATTATTGAACGACAACATCGTCGTTATGCGGCGCAGCTTAACGCCAGTCGTTTCCCGGAACCTTATTGGCAAGCGTTTGATTTTCGCAAAGCGGCAGAGCCCAATTGGTATGTTGCCCGCAGTGACATCGACGAAACTTTAGATAAGGCTTATACCGAATGGTGTGACAACGGTGGGGCGACGCGGATTTTAATATGTGGTGATCGCGGCGTCGGCAAATCGGAAGTGATTGCGCAATTTGTCCGTAAACATCAGCTGACTTATCTGCACTCGCGCATTCACACCGGCGACACCAGTGTGGCGGAAATTTGTCATCGTTTAAGCAGTGAATTGCTCGATGGACGACCGATCAATAGCGGTGCTGAGTTGATCCAAGCCCTCAATACTTTGCCGCCGTCGGTGATCGCGCTGGAAAACGTTGAAAACTGCTTGCTGCGGAAAGTGGATGGCTTTCAAGCTTTTTCATTTATCATCGATCTGCTGCTGCAAACGTCTGCTCGGCATATGTGGATAGCGACTTTTACGTCTTATGCTTGGTCGATTGCCCGCCAAGGTGTCCGTGGCGCGACATGTTTTAGCGAGGTGATTTACATGAGTGGCGTCAGCGAAGAACAGTTGAAGTCGCTGATTTTATGTCGCCATCACCAATACCACCAGGGCGCTCCTAGCTTTCAACAGCTGCAAGTTAAAGCGGCCACGCAGTTAACTGAACCGCAGCAATTGGCGCTGGAGGAGAAAAATCGCAATTTGTATTTCCGCATCTTATGGGATTATACGCGTGGTAATCCGCGCCAAGCCTTGTATTACTGGAAGGCATCGTTATTTCTGCACCAGGAAAAGTTATCGATTAAATTATTCGATGTCCCAGAGCAAAGGGTGCTAGAAAATTTATCCGATGTGACGTTAATGACACTGGCGGCGCTGATTGAACATAATGGCTTGACGTTAAAAGGTCTGACGCAGGTGTTGAATGATGATGAAGATAACGTTCGGCGGCGCATTGAAGAGTTGGTGCCACACGGCATTGTGTTTAGTTTTGATGAAGGTGAGCGGGCAGGTTGGCATGTGGAAAGTTTTTGGACCCGAGCGGTGGAGAACTATCTGCTAAAACGCCAGTTTTTATTTAAAGGACATCAGCTATGACCAATGATCCATCAGAAATTTTTGCCGCTTTTGATTTTTCAAGACTGCTAATTTCATTCGTGGTGCTGTTTGTTTCGTTCTTATTGGCCAAGTCGTTAAAAGTCATGTCGAGTCGTCTTGCCAAGGCGTTTCCAGATTACCGTTTGCGAATTGAACAAATCACCACCATGACCAATTTTGTGCTGGTGATTGGGTCGATAGCGCTCGCCATTTTTTTATTGTTTCGCTCCAAAGAAGCGGCGCTGGCCATCGGCGGCTCGATTGGCTTAGCCTTTGCCATTGGTGCGAAAGATGTGGCCGCGTCATTACTCTCCGGTTTTATTGTGATGTTTGACCGCTCGTTTCGGGTGGGCGATCGGGTGAAATTTGGTGATATTTATGGTGATGTCTTGGCCATTGGTGTGCGATCGACCCGTATTCGAACCTTAGACGACTCGATTGTCACGGTACCAAATAGCCAATTTATGAACAGTCCAGTGACATCAGCCAATGCCGGCGCTTTAGATATGCAAGTTGAAGTCACTTTTTTTGTCAGCCCGACCAGCGATTTAAAGCTGGTAGAAAAACTGGTACGCGAAGCAGCTATTGCCAGTCGTTCGGTGTATCTAGAAAAACCGGTGGTGGTGCTGTTTAAAGATCAGTTAGCGGGGAATGTGTTTTATACCCGAGCTTTGCTCAAAGCTTATGTTTTGGATGTGTCTTACGAAAAAAGGTTTGAATCGGAAGTCACAGAGCGTGTGCATCAGGCGTTTGCACAACATCGGGTGCAAGGGCCACAATCGGTGTATCAAGGGCCGGACTAAACCCTGCTTGGCCTCTGCTGTTGGTGACAGGTATTGTTGTTGATTGTTGTTGATTGTTATTGCTGTCCACTGACAATCTTGTCAGCGCAGTGACCACACCACACCACACCACACCCGCTGCTTGCTGTGGTGTTGGTCAAAGGCTCTTTAGTTACAAACCGGGATGCACTAGCTGGTGCTGTTGTTAGATTGCAAATTTAACGGCACTGCTGATTTTAAGTGTAAATCTCGTTGTGGGTATGGAATGGTAATGCCTGCGGCTTTAAAAGCATCCCAAATGGCGAGGTTAATTTCAGAGCGCACCGGATCGGTGCCATTTTCCGGATCGGCTATCCACACTTTGAGGTGCAATTCGACACCGCTATCGGCAAAGTCAGCGAGCAGTACCAAAGGTGGCGGCTGCAGCAACACTCGGCTGGATGAATTGGCGCATTCTAATAACAATGCCATCGCTGTTTTAGGCTCGTCGTCGTAACTAATTTGGACCTTGATGACGACCCGTACATTGCGGTCGGCATAACTCCAGTTAATCACCTCTGAAGTAATTAAGTTTTCATTGGGGATCAAGGTATCCACACCATCACGGTTTCGGACCACCACATAACGTGCATGCAATTGCTCTACCGTGCCAAAATTGCCACCGACGGTAATGACATCGCCGGGTTTAATCGAGCGGTCAAACACTAAGATAAAACCACTGATAAAATTAGAGGCAATACGTTGTAAACCAAAACCAACGCCGACGCCTAAAGCACCACCAAACACCGCCAGTGAGCCTAAATCAAAACCCACGGCATTAAGCGCTAACACAAATGCCAGCGCCACCAAGGTGAATTTAATAAATTTGGCAAACCCTACTTGTAAGCTCGGGGAGATATGGGTCATTTTACGCAGTTGTTTGTTGAGAAATTCAGCCAGCCACAAAGCAATGGTAAAGGTCAGTAACACCACAATAATCAACTTTGAACTCGACAATAACGACACATAGGTGGTGCCGACGGTCATGCCAATATCATCCATCAGTTTTAAGCTGGCATCGAGCCAGCCTAATAGATGCAAAATCACAGCCAGCCAAATAATACCGGTTAATACATTTTCCGAAGATTTCAGCAGTGGACTGGCATAAAAAGTTTGTCGCAGTAAATAGACGCCCAAGCGGATCACGGCTAGTGCCAACACAATGGCAATGGCTAATTCCAACAACTGATTGGGCAGTAGCAGCAGATGTAGCACGAGTTTGCTTGGTAGTAAAATCAGTAGCGCCGACAACGCCCAAATTAACCGCTGGCCGCCATTAACCATCAACTTGCGTACACCGGTGCGTATTTTTGGATGTCGGGTTAAATGCTGACTAATTCGCCGATAGGTAAGTGACGCAAATGTAATCGCGAGCACAATACAAATAAGCTGCCACCAAACGGCAGGTTGCTGCACTTGCAGCCATAGTTCGAGTACTTTAGTTTGCAAATTTTGCAACATATAAACACCTAAGCGTTGGGCAATCAAAGACATAGATTAACTGTTTTTAGTCGCCAAAGTGCTAAATTTTCAACAGGACACCGTCGAGGGCTGTTAAAAATACCCGTTTAGCATCCACAGTGTGTGAACGTCAGCGGCGTGGTATGTGCGAAGCGACAGGCAATAGAAGTGATGTTTTTGCTGAAATCTGGGGGGCTGATAAATAAACCAACGACCACACGCAGCGCGGACGCCGACGCTTACCATTGATATGTTGATGTTGATGTTGATGTTTATGTTGATGTTGATGTTGCAGGTC
>JBBKWN010000066.1:0-24304 GCA_037968955.1 Rheinheimera sp. | reverse complement strand
CTGTCGGGTGGTCAGCAACAACGTTTGGTGATCGCTCGTGCCATTGCCATTGAACCGGAAGTGTTGCTGCTGGATGAACCCGCCTCGGCGTTGGATCCTATTTCAACCTTGAAAATTGAAGAGCTTATTTACGAATTAAAAGACCGTTACACCATCGTCATTGTGACGCACAACATGCAACAAGCAGCGCGTGTATCTGACTATACTGCGTTTATGTATATGGGCGATCTGATTGAATTTGATGCGACAAACAAAATGTTCACAAATCCGTCAGAGCAACAAACTGAAGATTACATTACCGGTCGTTTTGGCTAAGCCGGTACATAAGCGCCGCCACTCATTGAGCAAGTAGTTCGGCGGCGCGTAAGCTCGATTCCAGCAGCATAGGTGTCCTATGTGACTTGGCAAGTAAAAGAAGGCAACACCCCCCTGTATCTGCAAGAATGAAGGGGCTAATGAGGAGTCCATGATGGATAAGCTGAATCTTACCAAACATATTTCCAGCCAGTTTAATGAAGAAATTGAGCAGATCCGCAACCACGTGATGGCGATGGGTGGCTTGATTGAACAACAATTGTCTGATGCCTTGACGGCAATTGCCACCAGCGACCCTGAGCTAGCGCGTCAGGTGATCGACACTGATATAAAAGTGAACGAATGGGAAATTCGTATTGATGGTGAATGTACGCGTATTATCGCAAAACGCCAGCCAGCAGCCAGCGACTTACGGTTGATTATGGCCATCATCCGCGCTATTTCCGATTTAGAGCGGATTGGTGATGAAGCAGAGCGGATTGCTAAAGTAGCGTTAGAGTCTTTTAGTAGTGCGCAACAAGATTTGCTGGTTAATCTGGAGAATATGGGGCGTCACGTTGCACAGATGCTGCATGACGTGTTGGATGCGTTTGCGCGGATGGACGTTGAGGCAGCGCTTACTGTCTATAAAGAAGACAAAAAAGTGGACCGAGAATATGAAGCGATCACTCGGCAATTAATGACATATATGATGGAAGATCCGCGATCAATCCCGAAAATAATGAATGTATTATGGTCGGCGCGCTCATTGGAGCGGATTGGCGATCGTTGTAAAAACATTTCCGAATACGTGATCTCTTTTGTCAAAGGCAAAGATGTTCGTCATAGTGACGAGCAGATTTTAGAACAAAACGCTCGTAGTTGATGAAAATGACGGGTGTTGAAATAAAAATGACACTTAATCGCCAGATCTGACTAAAATTCACTCTGGCTTCATCATTTTACTGCCTGATGTCGTTTTTATTCATGATTGATTGCAGTACAATGCGCGCCGACTTTCGTCCACATTAAAACCAAGAGGCAAACCTATGCCAAGTGCATTTTTGGCTGTTTTCGCAAAATCTCCAATTAAGCCGATCGAAGAGCATATCCGCAAAGTACTCGCGACAAGTGAGCAGTTACTGCCATTTTTTGCAGCTGTGTATAACAAGGACTGGGATACTGCAGCGGAAGTCAGGAAGACCATCGTCGCGCTGGAAAAAGACGCCGACAAATTAAAACGTGATATTCGGGTCCACTTACCCCGTGGCTTATTTTTACCGGTTGAGCGTACTGATATTCTCGAGCTGGTGTCGCAACAGGATAAAATCGCCAACAAAGCCAAAGACATTACCGGTCGGGTATTGGGTCGGGAGCTGGAAATCCCACAGCCGATTCAGGCTGAATTTAATGCTTATTTACTGCGTTGTATCGACGCTGTTGCATTAGCCTGTGAAGCAATTAACGAATTAGATGAGTTATTGGAAACCGGTTTTCGTGGCCGTGAAGTTGATTTAGTGATCAAAATGGTCGAAAAAATCGATGAAATTGAACATGATACCGATCAAATGCAAATTAGTCTGCGCAAGTTCGTGCGCAAAGCTGAAGCTGAGTTAAAT
Organism: Rheinheimera sp.; assembly: GCA_037968955.1. Lineage (GTDB taxonomy): Bacteria > Pseudomonadota > Gammaproteobacteria > Enterobacterales > Alteromonadaceae > Pararheinheimera. The sequence continues at coordinate 22,391 of JBBKWN010000066.1, read as the reverse complement.
CCGGTTGATGTGATGTTCCTCTACCGCACTTTAGAGTGGGTCGGCGATCTGGCGGACACAGCCCTGCGGGTTGGTTCACGGCTTGAAATCATGTTAGCTCGTTAATTCCAAGGGTATTTTATTATGGAAATTTTGGCTCAATACGGCAGTTATTTGCTGGTTCTTGCCGCTTTATTCGGTTTCTTTATGGCCTATGGTGTCGGTGCCAATGACGTGGCAAATGCCATGGGCACATCCGTCGGTTCAAAAGCGTTAACGCTCAAACAAGCATTAATTGTCGCGGCAGTATTTGAAGCTGCCGGCGCTTGGTTGGCCGGTGGTGAGGTTACTTCAACTATTCGTAGTGGTATCGTTGATGCCGCAGCGTTTGCACCGGTTCCGGAGTTGTTGGTCTACGGCATGATCGCCTCGCTTTTGGCGGCGGGAACCTGGTTATTGGTTGCTTCTTATTTTGGCTGGCCGGTTTCAACCACTCATTCTATTGTTGGTGCAATTATCGGTTTTGCGTCAGTCGGCGTGGGTATGGATTACGTTCATTGGAATGAAGTAGGTGGTATTGTTGGCAGCTGGGTGGTTACCCCCATTTTGTCTGGTATCGTGGCCTACTTAATTTTTATGAGCGCACAAAAACTTATTTTTGATACTGAAAGTCCATTAGACAGTGCCAAAAAATACGTGCCGTTTTACATGGTATTCGCCGCGTTTATTATGGCGTATGTGACAGTTTCAAAAGGTTTGAAACACGTTGGACTTAATCTAACGACCGCTGAAGGCTTATGGATATGTTTAGCCATCGCGGTATCCGTTGGTGTACTTGGTAAAATCGCGATTAGCCGACTGAAAATTGATCCAGCGGCAGACAAAGAAATGCACTTTACCAACGTCGAGCGTATTTTCGGTATTCTGATGATTTTCACCGCTTGTTGTATGGCTTTTGCGCATGGTTCCAACGATGTTGCAAATGCGATAGGGCCTTTGGCTGCGGTGGTTGGCATTATTCAATCGGGCGGACAAATTTTAGATAAAGTGTCGTTGGCTTGGTGGATTTTGCCGTTGGGTGCTATTGGTATTGTGATTGGTCTGGCGACTTTAGGCGCTAAAGTGATTCGTACCATTGGTGAAAACATTACACATTTAACGCCAAGTCGTGGTTTTGCTGCTGAAATTGCAGCAGCCAGTACGGTGGTGATTGCCTCTGGGATGGGTTTACCTATTTCGACCACGCAAACTCTGGTTGGCGCCGTATTAGGGGTTGGTATGGCCCGTGGTATTGCCGCGTTAAATCTGGGTGTTGTGCGCAATATTTTTATCTCTTGGGTCGTGACATTACCAATCGGTGCTTTTTTGTCGATTGTGTTTTTCTATATCATCAAGACGGTTATGGGGTTGCTATAACCACTGCACTCAGCAAGGCCTGTGTAAAACAACAACCCGCTTTGGCGGGTTGTTGTTTTTTTGGCGAGGTCAATGAATGCACTTGCAGTGTCCCACCAATTGCTCTAGCATCAAATTCATCGGTATTACAGGTACAAAGTACCCTTTGCTGCGGAAAATCTGATGAAGCGCTTGCCTAGTATAAAACAGCTCCAATATCTCCTGGCTCTGCATGAGCATCAACATTTTGGCCGTGCGGCCGACGCTTGTTATATTGGGCAATCTACGTTAAGTGCGGCCATTGCTAATCTTGAAGAAACGATGAATGCACAGCTGCTGGAACGCGACCATAAAACTTTTATTTTCACCCCCTTGGGCGAAGATGTCGTTCGTCAAGCGCGTTATATCATTGAACAATGTGAAGAACTCACCGATTTTGCCCGACATCAGGGTAAACCCATGACTGGACCATTTCGGTTGGGTTGTATCCCGACGATTGCGCCTTTTGTGCTGAGCGAAGTGATGACACTGTGCCGTGAACGTTATCCTGAACTGCAGTTATTACTGCGCGAAGACACTTCGGATAATTCATTGCAAGGCCTTGCCGAAGGTCGGCTGGATATGGTGTTGCTGGCACTGCCTTATGAAACCGGGGCTTTTCACACCGAAGTGCTGGCACAAGATGGTTTTAAATTGGTGCTGCATCAAGACTGGCTGGGGCGGGGTTTCCAGCAGGATATCTCACAGTGGCCAGACGAAAGTATCTTTTTACTGGAGCGCGAGCATTGTTTAACCGGCCATGCGGTAAAGGCATGTGAGCTGGAAGATTCACGCAAAGTAAATCCGTTTTTTGCAACCAGCCTGCATACTCTGACCCAAATGGTGAATAACAAGCTTGGTGTCACTTTTATGCCACAGATGGCGATTAATAGCGGTTTATTGGAAGGGACACAATTGATTAGCCAAGCGCCACAAAATGCCACCGCCTATCGTGATATCGGGGTCGCTTGGCGACCAACGTCCAGTAAGGCCCATAGCTATAAACTGATGGCTGCACTGATTGCCGAAGTGCTGCAAGACAAATGTGTGGCGGACCATGCAAGCTGAATCCGCCGTTTCTGCGGCTCGATTAAGGGCGTTGCCGGTGTTTGCTGAAGTACACACGATGCTCGTCGGCACGCCGGTCCGGTAACAAATACAACAGTATTAATGAGAAAAAATTCAGGACCGGGAGTAGGCCAAGTACCGCAAATAACCAAGGGTGATAGCCTTTTTCAATGGCCAATTGATAGCAATACCAGCTTAAAATCAATAAGCTACAAACAAATAACCATCCGGCAAACCATAAATCCATTTTGATCTCAGCCTCATTTGGCATCCTGCCACTTGCATAGATGTCATCGATTATAGTTCAGATAATTGTGATGTAAAAAGCATTGTGAGCACTGCAACTTTGCCAACCGTCGCCATAATTGATGTGTATGTTCACGATAGCCTGCTGTTCGAACGTTTGCATCGCGGGTTTTGTGGCTGGCTGATTTGAGTTCACAGGCGCAGCCAAGTACAATGACGACCCTTTTTCATAGTTTGTCAGTAAAGCGGACTACCTTATGCTACGTACCGATTTTTCTTTTGAGCTGCCTGAGCAGCTAATTGCCCGTTACCCTCAACCTGAGCGTTCTGCTAGCCGATTACTGCAGTTAAATCGCCACACCGGCGAGCTCCAACATCAACATTTCACCGATATTTTGGCTGCCTTTACGCCAGGTGATTTGTTGGTGTTTAACAACACCCGCGTGATCCCGGCCCGGCTTTTTGGCCAGAAAGCTTCCGGCGGCAAGGTTGAAGTGTTGGTTGAACGAATTTTGGATGAAAAAAGATTTTTAGCCCATGTCAGAGCCAGTAAAGCGCCCAAAGCGGGCAATTTGTTAGTGCTGGAAAATGATGCTGAAGTGGAAATGGTACAGCGCCATGGTGAGTTATTTGAGCTTCGGCTCACCTCCGATGAACCAGTGCTGGTGATGTTAGAGCGGCTAGGGCATATGCCGCTGCCACCTTATATCGACCGGCCGGATGCAGCATCGGATCGGGAGCGTTATCAGACGGTCTATAACGAAAAACCGGGCGCTGTTGCTGCGCCAACTGCGGGTCTGCATTTTGACCAACCGCTGCTCGATGCACTGCAGGCAAAAGGTGTCGAGTTTGCTTTTGTCACTTTGCATGTGGGTGCTGGTACTTTTCAGCCGGTGCGGGTCGATAACGTGCTTGAACATCAGATGCATGCTGAATATTTTGAAGTGCCAAGCGATGTAGTTGACAAAATTGCCGCCTGTAAAGCGCGTGGCAATAAAGTGATTGCGGTCGGCACTACTTCAGTACGTTCACTCGAATCCGCCGCGCAGTTTGCCAAGGCGCAACAGCAACCGCTGCAAGCCTATGCCGGTGACACCAGTATTTTCATTTATCCGGGTTATCAGTTTGAAGTGGTGGATGCGTTGATCACGAACTTCCACTTACCGGAATCAACGTTAATCATGCTGGTTTCGGCGTTTAGCCGCCGCGATTTTGTGATGCAGGCTTATCAAACGGCCATTGCTGAGCAATATCGGTTTTATTCGTACGGCGATGCGATGTTGATTCTGTAAATGGATTTGACGGCGGTAGCTAAAGTCATTGCAACAGCAATGGCCGCGGTAAAATAACGCCGTTTCCACCAAATTTCGTACGCTTTTTGTGCAGGATTTGCGCCCGAAAAATGAGGCAAACCTCGCTGCGGCACAAGGCGTTTGGGCGCTATGGCAAAGGGTAGGGTTCGGCCAATCTTTCTGCTACAATCGGCCGGTTTTTAAATGGTGCTGGACTGTTTTTCCGGCCAAATGAGGTTAACGTGAAATTTGAATTATTAACAACCGACGGCAAAGCCCGTCGTGGCCGGATGGTGTTTGAGCGCGGTGTCGTTGAAACGCCAGCTTTTATGCCCGTGGGTACTTACGGTACCGTCAAAGGCATGACGCCGGAAGAGCTCGATGCGACCGGCGCACAGATTTGTTTGGGCAATACTTTTCATTTAATGCTGCGTCCTGGTACTGAAATCATCAAAAAACATGGTGATTTACATGACTTTATGCAATGGCAGAAGCCTATTCTGACCGACTCTGGCGGTTTTCAGGTATTTAGCTTGGGTGAACTGCGTAAAATCAAAGAAGAAGGGGTGACTTTTCGCTCGCCGCTGAACGGCGAAAAAATATTTTTAACCCCCGAAAAATCGATGGAAGTGCAAGCCGCGCTTGGCTCAGACATCGTGATGATTTTCGATGAATGTACCCCTTATCCGGCAACTGAAAAAGAAGCCAAAAAATCAATGGAAATGTCGTTGCGCTGGGCTAAGCGTAGTAAAGACGCGCATGGTGACAACCCTTCGGCATTGTTTGGCATTATCCAAGGTGGCATGTATCCGAACTTGCGAGATGTGTCACTGCAGGGTTTAGAAGAGATTGGCTTTGATGGGTATGCCATCGGTGGTTTATCAGTCGGTGAGCCGAAGCATGAAATGATCAAAATTCTGAACCACACCGCCGATCAGTTACCCGTGCATAAACCGCGGTACCTGATGGGGGTCGGTAAACCAGAAGATTTGGTAGAAGGGGTTCGCCGCGGTATCGATATGTTTGACTGCGTGATGCCAACCCGCAATGCCCGTAATGGTCATTTATTCGTCAATAGTGGCGTGGTGAAGATCCGCAATGCTAAATATAAGGACGATATTGCTCCTTTAGACGCAGAATGCGACTGTTACACTTGTAAAAGTTATTCTCGGTCATATCTCCATCATCTGGACCGTTGCAATGAAATCCTCGGTGCACGCCTCAATACCATCCACAACTTGCGCCATTATCAAATTCTGATGCAAGGTTTACGTGATGCTATTGCTGCAGGTAAGCTGGACGCATTTGTCGCTGATTTTTATCAGAAACGGGGCATGACGGTTCCGGCGTTGGATGTGTTACCACCGCTTCCGGCAACTGAACAGGCAGTCGCAGCGCCAATAAAATCATCAAAAGAATCGTAATTTTTATAATTTAAGGGGACAACCATGAGTTTATTTATTTCCAACGCGTATGCACAAACAGCACCAGCCGGCCAACCTGGCGGCGGCCTTGACATGATTATCATGCTGGTAGCTTTTGGTCTGATTTTTTATTTTTTAATCTATCGTCCACAAGCCAAACGCATGAAAGAGCAAAAAAACCTGATGGCAGCTTTGGCCAAAGGTGATGAAGTACTGACGCAAGGTGGCTTGGTTGGGCGCATCAGCAAAATTGCTGATGATAAAGATTTTGTGACTATTGCTTTGAACGACAGCACTGAAGTGACTGTACAAAAAGGCGCCATTACAGCGGTATTGCCAAAAGGCACGCTGAAGTCACTGTAATTTCAGACTTTTTCACAAGGATCACCCAGTGTTAAACCAGAATTCAATCTGGCGGTATCTGCTGATTTTGGTGGTGTTGTCGGTCGCATTGATCTACGCACTGCCAAATGTCTATCCGGAAGACCCGTCATTACAAATTACTGCGACCCGTGGCGGTGCAGTATCGGTCGAGAAAGTTGGCCAACTTGAACAGGCATTGCAAAAAAGCAACATCGCTTTTAAAAGTGTGGTGTTAGAAAAGGGGCAAATTCTGGCCCGTTTTGGTAGCGCCGAAGATCAATTAAAAGCCCGTGAAGTGCTGAATGCCGAACTGGGTGCTGAATTTGTTACGGCATTAAACATGGCGCCGGCGACCCCAAAATGGCTGAATGATATTGGCGCAACACCAATGAAGCTCGGCTTGGACTTACGTGGTGGTGTGCATTTCCTGATGGAAGTGGACATGAAAACTGCGATGGATAAAAACGTCAACGACTTGGTGCAAATTTATCGGGTCGATTTACGCGAAGCGAAAATTCGTTACCGTTCAGTGACCGCTGATTTAGTCAAACAGCAAGTCGTGATTGGTTTTCGAAACGAGCAGGATGTCACTGCCGCTAAAACGCTGCTATCGACCAAAGACCAAGATATGACCTACAAAGAAGGTGATGACTTCACTTTAGTAGCCGCGTTTAGCGAAGCAAGAGTAAAAGCGCTGCGTGAAGATGCGGTCGCGCAAAACATCACCATTATCCGTAATCGGGTGAATGCGATTGGTGTGGCTGAACCGCTGGTACAACGTCAGGGCGCTGAGCGTATTGTGGTGCAACTGCCTGGTGTGCAAGATACCGCCCGCGCCAAAGAGATTTTAGGGGCTACCGCAACCTTAGAGTTTCGCCTGCTGGACGAAACTGCCGATGTGCAAAGTGCCGTCGCCGGTCGGGTACCACCTTCCTCTGAATTATTTAAAGATCGTGCCGGCAACCCAGTGGTACTGCAAAAACGCATCATGCTAACCGGCAATCACATTGTGGGCGCCAACAGTGGTTTTGATGAAAATGGCCGACCACAGGTCAATATTGATTTGGACGCCAAAGGTGGCAATTCATTTTCAACGGCCACCAAAGATGCCATCGGGAAGTCAATGGCCACTGTTTTTATTGAATACAAACCGACCGATAAAAAAGACGCGGAAGGCAAAACCATTCTTGAGAAAAAACAAGAAGTGGTCAGTATCGCGACTATTCAGGCACGCCTTGGTCGTAGCTTCCGTATTACCGGTCTAGATGCACCGGGTGAAGCACAAAACCTAGCGTTGCTGCTGCGCGCCGGTGCTTTGATTGCGCCCATTCTGATTGTGGAAGAGCGGACTGTCGGCCCTAGCTTGGGTCAGGAAAATATCGACCTTGGTACCAACGCCATTATGTGGGGCATGCTCGCGGTGCTTATTTTCATGGTGATTTACTACAAGGCTTTTGGTTTGGTAGCAAACGTCGCGCTCGCGGCCAACGTGGTGTTATTGATTGGTGTGATGTCGATGATTCCAGGGGCCACGCTGACGTTGCCTGGGATGGCGGGTATTGTGTTGACCGTAGGGATGGCAGTTGATGCCAACGTGTTAATTTTCGAGCGAATTCGAGAAGAATTGGCCGAAGGGCGCTCGGCGGTGCATGCTATCCATGAAGGGTATAACCGTGCTTTTGCCACCATTGCCGACTCAAACATCACCACCTTATTGGTCGCCTTAATCTTATTTGGCATTGGTACCGGCCCGGTGAAGGGGTTTGCGGTCACATTGGCATTGGGTATTTGTACGTCCATTTTCACCGCAGTGGTGTTGTCCCGGGTGATTGTTAACCTGATCTGGGGTCAACGTCGCGGCAACAGTCTGCCGGTTTGAGGATACAACTATGAGATTATTTATCTTTAAATCTGCCATCAACTTTATGAAGTTGAAGATCCCGGCGCTGATATTTTCCACTTTTTTAGTGTTGGGTTCATTGGTGAGCCTGTTCACTCAAGGTTTAAATCTGGGGCTGGACTTTACCGGCGGTACCGTCATCGAAGTGCAATTCGAGCAAGCCGCGGAATTAAGCAAAGTACGTGGCGCATTAGCTGCGAATGGTTTTGCCGACGCGCAAGTGGCTTATTTTGGCACTAGCCAAGATGTGATGATTCGAATTGCGCCACGCGCTGATTTGGATCAAAAAGCCATTGGTGAGCAAATTTTGACCACCATCAACACGGTTGCCGCAACACCGGTCACGGTGCGTAAAGTCGACGTGGTTGGTTCATCTGTGGGCGATGAACTCAAAGAGGACGGTTTTTTAGCCATTCTTGCGGCTTTGGTGGGGATACTCATTTATGTCGCGGCACGCTTTGAATGGCGGTTGTCGGTTGGTGCTGTTGCGTCGTTATTGCATGACGTGATTATCACGCTTGGTTTATTCTCTGTATTCCAGCTGGAATTTGACTTAACGGTGCTCGCAGCCATTCTGGCGCTGATTGGTTATTCCATCAACGATACCATTGTGGTGTTTGACCGTATTCGCGAAATGTTCCGTAAATTACGTGATGCAACGGTCGATGAGACGGTGAATGAAGCCATTACCTCCACTTTAAGCCGAACGACCATGACCTCATTTACTACCGCATTAACGCTGATTGTGTTGTTTTATATGGGCGGGCCGATGATCCATGGTTTTGCCACAGCGTTGCTGTTTGGTATTGCCATCGGTACTTATTCTTCGGTTTACATTGCCAGTGCGATAGCAGTTATTCTTGGTGCGAGCCGTGAAGATTTGCTACCAACCGTGATTGAAAAAGAAGGCGAAGGTACCGCTTCGTTGTAATCCAATGGGGGCAGTACCTGCCCCCATACTTCTTACATTCAGCCGCTGTAATAGCTACCGAATGCAAGGATGAGATACTGTGGTTTGATTCCGTGGTGTGTACCCAAAGTACATAGTGATTTGTTGGAGCAGATACCGTGACTAAACAACACAATGTAGGTTTTCTGGCGCTGGTTGACGATGCTAAAAGCCGGGTCAAAGAAATTACCATTGAAGAATTCCAGCAACATCAACGGCCTTGTGTACTCATCGATGTGCGCGAAGACCGCGAATGGCAGGCCGGACATTTACCGCAAGCGATGCATCTAGGCAAAGGTATTATTGAACGTGATATCGAAGCTGCAGTGCAGGACAAACAACAAACCTTAGTGTTGTATTGTGGCGGTGGTTTTCGTTCAGCGCTCGTTGCGGATGTCTTGCAAAAAATGGGCTATACCGACGTGTTAAGTTTAGCGGGTGGTTATTCTGCTTGGGTCAATGCAGGATTACCGCAGGAAAAACCGACATGTTAGCCAATTTGCATGGGCTTAGCATGGGTAGATAGCATCCCAAAAATCATGTTAGAAGCCATAAAAAAACCGCCGATAGGCGGTTTTTTTATGGCTTGAAAACAACATCTTACCAATTTCTGGCACTGTTATTTCATTAACGAATCGGTGAGATGTGGACGCATGCCCTTGAGCATCGCTTGCAGTACTTTTGGACTTGCTGCGACAATATTGCAACTCTTCATTTGATTATTGCCACCGACAAAATCGCTGACTAAACCACCGGCTTCACGCACGATCAGTTCGCCGGCAGCGATATCCCATGGCCGTAAACCAATTTCCCAGAAACCATCAAAACGGCCGGCAGCGACATAAGCTAAATCGAGCGCGGCAGAGCCGGTGCGACGGATATCCGCAGCTTCGGTGAAGAAGGTTTTGAAAGTTTCGGTGTACGCGTCTAAATGGTGTTTATGCTTAAACGGAAAACCGGTAGCGAGGATAGTGCCACCTAAATCGGGTAATGAGGTCACACGAATACGACGACCATTCAGTTGGGCGCCACCGCCACGGCTAGCGGTAAACACTTCACCACGCAATGGATCAAAAATAACGGCCTGATCTAACTTGCCGCGGTAACGCAGTGCAATAGATACAGCAAAATGAGGAATGCCTTTGATAAAGTTGGTGGTGCCATCGAGTGGGTCGATGACCCATTGGTAATCACTATTGTTGTTGGTGTATTCGCCACCTTCTTCCGCAATGATGTCATGATCTGGATATGACTTGCGTAGAATATTGACGATGGCCTGTTCGGCTTCTTTGTCGACGTTGGTGACAAAGTCGTTGGTACCTTTTTGAATGGTCTGAACCATGTCCAGTTGACCACAAGCACGCGCGATAATATTGCCTGCGCCACGCGCAGCACGAACAGCGATGTTTAACATCGGATGCATAGGATTACCTTATTGTATAAAGAACAGTGTATAAAGAACGCTCAAAAGAGCGGCGCGTATTATATCGGTTAGGGCTTAAAAGTACAGGTAAATTTGCAAGTGAATAGGTTGGGTCCGGTGCGATATTCGGTGGAAGGCAGCGGCGTTTATTGCTTTGAGCTAAGGGCCGCCGGCAGATGTAGCCGATAGCAATACTTAATCTGGCCCACAGATAAAAATAATCAGCAGCTTGCTACCACTTTTGTGTGGGCAATTTTTCAGCACTCTAGTTATTGTCATTAGGTTTATTTATTGTAAGCTGATTGCGTTAATTTTATTTTCTCATGATCGCAAAGGATTGTTATGCACTTTAAACCATTTAAATTGACCAACGTTGTCTTAGTGTCGCTGTTTCTCAGCGCTTGTAGTCAAATGCCGACGAACAACAACACCGCTTTAACCATGCTCGAACCTCGTTACGGCCATGCCACGGTCACCGATGGCAAACAACTGATCACCTTAGCAGGCTCGAATCGCCGCGGTTTTCTGGCGGATGTTGAGATCCTCAATCCTAAAACGGGCGAACAGAGGAAGCTCGACGTAAAAGTCATGCCACGACGTTATTTCAGTGCCGTTTATGCTGGGGAGCAGCAGATTTATATTTTGGGTGGTGACGGTGATGGCCCTGGACATACGAACGCCCGTAACTTTGTGGAGATGTTGGATCTCAACACCAATCAAGTCAGTATTGTCAGCAAAATGGCAGGGGCGACTGCGTATGGCAGCGCAGTATTGTTTGAAGGGAAAATCATCGTGTTCGGTGGTACTCATTATCGCTATCATACCGGTTCGATGCAAGAAGTGGCGACACCTTGGGTACAATCATTTGATTTAAAAACAAAAAAGTGGCGTCGTCTCGCTGACTTAGCCGTGGCTCGGGCCACGCGTGCCGTGGTCAAAGATGACTGGGTTTATTTGGTTGGCGGTTATGACGGTCAAAAGAGTTTACCGTTGTTTGAGCGTTATCAGCCTACGACTGGACGTCGGGAGCAGTTGCCAGATTTGCCACAACCCATTAGTGCACATTCGGCGGTGGTCAGCGGTAACCAGCTGCTCGTTTTTGGCGACTACAGCCAAATGGATGCCAGTTACAGTTATGATTTTTCTTTGCAGCGCTGGCAAAAGCTGGCCGTTGGCTATCAAGCAAGCCGGCATCAAAGCGCAACTGCGCTTGGCAACAAGGTTTTTGTGACGGGTGGAAACACCGGCGGCAATGGGCCCTTTTTAAGCGATATTCAACAGTTTAAATTTTAATTGATAGACCTTAGGCTGACGCCGTTTGCAAGCAAGCGGCGTCAGAGTGGACATGCTAGTCGTGCTGGCCTAGGTCACGAATTTAGTCTCTGGTAGTCCAATAGCGTTGCATCTCAAAAAACAAAAATGAAGCAGACCAAGTAATTAATACCAAACCAGTTAAGGATTCAATGCCGGCCAAAAAGCGTAAGTCGCCGCTCGGTTCAATATCGCCAAAACCGACGGTGCTAAATACCGTAAACGAGAAATACACGCAGTCCATCAAGCTACCATCAAACTTGCCTGTTAAGCGGCCCCATTGCAGCGAGTGATGCATCCAGTAGTAAACCACCGCAAAAATCCAAATTTCAATGGTGTGGGCAATCATCGAGCCAAAAACACCAACGACAATACGGTAGCGATGTTTTAAACGCATTTTTGGAATATACACTGTGATGCGATATAAAAACTCGTAGTGCACCAGCACCACAATTGCCACTACGACACAATTAATTAAGATTGCGGATAGCACAGCCTTCCTGCTTGATAAAATTCGTTGGACAGATAGCAGCGATGTTATACGCTTTTCCGCATCGCAGCAAAGGCTGAGCATTTTCGAGTAGCGAGCTTGGACAGATTACTTAAGCACAAAAGACCGCTGGGGTGCTCCGAGCTAACGGTACTTACCCGATGAATAAACATGCTCCGGCTAGATAGGACTTATCTGATGCATCAAGATAAAAAAAGCCCCCGGTATAGACGGGGGCTCTTGTGCTTTTGAACTTGTTAGAACTTGTAGCTCAACCCAAGTCGCACCGCCCGCGGTGAGCCAGGGGTAATATTGTTGTTATTATGCGCTGCGGCATAATAGTTTTTATCAAGTAAGTTTTCGATGTTCAGCTGTACGCGAATATCTTTTACTGGGGTATAAAATACACCAGCGTCAACCCGGGTAAAGCCTGGCAATACCACGGTATTATCAATCACCACATAAGCCATATCTTGGCTGACGATACCTAGCGCTGCGCTCCATTGCTCGTTAATGGTCAAACGGTTCCATAAGGAAAATGTTTGTTCCGGCACTTGGCCCAACTTATTCCCATTATTACTACCCGGGGTTTGTACTTCGGAATCTTGATAGGCAAAACCTGCCATGATCTGCCAGTAATCGGTCAGCGCACCATTGACTTCAAATTCGACACCTTGCACCTGCTGGCCATCCACAAGGAGGCTCAGACTTGGATTAGCCGGATCGGTGACGGCAACATTACTCCGTTGTAATTGATATACCGCAGTGTTGATTGATAAAGCGTCGTTTAAATCCCATTTAAAGCCGACTTCTTTATTGCTGAATTTTTCTGGCTTTAACGCCGAATTGCTGGCACTTAACGAAGCTAGTTGTTCGCCGGCTCGTGGCACAAAGGCAGCACTGTAGCTGATGTAAAATGACATTTCATCTTTGGGTTTATAAATTAAGCCGGCCCGTGGTGACCACAATGAGTCATTACTTTCCAAATAACTGTTGTTGCGGTAGTTGGTTAAGTCCGCTTCGAACCGGTCAAAACGAACACCGAGCACCGCCTGCCATTGGTCATTCAGTTCAATCTGATCTTGTAGATATAAAGCGGCTGTTTCGGCCACGCTATGGTTATCGGCATCGGTAGCAGATTGCATGTACTCGACAGGGCCGTTATACACAGTGTCCGTTAAGTTGACATAAGCGGATGTTGCCTTTGCCCCCATGAGCGGGAAGTATGCGGTATGACGTTTGTTGTCAGTTAATTGCCGATTTAATTCGATGCCAGCTAACAACGTGTGGTTAACACCACCCATTCTGACTTCCTTGGAGAGATCCGTTTGGTTCATCAAATTTTTACGATCGGTCTGATTACTATAACCAGAGATCGATACTCGCTTGGTGTTGTCGTTGTAAGCTCCAGGCAACACGTTGGCGTAAAACTTGTCATAGACCGCATAACGCGTTTGATTGGTTAGCTGAAAACCACTGTCAAACTCATGATTGATTGTGGTGCTAAATGCATCCAGTTCGGCATTCGTGTGACTGTCTTTTACGCTACCAAAAAACGTTTTGGCAGCCACTGATAGCGGTTTACCGTTAAAGGAGGGAATACCGCGATCCGTGGTACGCTCGTCTTCAAAATGTTCAAAGCTAAAGGCAATGGATGTGCGGTCGGAGGCGCGAAACGTCATCGTTGGATTAATCGCTTTTCGTTTCAATTCGCTGTAATCACGATAGCTTTGTGAATCTTCGTACATACCGGTTAAACGCAATGCTAACTGATCATCTAACACGTGATTGACATCGCCCGTGAAGCGGTAACGGTCAAAAGAATCTAATGACAATGTCACTTCGCGGCCATCGGTCCAGTTGGCTTGTTTTGTTACACGGTTGATTAAACCACCGGCGCCGCCGCGGCCAAAAATCATCCCGCTTGGCCCTTTGAGAATTTCCACCCGTTGTACGTTGTACAAGTCGCGGAAATATTGCACGTCATCGCGCACACCGTTGACAAAAAAATCGGCCGTTGAAGTGTTACCACGTAGTACCGGCGCGTCACGGTGGCCTTCGCCTTGTGCCATTTGCACACCCGGTACATAACGTACGACATCCGCCATATTTTGCATGGCCTGATCGCCGATCAACTCTTCCGTCACCACCGTAATGGCCTGCGGCACGTTACGTAACAAGGTATTGGTCTTGGTGGCGGTGGTGGTCGCTTGGATGCGATACTTTTGCTCGTGTTGACCAACCACTTCGATCCGCTCAACTTTGCCATCGTCCCACACATCATCAGCGATACTGGTGGCAGAGAAATTAACGGCTAATAGTGGCAAGGCGACCTGAATGGCAAGTGACAATGGTTTTAACTTCGAAACGGACATAACGGCTCCAATAAGGTTGTGTTTACAACAGATTATGGTGCCAATGGTAACACGAACTATTCCTATTAAAAATAGTGAATGCAAATTGTTCTTAGTTATTATTGTAGGTAGATCCGCACCTAAGGTGGGTATTTCTCATGGTTATTTATTTACCGCCGTGCGAAAGCGTCAAAGCGGATTGCTGGGGGCATTGGGGATCGTTGGTTGGCGCGCAGATGCCGCTGCTGTGCGCTTGATATAACCAGCTGAATTGGCCAGCAGAGCGCCCCACACTGCTTATGGTTGCAGTCGGACGGCTTGATGAGTATGGAGGCGTTTCAGGTTTAACACTAAAGGTTTAGTAATAAAGGTTTAGTACTAAAGGTTTAGTACTAAAGGTTTAACACTAAGGTTTAACCCTAAAGGTGAAGCCACGATATTCGCAGCAACAACAGCCGGCGGCTAAACCCGAGCTGTTGTTGTTGCGTGAACCGGTCACATTTTACGCCCAGTGTGCTGACGACTTAGTGGCGAAAATGCCGTACACCGGTAAACACCATGGTCATGCCATGCTCATCTGCGGCTGCGATGACTTCAGCGTCGCGCATCGAACCGCCAGGCTGGATCACGGCTTTAATGCCTGCTGCAGCAGCGGCGTCAATACCGTCACGGAATGGGAAAAATGCATCCGATGCCATCACAGAACCTTTCACTTCCAGGTTTTCGTCGGCGGCTTTAATGCCGGCAATTTTCGCGCTATAAACGCGGCTCATTTGGCCAGCGCCAACACCGATGGTCATTGAGTCTTTGGCGTAGACAATAGCGTTTGATTTCACGTATTTGGCCACTTTCCAGCAGAACAATAAATCGCGTAGCTCATCGCTCGATGGCTGACGTTTACTGACCACTTTTAAGTCGTCCAGGCCAACCATGTTCTGGTCGCGGTCTTGCACCAACACACCGCCGTTGACGCGTTTAATGTCAAAGCCGGTGGTTTTGGTAGTCCACTGGCCACAGACCAATAACCGCACATTTGGTTTTTTCGCGACGATGTCAGCAGCTTCCGCTGTTGCCGTCGGGGCGATAATCACTTCTGTAAACTGACGGCTAACAATGGCTTCGGCCGTCACCGCGTCTAATTCGCGGTTAAAAGCGATAATGCCACCAAAGGCAGACGTTGGGTCAGTTTGATAAGCACGGTTGTAGGCGGCTAGAATATCGTCGCCAATGGCTACGCCACAAGGGTTGGCATGTTTGACGATGACGCAGGCGGGTTCTAAGAATTCTTTGACACACTCAAGTGCAGCGTCAGTGTCGGCGATATTGTTGTAAGACAACTCTTTGCCTTGCAGCTGGGTAGCGCTGGCAACCGAGGCTTCTTGTATCTGTTCTTCAACATAAAAAGCCGCTTGTTGGTGACTGTTTTCGCCGTAACGTAAATCCTGTTTTTTCACAAACTGGCTGTTGAAAGTGCGTGGGAACTTACTTGGCGCCGCTGCAGGCGTGTCATAGGCTGGCAGCCCATAAGCAGGAAGCATAGTACCAAAATAATTGGCAATCATGCCGTCATACTGCGCTGTGTGTTCAAAAGCGCTGATCGCTAAGCTAAAACGGGTGGCGTTGGTGGTCGCGCCTTGATTCGCCGTCATTTCTGCCAGTACTTTGTTGTAATCAGCGGCATTGACCACAATGGTGACATCGGCATGGTTTTTCGCGGCAGCGCGGACCATGGTTGGGCCGCCAATATCGATATTCTCAACGGCATCTTCCAGCGTACAACCGGCTTTGGCCACAGTGCTGGCAAATGGATAAAGGTTGACCACCACCAAATCAATGGCGTTGATGTTATTGGCGACCATCACCGCTTCATCCTGACCACGGCGCGCTAAAATGCCGCCATGGATTTTCGGGTGCAGTGTTTTAACCCGACCGTCCATAATTTCCGGATGACCGGTGTAGTCAGATACTTCGATAACAGGAATGTTTTGTTCGGCTAGTAACTTCGCAGTGCCGCCGGTTGATAACAGTTCCACCCCTTGCGCAGCTAAGGCGCGGGCGAATTCAACAATGCCAGTTTTGTCGGAAACACTTAACAGTGCACGACGGATTGGACGAGCTGAGGTCATATCGGTTCTCTCTGTTTAATGATGATGCAGTGATGTTTAGTTTTGCACAGTTTTTTAAAGTTTTGTCGTGCAAACAAATTCTGCCCTAAAGGCATGGTCATCCTGATACTTCTAACCCGCACCAGCATTGCTAGGTGAGGGCAGGGATGACGTTGACATATTGCCAAGTCCTAGAAACAAAAAAGCACCCGAAGGTGCTTTTTGGCGGGACTCCTCCCGCAGGGGCATTAACTCATGCCGTACTGTTTTAGCTTCTTACGCAGCGTACCGCGGTTGATGCCCATCAGATTGGCGGCGCGGGTCTGATTACCGCGGGTATATTTCATTACTTCTTCCAGTAATGGCTTTTCCAGCTCTGACAACACCAGTTCGTACAGGTCATTGACGTCCTGACCGTTTAACTGTTGCAGGTAGTTCGCCACCGCTTTCTGAACCGCGTTACTTAAAGGCTGCGGTTTTTCTTGAGTCTGTACATGTGCGTTAGTGATAAATGGCGAAGTCACGTTTTGATTAAACATTACCAGGTCTCTTTACGTTAAGTTGCTGCTAGTTGTTCGAAATAATTCCACAAAGCGTCAAGCTGCGTCTGTTGCTGCTCAATGCCATTAAATTCACTGCGAAACGCGCCTTCGGCATCGTGTTCAGCCAGATACCATCCCACATGTTTGCGGGCGATACGTGGACCAAGCACTTCACCATACAGTTGGTGTAAGCCTTGAACGTGTTCCAGCATAATATCCCTGACCTGCTGTAAGTCAGGTGGTGCCAACAGTTCCCCTGTGGCGAGGTAGTGCACAACTTCCCGAAAAATCCAGGGCCGGCCCTGTGCTGCTCGCCCAATCATGATGGCGTCAGCACCGGTGTAATCCAGCACAAACCTGGCTTTTTGGGGTGAGGTGATGTCACCGTTAGCAATCACCGGGATCGACACTGCCTGTTTAATAACGCGGATGGTGTCGTACTCCGCCTCTCCTTTATACATACAGGCTTTGGTTCTGCCGTGAACCGCCAAACATTGAATGCCGTTCTCTTGCGCAATACGTGCGATTTGCACACCATTCCGATTATCAGTATCCCAGCCGGTACGAATTTTCAGCGTCACCGGAACTGAAACCGCCTTTACCACCGCCTGAATAATTTGCTCCACCAATTCGGGGTACTGTAACAGTGCCGAACCCGCGAGTTTCTTATTCACTTTTTTGGCCGGACATCCCATATTGATGTCGATGATTTGGGCGCCATGTTCAACATTAAACACAGCCGCTTGCGCCATCTGGTCTGGATCACTGCCGGCAATCTGTACTGACCGAAGGCCAGACTCGTCACCATGCGTCATCCGATTTAGCGACTTTTCGCTCTGCCACACCAAAGGATTGCTCGACATCATTTCTGATACAGCTAAACCTGCACCAAAACGACGACAAAGCTCACGAAAAGTGTAATCGGTCACGCCAGCCATCGGCGCACAGATCACGTTGTTCGATAATTGGTATGGACCGATGCGCACCGCTATATCTCTAGGCTCTACCCCAAAGGGGCGCCAAGTTTACGGATTTTTTCCAACAAAGCAAAGGCTATTATTTAAACAAAAGTGCAAATTTAGGGGGCTTTGGTGGGTTGACAATCGCTAAACGGCTGAAAATTAGACTTACTCAATTGCTGACGCTAGCAAAATAAAGAAGCGGTCGATTAGATAATTGTATTGTTGTTGTTTTTTTCAGCAGCCGATCAGCCGTTACAGATAAAAAAAGGCATCGGTCAGACCGATGCCGAACTCATCCCCAGGAACATGGTGTGATGAAAAGGGTTGGCAATATACCTGCCATCCTTGGCGATGCAGGTATAGCCGAGGTAGATGGGCGCGCTAGCCTAAGAAGCAGGTTTAGCAATACCCAACCAAGTCAATTTGGCTGGCGTGAAGTCAAGTGGTAAAACATGCGTCGACATTGTTTGTAAATCGACTTGATGTAGCTGTTTATTCATTGGATCGGTGATGTAGACGTCGTCATTTTGGCTATTGACCGCAATAACCGGCGGATTGGCGCTGTCAAATTTACTGATCAACTGCAAAGAACCTTTCACCGCAAAGCCGTTCGCGACATCCTGTACCACCAGTTTACCGCTGCTATCGAGCTGGACAAAAAAGTCGCCATCACCCGACATGGCATACGAGGTGCGATTAGCGGTACTGCTTTTGCGCCAGTCCAGCTTAGTCATGGTTAAAGCAACTGGATCAATCAGGTACATGTCCTGTCCGGCAAAACCAATCGTTTGTGTCAGGGTTTTGTGGCCGGTGATAGTGCCGATGCGCCCCGTCATGCCAGCCGGGTTTGGCAGTTTCATCGCGCTAAATTCGTCGGCTTTTTGTTGCACTACCAGCACACCATCGGTGCAGCCAAACAAGCTGTAATCTTTGACTGAATAACTGCCATGTAAGCCGGGGCACTGTTCAGTAAAACGCTCTTTTAATGCAAAAGAATCGCCGGTTTGCTGGTGCCATTCGACTTGGGTAGGCAAAGTGTTGCTGCTGTCGGCCGGTCGGTAGGTGGTTAGTAAGTGTTTCCCTCTTGGCTCGGCGGTGCCATGCATGTTGATCGGTAGTATCAGGTTGGCACTGACTTTGCCCTGACCAATACCGGCATCGGTGAGCAGACGAACGCTAGATGGCTGCATCGGCGCTACGGCACCATCAAAGAAAATAGCGGCTTGGCCGGCGTGAACTTCATAGTGAGTGGGTGCGGGGCCGCCCAAAACAAATGTCGATAGCTGCGGGTTTTGTAGGTAATCATGTAGGTGATCGCCATGATTTTCCTGCCATACACCGCCATCAATAAATCGAACCTGATGATCGGCGCGCTGAAATAGTAATGCATAACGACGATCTGGACTGGCGTACAGGCTGTGAATTGGAAATTTCACATCAAAACTGCTGATTTTACTTTTACTCTTAATATCATAGATATAAATGCTATTGGTATCACTGCTGCTCACGACCAGCCGACCGCCATTATCCACCTTCGGATGTTGATGTATCGGTTGTGGTTTGCCTTCGTTGCTGTGCGTTGACGGATCACAAGCAGTTAAGGCTAGTAGCATGACGCTACTCACCGTTGTTTGACTCACTATTTTACTCAGCACTGGAAATCTCCCTGACTTAAAGATATGTTATATTATAACATTATCGGCGGATTGCAATGCTCTCTTTGTTATTTGCGCTAGTTATGGGTTAATGGTCGATAAAGGGTAAATTGGTTGTGTGGCATCTTGCGATGTCGAGCTTAAACACATCAAATACTCAGGCATTTAAAACAAAGCTGCGCATCGAGCGAAAGCGCTACCCAGCATGGTGGAAGATAAAGTGTCGGGGGCAGAATAAAGTGGGTACTGTTAAGGATTTTTGCGGGCGCTTAAACGAACCCATTCTTCTTTGACGGCGATGGGGTCAAAGGTAAATGTAGCACTGTAAGCATCAATTACAGACTGCGCTTGGCTTTGGAGAATACCCGACAATGCCAATAAACCGCCCGGTTTTACATACGCACTGATAATGTCACTTAATTGCGCTAAAGGGCCTGCGAGAATATTCGCAACGACCACGTCGGCTTGGAGCGACGGCTGATCTTTGGGTAAATACAATTCAATTTGTTCCGCGACCCCATTGCGGGTCGCATTGGCAAGACTGGCTTCAATGGCTTGTGGATCAATATCCACCCCAACCACCCGTTTAGCACCTAATTTAAGTGCCGCAATACCAAGAATGCCGGAGCCACAGCCAAAGTCGACCACCGTGGCGGCGGATAGATCTTGACCATCCAACCACTCCATACAAAGTGCCGTGGTGGGGTGAGTTCCGGTGCCAAACGCCAATCCTGGGTCGAGCATGACATTGACCGCCGTTGGATCTGGAATATCGCGCCAGCTTGGGCAAACCCATAAACGTTTACCAAAAAGGATCGGGTGGAAGTTGTCCATCCACTCGCGTTCCCAGTCTTTGTCTTCTAGCTGCTCTAGTTTGTATTGCACGCCATGTTTAAACAAACTGACTTGCTCGAGCTGTTTAACGACTTTGTCCATGTTATGTTCGGCATCAAACAGTCCAACCACCACGGTATTGGCCCAATAAATCACTTCGCCTGGTAGCGGTTCATAAATGGGGGTGTCTTGTGCATCAACAAAACTGACGGCTTGTGCGCCCCAGCTCATCAGCATGTCGCTGACGGTTTCAGCATGTTTTTCGGTGGTATGAACGCGCAGTTGGATCCAAGGCATCAGAATTTCCAGAGCAAAAGTGGTACAAATAAACAATGGCGGGATTTTAGCAGCTTTTAGCGGTCTTGGCATGAGCTGGGCATGCGCCATGCGCGTCATCGATGGCGGTTTGTGATGTATTTGACATGAATATGTGAGGCAGAGTGATCAGGCCATAGCGTCAATTCGATGATAAAAAAGGCCTCTTTCGAGGCCTATTTGGTGCTGGTTTGTTCTGGTATCAGCTTATTTCAAGCCAAGTTTATGTTCCAGATAATGAATATTGGTGCCACCTTTATTAAAATTCACATCGGTCATAATTTCTTTGTGCAAATCAATATTGGTTTTGATACCACCGACCAACAATTCACTTAACGCATTGCGCATACGGGCAATTGCAATTTCGCGGCTTTCGCCATAAGTGATGAGCTTGCCTATCATTGAATCGTAGTTTGGCGGTACGGTGTAATCGGCATAAATATGCGAATCCCAACGCACACCGTTGCCGCCTGGTGGATGGAAACGAGTAATGGTGCCTGGTGATGGAATAAAAGTTTTTGCATCTTCAGCGTTGATGCGACATTCCACTGCATGGCCGCGAATGACAATATCAGACTGCTTGATGGACAGTGGCATGCCAGAAGCAATGCGCAGCTGCTCTTTAATCAAATCGACGCCGGTGATCATTTCAGTTACTGGGTGCTCTACCTGAATACGGGTATTCATCTCGATAAAGAAAAACTCGCCGTTCTCAAACAGGAATTCAAAAGTACCGGCACCGCGGTAATTTAAGTCAATACAAGCCTGCACACAACGGCCACCGATAAAATCACGCAGCTCTTGTGTAATACCAGGTGCTGGCGCTTCTTCGACCACTTTTTGGTGGCGACGTTGCATCGAACAATCGCGTTCACCCAAATGAATGGCTTTGCCCTGACCGTCGGCTAATATTTGAATTTCGATATGACGTGGGTTTTCTAGGAATTTCTCCATGTAAACCATGTCATTACCAAATGCAGCTTTGGCTTCTGCCTTGGTCATTTCAATGGAAGAGACTAATTCGTCTTCGCTGCGCACCACGCGCATACCACGACCACCGCCGCCGCCAGCCGCTTTGACGATAATTGGGTAACCAATTCGTTTGGCGATGGCTTTGTTGGTGTCAGCGTCGTCACCAACGGCACCGTCAGAGCCTGGTACACAAGGCACACCGGCTTTTTTCATCGCTTCGATGGCCGATACTTTATCGCCCATTAAGCTAATCGATTCAGGCCGTGGACCGATAAAAATCAGACCACTGTCTTCTACTTGCTGCGCGAAATCAGCGCGTTCGGCTAAAAAACCATAACCAGGATGAATGGCTTGCGCGTTGGTGACTTCGGCGGCAGCAATTAACGCCGGAATATTTAAGTAACTTTGTGGTGAGGGCGCCGGACCAATACAAATGGTCTCATCGGCCAGCAGCACATGTTTTAGATTACGGTCGACAGTGGAGTGCACTGCGACAGTTTTAATACCGAGTTCTTTGCAGGCGCGTAAAATACGCAGCGCAATTTCTCCTCGGTTGGCAATCAGCACTTTTTCTAACATGGGTCGGCCTTTTGAATTATTCAATCACAAATAAAGGCTGGTCAAATTCAACCGGCTCACCATTTTCTACCAGAATTGCAGTGATAGTGCCTGCTTTGTCAGACTGGATTTGGTTCATCATTTTCATCGCTTCGACGATACACAGGGTATCGCCGACTTTGACGACCTGACCAACTTCGGCGAAGTTTTTCGAC
>JBBKWN010000065.1:0-16024 GCA_037968955.1 Rheinheimera sp. | reverse complement strand
CCTTAGTCACCGCCTTTGCGCAACAAGGCGCCAAAGTCGCATTCATCGATTGTCAGCAACTACAGGCAGAGCAGTTGTGCCTAGAGCTGAGTGCAGGCCCGTATCCGGCGCCTTTTTTTCAACATTGTGATGTGCAGGACATTAATTCACTTCAGCAATGTATCGCGACGGTCGTCGCCACTCTGGGCCCAATTAAGGTGCTGATTAATAACGCAGGATCGGATCAGCGCCAGCAACTCGACCAGCTTACCGCCATGGAATGGGACCAGTGCCTGAACATAAATTTAAGACCCCACTTTTTTACGGCACAGGCTGTGGCAAAAGTAATGCGTATGCAGCAGTGCGGCAGCATTATTAATCTCAGCTCAAACTCCGCGCTATTAGGTTTAACTGGCTACCCGGCGTACGTCGCGTCTAAAGCCGGCATCTTAGGCTTAAGCAAAGCGCTGGCAAGAGAACTTGGCCCCGACGGCATCCGTGTCAACAGTCTGGTTCCGGGCTGGGTGATGACTGAGAAACAACAACAATTGTGGGCAACCGAGCAAGCGGTGGCTGAGTGTTTATCACAACAAGCGCTTAAACAAACCATTACTGAACAAGACATCGCCGCCGCTGCGTTGTTTTTAGCTTCTGATGCATCCCGGATGATCACCGGACAAGCGTTAATTGTTGATGGTGGACGCCTGTAATGCAGCGCATTGCCGTGGATTGGGGCTCTAGTTGCCTGCGAAGTTTTCTGCTGGACCCACAAGGTAAGCTGCTTGATAGCCGTCAGTCGACAGACGGTATTTTATCGTTAAAGCCGGGGGATTTCGCGCCGATTCTCCAACAGCAATGCCAAAGCTGGCTGCCAGAAGCTGAGTTTATCCTGATGGCGGGTATGGTGGGCAGTCGTCATGGCTGGTATGAAATGCCTTATTTGCCCTGCCCGGTGAACCTGCCGTCTTTGGCACAAGCTAGTCAACTGCTGCCGGTTGCACTGAGTGCCCTATGCTTACCGCCCATCCGGCTGGTGCCGGGGTTATGTTATACCGACAAAAATGGCATTGCCGATGTGATGCGTGGCGAAGAAACGCAAATTTTCGGCGCGTTGCAACTGAGCGGCCTGGAAAATGCCTGGTTGTGTTTGCCGGGGACCCATAGTAAATGGGCGCGGGTCGCACAAGGCTCTATTGTTCAGTTTCAGAGTTTTATCAGTGGCGAGTTATTTGCTTTGCTGCGCCAACACAGTTCACTAACCACCTTTTGTCAGCAAGGCGCTGTTGATACCCCAGCTTTTTTACAAGGGTTGCAGCAGTCGGTTATCGCTCACAACAACCTGTTACATCAGATATTTTCCGTCCGCTCTCAGGTGCTAACCGGCCAACTGCCACCGCAGGCTGCCAGTGGACTATTGTCAGGGCTGATCATCGGTCAGGAATTTTCAGCAGCACGCCACTGGCTAACTGACGACATACCGCTGCTATTTGTTGGCAATCATGAGCTGAACCAACGCTACCAACAAGCAGCAAATTTTTTTGGGCTCGCCAGCCAATGTGTCAGCGCCGAAACGGCCAGCGTCGCTGGTTTTAACGCGCTCGCGCAACAGTACAATTAATGCTTCAACACCTGCAGAGAGCAACATCATGTTAATTCAACCCGAGGCTAACCCCCCTTTGATCGCCATCTTAAGGGGTTTAACACCACCACACTGCCTGAGCGTGACTGAAATTTTGCTGCAGACAGGTTACCGGATGATCGAAGTGCCATTAACGTCCCCCGAAGCGTTGGCATCCATCAGGTTGATGGCGAAACATTTTAAAGGCCAGGCGTTATTTGGTGCCGGCACTGTGACCCAGGTCAGTCAGGTGGCCGACGTGGCCGCAGCAGGCGGGCAATTTATTGTGTCACCCGATACCAATGTCGACGTGATTAAAGCCAGCAAGGCGGCACAACTGTGGTCGGTACCCGGTTGCGCCACCGCAACTGAAGCATTTCGCGCTTTAGCGGCTGGAGCCGACATGCTCAAGCTGTTTCCAGCCAACAATATTCCGCCAGCGACAGTAAAAGCCTTATGTACTGTTTTACCCAAAGATAGCCGTATCCTCGCCGTTGGAGGCATTGATGAACAAAATATGGCGGCTTATCTGCAAGCGGGTTGCTGTGGTTTTGGCCTCGGTAGTAATTTATTCCAACCGTCGTTCAGTCTTAGCGAACTGCAACAACGGGCTGAACTTTTGATGGAACAATATATCGCGCTGGTTGCGACTCGTTAAGGGGATCACAATGACAAAAAGTACATGCAAACTTAGAAGCCAACAGTGGTTTGACGATGACACAAACCCCGATATGACGGCGCTCTACCTAGAAAAATATCTAAATTACGGCCTCACCATTGAAGAGCTGCAATCAGCAAGGCCGATTATTGGTATCGCCCAAACTGGGTCAGATTTGGTGCCTTGCAACCGGATCCATTTGCAATTGTCCGAACGCCTTAAAGCCGGGATCCGCGATGCAGGTGGTATTCCGATTGAATTTCCGGTGCACCCAATTCAAGAAACCGGCCGCCGTCCAACCGCAGCTTTGGACAGAAATTTACAATGTATTTCGCTGATTGAAATTCTCCATGGCTACCCGATTGACGGCGTCATTCTGACCACCGGTTGCGACAAAACCACGCCCGCGCTGTTAATGGGCGCGGCTAGCGTCAACCTGCCGGCGATTGCGTTTTCCGGCGGCCCGATGCTGAACGGTGTCTATCGGGGACAATGTGTGGGCTCTGGTACTATTATCTGGCAAGCGCGCAAACTACTGGCCCAAGGCGAAATTGATTATGCTGAATTTATTCGACGCGTCGCCAGCTCAGCACCATCGGCCGGCCACTGCAATACCATGGGCACCGCATTAACGATGAATTGTCTGGCAGAAGCGCTGGGGATGATGTTGCCAGGCTCCGCCAGTGTGCCGGCGCCTTATCGTGAACGGGCGCAGCTTGCCTATCACACCGGCAAGCGGATTGTGGAAATGGTGTGGCAAGACATCACGCCGGCCAAAATTCTGACGCGCCAAGCATTCGAAAATGCCATTGTCGTTTGCTCGGCATTAGGTGGCTCGACCAACGCCCCAATTCATATCAATGCCATTGCCCAACATGCCGGCATTGAACTCGACCTTGGCGACTGGCAAACACTGGGACAACAAGTGCCGCAATTGGTGAACTGCCAGCCGGTTGGAAAATACTTAAGTGAAGACTTTCATAATGCAGGCGGCTTGCCGGCAGTGATCAGCCAATTGCTGGCAGCAGATTTGTTACATGGTGACGCGCTCACAGTAAACGGCCAAAGTATTGCGCAAAATTGTGCGGCCGCACCTTGCCATAATACCGATGTGATCCGGCCTTTTGCGCAGCCGTTGAAACAACAAGCTGGCTTAATGGTGCTGACCGGCAATTTATTTCAATCGGCGATTTTAAAAGTCTCTGCAATTGATGACGAGTTCCGTCAACGTTATCTGACCGATCCTACTCAGCCTGGTTGTTTTGAAGGTCGCGTGATCGTGTTTGACGGCCCTGAACATTATCATGCTGAAATCAACAACCCGGCACTGAACATTGATGAGCACTGCATTTTGGTAATGCGTTATAGCGGTCCCAAAGCGTATCCGGGCTCGGCAGAAGTGGTCAATATGCAACCGCCCACCGCGCTGTTAAATCAAGGCATCAATGCACTACCCACCATCGGAGATGGCAGACAAAGTGGGACTTCCGGTGCGCCTTCTATTCTGAATGCGTCACCAGAAGCTTCCGCCGGAGGCGGACTGGCCTTGCTGCAAAATGGTGATTGCATTCGAGTGGATTTAACGCAGAGATTGGTGAATGTATTGTTAAATGATCAACAATTGGCAGAGCGGCGGGCGGCACTGACCGATATGACACCTGCCAGCCAAACCTGGTGGCAGCAGTGTTATCGGATTGAAGTGTCCGAGTTAGCGGAAGGCGGCGTATTCAAAAATATGACCCAATATCGCAATATCGCCAGTAAAACACCACGCCATTCTCACTGATTATTCTAACAAAGGAACCTGAGCAGTCAGCGCCGTTTACACCCGGTGGCTGACTGCAGGTAACTTGATAACCCCAAACTGCAGTAGCAAAATCGCCACCAAAGGCGTTAACCAGTTATAAAAGCAATACATGGCATATTGCAGCGGATCAACATGCAATACACCATGCATGTAGGCACCACAAGTGTTCCAGGGCACTAATACAGACGTGACCGTGCCGCCATCTTCCAGTGCACGAGACAAATGCTCCGGCGAGAGCTGATGTTTTTGGTATTGCTCGCTGAACATCCGTCCCGGCAACACCAAGCTAATGTACTGATCGGCGGCAATGCAGTTGGTGGCAAAAGCGGTGGCTATGGTCGCGGTAATTAATGAAGCACTGCGTTTAACCATACTGAGTATCAGTTGCAATAACTTTTGCAGCAACCCGACCTGCTCCATCACAGCGCCAAAAGCCATCGCACAGATAATCAGCCAAATGGTATTGAGCATACTACTCATGCCACCACGACGTAACAAACCATCAAGCAGCGCCGAGCCTGTTTCCGGCCGGATCCCCTGAAACAGCGCTTGCCACAACATCTTCACCGTGGCATCCACCGCCGATAACTCCGCTGGCATCTGCGCCTGAATAAACGGCTGCTGCACGATAACCGCCAGTACTGCCCCAACGATCACTCCAATCGCCAAGGTCGGCAACGCGGGCATCCGGTATACAGAAAGCAGCAAAATCACCAATAACGGCAACAACAAATACCAACCCAGCGTGAAATTATGCTGCAGTGCTTGTTGTAGCGCCTGAAAATTGATCACAACCCCAGCCTCCAGGCTATTTCGGCCCAGCAGCCAGAACACCACAGCACTGATGGCAAACACGGGTACTGAGGTTTGACTCATAAACCGGATATGTGCAAATAAGTCGGCCCCTGCGACAGCCGCCGCCAGATTGGTGGTATCAGACATGGGGGAGAGTTTGTCGCCAAAATAAGCACCGCTAATAATTGCACCGGCAGTGATTAGTGGCGACAACCCAAATCCTTCGGCGACCCCAAGCATCGCCACCCCTAAGG
This sequence comes from Rheinheimera sp., assembly GCA_037968955.1. GTDB lineage: Bacteria > Pseudomonadota > Gammaproteobacteria > Enterobacterales > Alteromonadaceae > Pararheinheimera. Next base: position 10,913 of record JBBKWN010000065.1, on the reverse strand, counting down.
TGGCGGCCACTGTCCAACTGCTGCCGACGGATAATGCGACCGCGCCGCATAACAGCGTACAGCTCAAATAAAAGTATTCTGGGTGTAGTAACAACAATCCTGCATAAATCATCATCGGCACTGTCCCTGACAGCATCCAACAGCCAATCAGTGCGCCAACGACAAGTAGAATCAACATGGCGTTAATCGTCAGGCTAATCCCCCTGACAATGGCTTGTTCAATCTCCTTACTTTGATGGCCGTTATATCGTCCAATCAAAGCGGCTAAACCAGCACACAACAACAAGGCCACTTGATTGGGACCGGAGGAAGAATCCTCACCGAAGTAATATACGGTCATAAACAGTAGCAATAACAATGAAATAATAGATACAAAAGTTTGAAGCGTACTCGGAGAACGGGGTTTTAACATGGGCAGCACTCTCTGTTGAGTCAGCCTTTATTGGTAGGACACGCTGCTGACCAGCTTGAACGGATAAACAGGATCAGTCGACATGCGGGAGGGCCAGAGGCGGCCTGCAACGGCAGCCGGTGGTGCTTACAGCAATCCACCGGCTGCGCGAGTTAAAGGTCTTCCCTTTCACAAGCCAATCTGCCATTAGAACTTGGCGCGAACGCCCAAGGCATAACGAGGCCCTGTTTCAATCACCTGCAACGTCTGATTGGCCAGTTCAGCACTTTTAACGGTCAGTTCATTGGTCAGGTTGATCCCTTCAAAAAACACGGTGAAGTTATCATTGATGTCATAACTGCCGCTGAGATCCAATTGCTGGAAGTCATCAACATAATGGCCATCGCGCTGCCGCGAACCGCTGGTCACCGGTTTGGTTTGCAGGAAACGTGCTCGGTTGTTGTACGCCAGACGCACCTGGAAAGCATCTTTCTCGTAAAACAGCACCAGATTCTGCGAATCACCCAGACCAATCAACGGCAGGTTATCCTCGCTGGAAGTGCTGTCAACTTTGGTCAGGTTGAAAATCACGCCCATGCCGTCAAAAGGTGCGGGCAAGCTGGTAAACATATGCTGCACCGAAAATTCATAGCCATCAACTTTGGTGCTGCTTTCATTGATTGGGCGTGAAATTTCATAGTTATAACTGCCGCTGGGCAACCTTAAAGTTTCTGGTAAAGTACTAGCGCCCAAATACCCGTCGATATCCTTGCGAAAGTGCGCCAAAGCCAGATAACTGCCTTCCTCGTAATACCACTCGAGAGATAGGTCCAGGTTTTTCGAGGTGTAAGGTGCGAGTAGCGGATTGCTGCCAGAACCGCTTAAACCGTCAATCTGACCATCACCGTAACTGGTCAACGGGCTCATTTCATTCAATTCCGGCCGGGTAATCGATTTCGACCAGGCCATCCGGCCAATCACAGCATCGGTAAAATTAAGATTGGCATTTAAACTTGGCAACCAGTCCTGGTAGCTATTGCTGATTTCCACCGGTACATAATTGTCGGAGTAAACCGCGAACACTTTGCCTGGTTCATTCTGTGAAGGCTGTAAATCCAATAACGCAATTTGCTTGCCGATAGAAGTACTGGTGGTGTCGACGTAACGCACACCCGTAACTACCTTCCAGAACATACCGCTCAGTTCCCCTTCAAAGTGGAAGTCGGTATACAACGACAGCAACTCTTCATTCACCTCGTAGGCAGACTGATCTAACACCCGACCAAAGCCGTTGCGGCTAAATACCGCCTTCGCGGCTTGCGGATCATCCAGCAGCGCAATCACTTCATTACGGCTCAGATACGCCATCAGTTTATCGGTATCAAACGTCGGCCATTGATTGACTGGTGTACCTGAGGCGCCAGACAAGAAGCCTTTGGCATCAAATAAATGAAATAGCGTATCTGGCAATGGAATACGGCGGCTGTTATCGGCGTAAATCCACGACAATGGCCCTTCGGTTTCCCCATACACTTTGCCCAAGGTACGATCGGCATAATGGACACCAAACTTAGCTTCGACCAAAGGCCCAAGTTCTAGCGCGAAGCGGTTGTCCAGTTTGCTACCGAAAACTTCATCATCCAGTTCAGTGCCTTGCAGCGACGTCCAGCCTGCAGTAAGCGCATCACCCGGTTTCAGCGCATCAAATGCCATCGTCGGTACTTGCTGCCCCTGGCGGCGATCATAAGAAAAGGCTCCTGGCCGCCCCACGACCACATCGGACCAACCTTTGCCTGGATCAGATTTGGCCTTTGAGCCACTGACATCCAGCGAACTCTTCCAACGGTCGTTCACCTGCCAGTTTATATTCAGGCCATATGCATTCAAGGTGCTGGAGGCGTCCGACTGACGCGCCATCGATTCGACAAACACATCGACAAAATCAGCGTAAATCAGCGTGTTATTTGCATCAAGTTCAGGATTTCTGACATTTTGCGGCGTGAACCACGACGGGTAAATATCCTGCCGGCCCACCACATCATATGTGGAGTGCATAAAGTCCGCAGTCACGGTCACATCATCATGTGGCTGATACTGAAATACCAAGGTACCACTATCACGGCTGCGGTCTTCATTCTGAACGATTTGATCATAATTACGCGGGAAATAGACTGAGCCGAAATTCTTGCCGTCCAGCGGCGCGGTGCTTTTGAAGTAATAGGCGGTATTGGCTTCTTCATAACGGCTTTCACGCTCGTAACGGGCATAAGACACTAATACGCCCATCTTGTCGTCATTAAAGGTATTGCTAAGCACGCCTGACAGCTGCGGCTTGGTTTTGCCGCTCATCTCATCATACATCGCCTTCACACTGGCGACCGCCTGCAAGCCTTTTTTGTCAAACGGACGCATGGTGGTGATATTAATAGTGGCGCCAATCGCACCTTCCTGCACCGCAGCAGATTGCGTTTTATGCACTTCGGCGCCGTTGATAAGCTCGGTCGGCAGAATATCAAAACTGAAAGCGCGACCACCTGGTGTGCCATCCCAACTCATCGACGACGGGTCGCCGACCGTGGCCAGCATCCGACCATTCAGTGTGACCGCATTAAATTCTGGCCCCATGCCACGGACAGTCACAAGCTGGCCTTCACCACCTTCCCGATCAATCGAAACACCACTGATCCGCTGCAATGATTCGGCGACATTCTGATCTGGAAATTTACCAATATCTTCGGAACTGATCGCATCAACAATGTTATCCGAGCCTCGTTTGATATCCATCGCTCGTAACAAACTACCGCGGATCCCGCGTATTTCGATCACTTCAGTCTGTTGCTCTTCATCGTTTGCGGCTTGCTGCTGCGCGATGGCGTTCGACTGCGTCAACACCGCCAAATGCAGCATCACCAAGGTCGAGATATAGCTAAGTTTCCGATGTTTACCCTTCATCTTGTCGCCTCCTTCAGGCTTATAAAGGCTTATGAACCTTTTTTTATAGTATTTTTGTTTCTGTATTAGTAACTACTCACAAGTGACTACAAAACCGATACTACGCGCAGAATTTAACCTTTGCAATATTTATAGTATAAATCATTTTAATAAGGATTTGCCTGAGTTAGTATCTGTGTTCCGGGCCGCCGAACGCGGTAGAATGCAAAAAGAACCAAGGATCAAGGAGTGAAAATGCAGAACCATTGCCGAAAAATACCGCAGCGGACCCGCCGTAGTTGTCATCTGTCAAAGGCATTATTGCTGGCAGGATTGGTGGTATTCGCCTTGAACTGCCAGGCAAAACCAGCGCCGGAAAAGTTGACGTGGCAAAGCAGTTTAGACCGTACTGGCAGCCCGCAGTTTATCCGGCAAACCGACGTCTTTGGCAATCAACCCTTTAACCCGTTCTTTGATGCGGGCGCTTGGCATGGTTTTTTACTGCCAACGGCCGCGAGCGAACAAGGTGGTTTTACCGGCCCAATGGTCATCACCGAAGAATACGGGCTTTATCTGGCGAATGGTCTGGAACGACTGACGATCCGCAATCTTGCCACCGGGCATCCTTTTGCTTATCAACAAGCACAAAGCAGCCAACAAGCACTTGCCGGGGGCTTGCTGCTCAGTTACCAATGGCCGGAACTGACATTAGAGTTGGAGTTACGCTTTGTCAGTGGTCGCACTGCGCTCGTCCAAACACGCCTGCATAACCGGACTCAGCAACCACTTAGCTTACAGCTAAGCTGGCAAGGCCAGTTGCTGACGCAGTGGCAGCAAGACAAGCCGCAGCAACCTGGCTGGCGTGCCAACGTCTCGGCGAGTGACAATGATGTCAGTTTTCAGTTTGCCAAGGTTCGCCAGCAGTGGGATCAAATGATGTCAGGCGATAACAGCTACTTGATCCGCCGATCGTTACCAACCACCACCGATATTCAACAACAGCAACAGCAGTATCTGAGCCAGACCAGCCTGCAACTTCCCGCCGCAGGCAGTCAGCAGCTTTACACCAGCCATAGTTATTTTCACTCACAGCAGGAAAAATATCAGGAACAAGCTTTTCTAAACCTGCTGTTTGCCACACCGGCGGCATACCAGCAGCAAAGCAGACTGCGCTGGCAACATTATATGCAAGCAGGTTTGAACGCTGCAGCCCAGAACAAGGCGTTGGTGCCGCAACCCATTGCCATCAAGGCGATTGAAACTTTGCTAGGCAATTGGCGTTCAGCCGCCGGGCATATTTTGGCAGATGTGGTGACGCCCAGCACCACCGCGCGTTGGTTTAACGGTGCCTGGGCCTGGGATAGCTGGAAACACGCGGCAGCCTTAGCCTGGTTTGCACCAGAGCTGGCAAAACAAAATATGTTGGCGATGTTTGACTATCAAATTTCGGCGACGGATAAAGTCCGGCCACAAGATGCCGGTATGGTGACAGACGCCATTTTTTATAATCAAGATCAGCAACGAAACGGAGATGGTGGCAACTGGAACGAACGTAATTCTAAACCGCCATTGGCCAGCTGGGCGGTGTGGCAAATTTATCAGGCCACGGCTGATCTCACTTTTATCAAACAGCTGTATCCGAAACTACTGGCATATCATCAATGGTGGTACAACAACCGCGATCACAACCACAATGGTTTAGCGGAATACGGCGCGACCTTGCATCCAAAACATAATAATGCGGCCGGCGAACTATTTTTTACGCTGACCCTCAATGCCGGTCCCGCGCCGGCGAACTTAGCCCGTTATTGCACCGCTACTGCGGACAAAAAGTATGATTGTTATAGCCACTCGTTTTACGAGCAACTGTTAGCACAGGGCAACTATCAAGCGATGGATATCGGTGCCCAGCATGGCGCAGGTTGGGAATCCGGGATGGACAATGCTGGGCGCTTTGGCTTTATCAATGAACAACAACTGCAGCAGTATGCCGACCAATTTTATCAGCAGGATTTAAACCGGGCACGGCAGGACTGGCAAGTGCGGTTTCTGAAAAACACCAATGTGCAACAACAACTCGTTGGTTTTTCGATTAATCAGGAATCGGTCGAACTCAACAGCTATCTGGCGCAAGAGAAGTATTTGCTGGCGAAAATGGCTGATCTACTTGGAAAACCAGTGGAAGCACAGCAACTAAAACAACAAGCGGACCAATTGAGCCAGCGCATTAATCAGTGCTTTTTTGACCCGCAAACTGGCTTTTATTATGACCGGCAAATTTCAGTAGCAGATAGTACCGATCAGCACAGTTGTACTGGAACGCTGTTGACAAAACGTGGCCGTGGTCCGGAAGGCTGGAGCCCGCTGTGGACAGGCATCGCTCCGCCAAAACAAGCCGCTGCGGTGGCGCAGGTGATGCTGGCTGCCACAGAATTTAATTCAGCAGTGCCCCTGGGGACCGCCGCGCTGTCCAACCCGGCTTATCATCCGGATATTTATTGGCGCGGGCGGGTGTGGCTGGATCAATGGTATTTTGGCGTAATGGCGCTGCAACAGTATGGTTATGAAACTGAGGCCAGGATATTCGCTGAAAAGCTGTTACAACAAGCGGAAGGTTTAGCAGGTACTGCGGCCATTCGGGAAAACTATCATCCACAAACCGGCGCCGTGCAGGGTGCAACAAATTTCAGCTGGAGCGCAGCACATTTGTACATGATGTATCGTAAGTTGGCTATAACCAGTCCACCGGCAGGCAAATGAACATTCAGTCACTCCGCCATCATGTGTCGTCGCTTAGGAGAGGGCTATTTACCGAAAATGATCCCAGCAACGTCGTGCTGTGATACCCGAAACAACATTGCGTTTTTTGATGTAGCTGCTGATGGCCAATGCGTTTCGCATCTTATTGGCAACCCATGCTGATCTGGTGTCGCCCTCATCTTGCCCTAAAATACAAAACGCCTGATGAAATTCATCAGGCGTTTTATTGAAAATAAGCGTCAACTTATTGCAGGACTAGCCAGTATCCGAAGTGAAGCTTTCAGCACCTGTGATCAACGTCACCAAGTTCGCTGTATGCCTAACGGTCGAAATCAAAAATAATTAGACCGCGACTTGCTTTTTTCTAGCTACTATCAGACCAATCAATGCTAAACCAATGACCGCTAATGGCGCTGGCTCTGGTACCTTCTGAGTCACTGTATCAAAAGTAAAGTCGTCCATGGTGAACCAACCACCGGCTTGCTCGATATTTAAACGCGACACATTTTTAAAACCTGGTGCGATCCATAATGAATTTGTAGATACGCCAACATTGCCTGTGGTGCCAATTAAATTATTAAACGCATCATAAGCTGTAATCTTAACCCAGCTTGAAGCTGGATTATTTACGGTTGGCGTTTTAAACCAAGCGCCATCAAAGGTGAATGCACTTGCACGCTGCACAAGCAGATTTGATGCGCCACCCGAATTTGAAAGATACTGAGTGCCTGAATGAGCTGCATTTATGTAATTCGGATTCGCCTGTAAATTACCAACAGCCCAAGACGATCCCCATGTAAAACCACCATAAGTTGGAAGCAGGGTATTTATTGATACATAATTTCCTCTAACGAGGTTGATGTCATCAAAATTTAAAACGGTCGCATTGACCGACAAGCTAAATAAACCAAAAATTAAACCGGCGATTTTTTTCATTTAATATTCCTTTCGAGTTTTAATGTATTTACTTTCATAAGATATGCAAACACTGGGCCAACACATAAGCTTTTGATATTAAATGAATAATAGACGATCAATTGAGTCACATCACGGAACTGTAAAATATTTTGACACATCGCCGTTGTTCTATTGCGAGCGGCAGAACAACCCCTATTTTTCGAAAAATTTAAACTGCACCACAATAACAGCAGCCGTTTATGCAAGCGTTGCTAACAAACACGCTCGCTGTTCTTGGGTATTTTTTGGCGTTAATTCAGTCGAGTTTCGATAAATTGATGATTAAAAAAATCCAAAACACAGCACAGGCAACGGAAGAAAGAGGCAATAGTTAATTTTCGTTGAGAGCAGAAAACGCTTTCGTTAATTGAAAAAACGAGTTCCAGCACCGGATCACCTCTGCCGCCTACCCATCTTGCGCTTTTTGGTGCTGAATACGAACAGCCGGCTGATAGAGGTTTGACATGTTGGTGTAGGCGGAAAGGGCTATCGAAAATATGCGCATACGCTCGGCGAGCCGTGCTTCAATCCAGCCGCGTCGATGACTGAAATCTTTGTTTTCAACATGTTTTCAACAGTGCCGCATAAAAATGTGCGCCGCACATAGCGACTGACCACGTGATAACTCGGAGTTGCCTTAACAGACACCAACGCCTGCCTTGGAATTGGCATACCAATCTTCCTAATTTGCTCCAAGCTTTAAATTTGGTTGCAAAAAGGTTAACTCTAAGCGTTCCGGCATAAAGCGCTTCCAACAAGACAGTGGTGTTTCGATCGTGTTTGCAGACGATGACAGCGGCTAATACCGGTTTGACGTTACACAGAGCTCGAGGTGTTGCAACGAAAAACCGTAATCCACAACTGTGTTCACGTCATTGGCTGGAACATAACCCGCCAATCTTTGAATAAATTTATGATAAAAAAGTTTGCTCAGGTTTTTCCTAAAACAGATGCGTTAGGGTGAATTTGTCGTCATTGCGACGTCCATCAAACAAGGAAAAGCATCATGAAACATCAAGTACAGAAATTAGTACTGGCAACCGGACTGTTACTATTGGCAAGTGCAGCCAATGCCGCGAATATGGAATGCAAAGTCAGCACTCAGCAAAACTCAGGCTGGAGTTCTTATTGTGATGGGATGAATTACACCTTTAGTTACACCCCGGTCAATACCACTTTTCGCATTCAAAATCTGGCGGCGCCGGTGTCATCGGTGATTTGGCAGGGTGCTGTCGCCAGCACATGCGCTGCGTCAGCGACCAGTTGCACGGTCAAAATTTCACCCTATCGGGAGAATACCGTCAGCGCCATTGTGCTATACAGCAACGGCACTTACGAAACAGTCAGTGCCACTGCTTGGTTTGAAACCGGATTTTAAGCGGGTATTTTTGACGTACATGTCGTCAGAATTTCAGCATAAAAAAGCCCAACACCGCCTGCACGGTATTGGGCTTTGTTTTCACTAACGCATTAACCCGAATTGCGCATGCCAGCCGCAATCCCCGCAATCGTCACCATCAACGCTCGTTTAATGTTGTCGTTGACGGTTTCTGGCGCATGCCGTACCCGGTTTAACAATTCAACTTGCAGAATATGCAACGGATCAACATAAGTGTTACGCAGCATTATCGATTCTCGGATCCAACCTTCTTTATCCATAAATTCTTTAGCATCAATCAGTTGTAGTAGTAACGCACTATCTGCTGCCAATTGTGCTCGCAGGGTAATACCTAAATGTTTGAGCTCAGCCGGTACCAATCTTTCATCATAATATTCAGCAATTTGCGCATCGGCCTTTAAATACACCATCTCTAACATCGACAACCGAGTGGCGAAAAATGGCCATTGCGCCCGCATTTGATGAATCAGATCCGTTTTACCCTGCGCCACCAGATTGGCCAGCGCGGCACCGGCGCCAAGCCAGGCCGGTAACATCAAGCGGTTTTGCGACCACGCAAAAATCCACGGGATCGCCCTTAAACTTTCCACCCCACCATTCGGATTACGCTTGGCAGGGCGACTGCCAAGCGGTAACTGCCCTAACTCTTGCTCTGGGGTGGCGGCGCGAAAATAACGAACAAAATCAGGATGGTGCCGCACAATCGAGCGATACGCTTCACAGGAATCGGTCGCGAGCTGCTGCATTAATTCACGCCATTCATCTTTGGGCACCGGCGGCGGCAACAACACACCTTCCAACACCGCCGAGGCGTAGAGCGCCAAACTGCGCTGCGCCAGCTGCGACAAACCAAATTTAAAGCGGATCATTTCGCCTTGTTCGGTGACCCGTAGCCCGCCAGCCAATGAACCTGGTGGTTGCGACAGAATGGCGGCATGCGCTGGACCACCGCCACGGCCAATGGTGCCACCACGGCCGTGGAATAGCGTCAGCTGCACCTTGGCTTGCTGACAAATCGCCACCAATGCTTCTTGCGCGCTGTATTGCGCCCAGCCAGCGGCTATCGCACCGGCATCTTTGGCCGAGTCGGAATAGCCAATCATCACTTCTTGTTTGCCTTGGATATAACCACGGTACCAGTCTATCGCCAGCAATTTACTAATACAGTTCGGCGCATTGGTTAAGTCGGTTAATGTTTCAAATAACGGTGCCACCGGCATTGGGAAACTAATACCAGCATCTTTAAGCAGCAGCTGCACTGCCAACACATCCGAAGGCTGGCCAGCCATTGAAATAACGTAGGTCGACAACGCTTCGCTGCCATGCCTTGCCACGATGTCGCAGGTGTCCAGCACTTCTTGCACTTCGGCACTTGGCTGCCAGCTTTTTGGAAACAGCGGCCGTTTACTCGTCAGCTCATTGAGTAAAAATGCCTGCCGCGCAGCTTCGTCCCACTGCGCGTAATCACCCAAACCTAAGTACTTGGTAAACTCGCTGAAAACTTGGGCATGACGGCCAGATTCCTGCCGTACATCTAGTTTTAACAAGGTTAAACCAAAGGCATAAGCGCGGCGGATGGTGTCTAGCAGCTGGCCGTTGGCAATCACATCCATTTTGCAGTCGAGCAGCGACTGATAACACAGTAACAAAGGATCAAGCAGCTGCTGTTTGTGCCACAACAAATCATCCGGTTTTTGCAAGCGATCATGCTTGAGCGCTTCACCCAGCCAATCGCGGGTCTGGACCAGTTTATTTTTTAATTGTTTTAATACTTCGCGATAAGGCTCGCTGGCGCCACCAGCGGCGGCTTGCAGCGCACTGTTGGCCGGGCTCATCGATAATTCATGGCCCAACACTTCCAGATCACGATTAAATAAATCGGCCGCTTTCCAGCGACTTAACAACAACACCTGCCGCGTCACTTTTGCCGTCACAAACGGGTTGCCATCACGATCACCGCCCATCCAGCTGGAGAACTTAATCGGTGTTGCATCTAATGCTAAGCCGTGCCCCAACACCGGTTTAAGCGCGCTATCCAATTCGCGGATAAACTCTGGGATCGCCCGCCAAATTGACGTTTCAATCACGGCAAAACCAGATTTTGCTTCGTCAATCGGTGTTGGCCGCTGCTCGCGAATTTCATTGGTATTCCAAGCCTGCGTAATTAAATCACTGAGGCGCAGCTCCACTTTATCGCGCTGTTTTGCCGTTAAATCTTGCTCTAGTTCCGCTAAGCAATCCGCAATCTCGGTTAATTTGTAGATTAAGGTGCGGCGGGTCACTTCGGTCGGATGCGCGGTCAGCACCAGTTCAATCGATAAATCGGCGACCGCTTGACGGGTTTGCGCGACATCGACATTTTTGCTGGTGAGCAATGTTAATAATTCGGCCAGTGGCTCTGGTTTTTCGATAGCACTGTGGCCAGCTTTACTAATGGTGTGATGTTGCTCTGCCAGATTGGCGAGATTTAAAAAC
>JBBKWN010000064.1:0-17063 GCA_037968955.1 Rheinheimera sp. | reverse complement strand
CTTAGGCGACCGTTCCGAAAACGCAGACTACACGATGAATAAGCGCTTTTTAAGGCAAATTGATAGCAGAATCAGATATTTAAGAAAACGCTTAGAAGATTTGAAAATTGTCGATTATTCGCCGCAGCAGGCTGGGCGGGTGTTTTTTGGCGCCTGGGTCGAAATTGAAGATGACGCCGGTCAGGTACTGAAATTCCGGATTGTCGGGCCTGATGAAATTTATGGACGTACTGATTACATCTCAATTGATGCACCAATGGCTCGCGCCTTGCTGAAGAAACAAGTGGACGACAGTTTTGTTGTGCAGACGCCAACGGGTGCGAAGGAATGGCTGGTTGTTGATATTCAATATCCGGCAATTGGTGAACAGCTGCCGTCACCATCCTAACTATTTCCGCTCGCTGTTCAGCTGCAATTAACAGGAACTTGCTAATTTCAGGGTCTAGGTAGGTTCAAATATGACTGCAGCGGCGGGAGAAATGATGCAAAAATTTGTGTCCATAGCTTGGTTGATGGTCGGGGTGATGGGCAGTTCATTGGTGCATGCGGATGAAGCGCAGGATTATTACCAATGTCTATTAGAGCACCAACCCAAGGTGCAATTAGAGCAAGTCGTGATCCGAGTGCGGCAGGCGTGCGATAAAGTGCATCGTGATAATTTAATGCTACCACGTAAAAAAGCCTATTTTAATTGTGTCTTGAGCTATTTACCGCCTGTTGAAACCGAGAGTGCAGTGCCAGATGTGCTTAGTGCTTGTGCCAACAGGCACGATTTCAAAAAGTCATCTGTAGGTCGTTGACCCTGAGCGATCCCTAGAAAATTTGACATGATTTGTAACACACAAAGCCTGGACGACATGTCGCCGTCGGGGCTTTTTGGTTTATAGTGATAAAAATTGTTACAGGGTCGCAGTTTATGCAAACTCAAGAAACCACTAAAATTTTGGTCGTTGACGACGACATGCGTTTACGCTCGTTATTAGAGCGTTATTTAGTTGAGCAAGGTTATATTGTGCGCAGTGTGGCAAATTTTGAACAAATGACGCGCTTGATGGAACGGGAAAATTTCCATTTGTTAGTGCTCGATTTGATGTTGCCTGGTGAAGACGGTTTGTCGATTTGTCGTAAGCTGCGACAGCAAGAGAATGAAATTCCGATCATTATGCTCACCGCGAAAGGTGATGAAGTGGATCGGATCATCGGTCTGGAAATGGGGGCAGATGATTACCTACCAAAACCATTTAATCCTCGCGAATTGTTGGCGCGGATCCGCGCGGTGTTGCGACGTAAATCAAAAGAGTTACCGGGGGCGCCAGCGCAAGAAGAAACGCTGGTCAAATTTGGCCCATTTAGCTTTAATTTGGCGACGCGTGAAATGAAAAAAGATGATCAGCTGATGCCGCTGACCAGTGGTGAATTTGCCGTACTCAAAGTGCTGGTCAGTCATGCGCGTGAACCGCTGTCGCGCGATAAACTGATGAATATGGCTCGTGGTCGCGATTACTCAGCGATGGAGCGTAGTATAGATGTGCAGGTGTCGAGGCTGCGGCGGATGATCGAAGATGATCCGACAAATCCGCGCTATATCCAGACCGTGTGGGGACTGGGTTATGTGTTTGTACCGGATGGTGTCGCCAGTTAAATGCGTGTATTACCCCGCAGTGCCTTTGGCAAAACTGTTTTTTTGATTGGCTTCTTGCTGTTAATTAACCAGTTGGTATCGTACTTTCTGGTGGCAGTCTATGTGATCCAGCCTTTTTTGCAGCAAACCAACCATTTGATAGCGAAGCAAATCAAGGTGGTATTTATCGATGTTGGTTATGACGACATCGTGTTGTCAGAGCAGCTAAGTAAAAGGTTTCAGCAGGCAACGGGCATTGAGGTTTACAACGAGACACAGGCGCTCACGCAGGGTCTACAACAAGCCATTTTTTACCAGTCTTTTTCCGATGAAATGTCGCGTGAACTTGGCGGCGAGGCGGAAGTGCGGATTGAGCAAAGCCAGAGTTTTGTGTTTTGGGTTAGGCCACCACAAGCGCCGCACTATTGGGTACGTATTCCGCTGAGTGGTCTGAATGACACCGACTTTAAGCCCTTGCAAATTTATATTTTGTTGATTGGTTTTCTAAGTGTGGCTGGCGGTTGGTGGTTTGCACGGCAACTAAACCGCCCGTTGCAAGGGTTGCAGCAGGCGGCATTGCAGGTTGGGCGCGGCGATATTCCAGAACCCTTACCTGAAGTCGGCTCCAGTGAAATTATTGCGGTAACCCGAGCCTTTAACCATATGGCCAAAGGCATTAAGCAGCTGGAAAAAGATCGAGCTCTCTTAATGGCTGGCGTGTCGCACGACTTGCGTACACCATTAACGCGTATCCGGCTTGCCAGTGAAATGATGAGTGAACCGGACAATTGGATCCGTGATGGGATTGCCAACGATATTGACGATATGAATGCGATTATCGATCAATTTATTAGCTATATTCGCCATCATAAAGAAGAACTATTGACTGACGAAGACTTAAATTTATTGGTCAATGAGCAAATTAGCGCTGAACGCCTGCAACAGCGTGAGATCGTCACCGAACTTGCCAGCCATCTGCCGCTGGTGCCGCTGCGAAGAATTGCGCTTAAACGCGTGCTCACCAACCTGCTGGAAAACGCGTTTAAATATTCTGAAGATCGAATTGTGGTGAGTACAGGTTACGAGAAAGGCAGCCAACGGGTTTATGTGCAGATCCGCGACCACGGGCCTGGCATTCCGGAAGCGCAGATGGCACAGATGTTTGAGCCTTTTACACAAGGTGATATTGCGCGCGGTAGTTCTGGCTCTGGTTTAGGTCTGGCGATTATTAAGAAAATTGTTGATATGCATCAGGGGGAAATCACTTTGCACAATCATGCGTTTGGTGGGTTAGTGGCGACGGTTTATTTGCCGCTGAAACCGCGCGGGAAAATGATCAGTTAATTCTATCGGCACCCTCAGCACAAGTCGTGGCGTTATTGTTACGGCCTTGCAATGAAGTAATAAAAAAGCGCCGGTAGGCGCTTTTTTATTACTTGCTGTAGCATTAAACAGCTTAGTGAAGCGATTTAATTAAGCTTTTGGACCTGCGTTGCGGATAGCTTCAGAAACATCATATTTCTTGAAGTTATTGGCAAACTCTGCCGCTAATTTCGCGACATACTCATCATATTGCGCTTTATCTGCCCAAGTATCACGTGGGTTTAACAGCGTGCTGTCAACACCAGGGATCGCCACTGGAATGTTCAGGTTCAGCTGCGGCAGGTGGGTTGTTGCCACTTTTGCCAATTCACCGGATACGATAGCGTCAATAATGGCACGAGTGGTTGGAATGTCGAAACGTTTGCCGACACTGTGCGGGCCGCCGGTCCAGCCGGTGTTGACTAAGTACACTTTGCTGCCGAACTCGCGCACGCGTTTGATCAGCAATTCAGCGTATACGCCTGCTGGACGCGGGAAAAATGGCGCCCCAAAGCAAGTAGAGAATGTCGATTCGATGGCTGAAGTTGAACCAATTTCAGTAGAACCCACTTTAGCGGTGTAGCCACTTAAGAAGTGGTAGGCAGCTGCTTCTTCCGATAACACTGACACCGGTGGTAATACACCACTGACATCACAGGTCAGGAATACCACAGCACGAGGCTCACCAGCACGATTTGCGAGCACGCGTTTTTCCACATGCGCTAAAGGATAAGCCGCGCGGCTATTTTGTGTCAGGCTGGCGTCTTTATAATCTGGCGTGCGGTTGGCATCGAGTACCACGTTTTCTAGGATGGTGCCAAAACGGATGGCATCCCAAATCACCGGTTCATTTTTCTTCGAAAGGTCGATACATTTAGCGTAACAACCGCCTTCAATGTTAAACACGCTATTGGGTGCCCAACCATGTTCGTCATCGCCAATCAAGTTGCGTTTGGGATCGGCTGACAAAGTAGTTTTACCGGTGCCAGACAGACCAAAGAATAATGTCACATCGCCTTCGTCACCGACGTTTGCCGAGCAGTGCATTGGTAATACACCTTTAGCTGGCAACAGGAAGTTTTGTACCGAGAACATCGCTTTTTTCATTTCACCAGCGTAACGCATACCCGCCAATAAAACCTTGCGATCAGCAAAGTTGATCATCACAGTGCCATCGGAATGGGTACCATCCCGTTCTGGCACACAGGTAAAACCAGGCACGTTAATGATTTGCCAGGCGGCTTTGTCAGCGACATTCCACTGCGCAGGCGTGATAAACAAGTTTTTGGCAAATACATGTTGCCAAGCAGTTTCGGTTTGCACCACAACTGGCAGGTAATGTTCTGGATCGGCGCCCACTTCTAAATGAGACACAAAATGTTCAACATTCGACAGATGGGTGGCGGCCTTGTCCCAAAGTGCATTAAACACTTCAGCTGAAACCGGTTGGTTCACATTGCCCCACTGAATATCTTGTTCAGTGGTTGCTTCTTTGACGATATAGCGGTCTTTCGGTGAACGACCAGTGCGATGACCAGTTTTGACCACTAATGCGCCGTTATCGGCCAAAATTCCTTCCTGACGGCGAATGGCGTGTTCTACCAAATCGGCGACGGTTAAATCGACGTGACGAATAGTTTGAGCGGTCATTATCAGCTGACTCCTTGGGGACAGAGTGGGTGTTGTAGGTAGTAGATGTTTTCACCGTATTCTACTGTAACTCAACAGTTTCGGCGACAGAAAGTTTGCCGGATGCGACTAGGAATGTGGTCAGACAAGCAATTATGAGGCGAATGTGCATATAAATTCACATTTTTATGCTGTTGACTCGATTTTATTTGGTTGTTGCAGATAATTGTTACAGGGCGACTTACGAAAACAGTCTGGTTGATGACCAGATACCGCGTTGCCAGAAATCCAAAAAGAAAACCCGTGCCAGAGCACGGGTTTGATAGATGATCAGACATTCTGATCAGGTCGCTGCCAATTGACCGCGACTTTTGGACCTATTAAGACTGTTTACGACGACGCAATACCGCCACTGGTAACAACAACAGTGCCATCCAACCAAAGCTACCGCTTGATTTTTTCTTAACAGGCTGAACTGGCGCTGGTACATCTACGATGTTCAGCGTCACGGTGCCTCGAGCAGACGATAGTTTACCGTCATTGGCAATTACTTCAAACACGGCTGCGGTATTTGCATCCACGCTTGGTGCCGTCACTGTCACTGTACCTGTGGTCGCAGTAATGGCGATGGCTGGACCTGATTTTTGCGTCCAAGTATACGTCAGCGTGTCACCATCAATATCGGCGCCGTTGGCATTTAGCGCCACCGAAGCACCTTCGTTGGCGCTGAACGTGCCGCCCGCGACTGTTGGTGCATCGTTAACTGGTGCAACCGTTACTTCAACCGTCGTTGGTACCAATTTCGCACCAGTGGTGTCTTCTGCGGTGTAAGTAAAGCTATCTTTGCCGTTGAAGTCAGCTTTTGGCGTATAGATGACTTTGTTAGCTTCAACTTTTGCCACACCGTTCGCCGCTTGCGTGACGATAGCAACTTTACTTAGCGCGCCGTTTGCGCCCACAGCGGCTTTGTTCACTGCTTTTAATTTCTCAGTGCCACTGCTCACTTCAACATTGATGATTTTGTTGAAAGAGGTTTTCTCGTTGCTTAATACGTCAGTTGCAGCAGAGACGCTATCTTCATTGACGCTGATACTGTCTTTGGTACCCAGCTCAAGTGCACCGGTGTTTTCGAGTGCATATTTGATGCTCACTTGGCCACCAGGAAGTGTGGCGACTTTAATGCCACTATTGGCAGAAGGTGCAGAGCCGGTACTAGCAGCGCCTGCGGTAGCAAAGTAACGGGAAGTCCCTAACGAGCGCGAAATATCTTGCACGCCGACAGTTAAAGCTGCTGGAGTTGCGCCAAGGGTGCCATAGTTGAAGAAAATATCTTCAGCACCATTGGTTGCCATCCAAACTTGGAAGGTGTAGTTGTTATTTGAATCGTCATAAACCTGTGCATTGTTCCATTCAATCACCAAGTAGACGCGGCCGTCAGAAGTGACAGTACCAGCATGCATAGTGCCGCCACCTGCATTGCCACCAGCCAAATCTAAGTCAGTCCAAAACGGCGCCAAAATATTGGCTGCTGCCGTGGCGCTTGGTAATTTGAAGTTGTTCGCAGAGGCTGCTGGTGCAGTTGCGCTGTTACTTAGTTGCAAAAAGCCATTACTTGATACATGCACGCGAGTATAGGTCGCGCCATTAAACGTAATCGGCAGTGTTGGCAGGTTGTAACTGATGACGTTGTCGTCACATTCACCAGAACAAGTTGCTGCGGCGATACCGTTATCTTTCAGATTAAAACCGGCAAAAGTGCCTGCAGCTAAACCTACTACTGGTTTTTTGGTGGTACCGGTCCAGCTGATCCGACCTAGTTTGGCGTTACCATCCAATAAGAACTGAGTGGCATTGGTGACCGTTGAAGAGGTTGAATCTGCCACCAGCTTGGTGCCGGCTGGTGCGGTCATCGTCATTGTTACTTGAGAATCAAACGTTTTGTTGCCAAATGACGAAGTGACCTGAGTGGGTTCGCCTGATTTCATCACAGTGGACGAGGAGGTCGCTAAGGTACTCGAGTCAGCGGTATTGGCGACACGGACAGCAATAGGCATGGTTGCCGTTGGCACACCGGCTACCGATGATGTCCACAAGACATTACCAAAGGCCCAGCTACCATAAGTTGCCATGGTGCCATCTACCGTCAACATAAATTCAGCTGAATCGCCCGCGGTGCCATAGGGTTTTAGCGTGACCGAAGTTTTGCTTAAACTGCCTTTAGTATTGGCATCGGTGAAACTTAAAGCACCGGTCCAAGTCACTTCTTTATCCGACATGTTGCGGATAGTGCGAGTGAACGAGCAGGTAATTACACAAGGATTCTGGGCAAAGGACGGTTTGTCAAAAGTTGCCGCGGCTTTGATTGCCCGAGACAAATCTAATCGACCCGCGCCAAGATCAAATGGCGTGGTCGCAGAAATTGAATCTTCTTTTTTCAGGCCATTGACGGAGGTAGACGTCAGCGCAGTTTTAATTTCAACAGCAGTCCATTTCGGGAATAGCTGTTGCATCACCGCTGCCGCACCGGCGACGTGGGGTGAGGCCATTGAAGTACCGCTCATCAACTGATAAGTGCTCTTATCGGCAAATGCGTCTGGGGATGTCGCAGACAGAATGCTGCTACCCGGCGCACCCATATCCGGTTTTAAAATATTGTTGTCGCCATCCGGACCACGAGATGAGAAATCACTCATGTTGTCAGTAAATTGCGCCGATAACAAACGGCTGCCAAAACGACTGATGGTGGCCGCTTTGCCTGGTGAACCGACTAAGGCGGTAGCAATTTTAGCGGCGTCCGCTTTGGTTATCATCACTGATGGGATAGTCACATCTGGGTTAGACATGGACGTTGGTTGGCCATCATTGTTTTGGATAATGATGACGCCTTTAGCACCGGCCGCTTGCGCGTTATTAATTTTGGCGCTAAATGCACAAGTGCCGCGCGAAATCAGCGCAATGCTGTCTTTAAAGGTATCCGCTGGAAACGCATTACAAGCGAGCGCATTGGTCGGTGCTGCAACCGCAGCATTGATGACGGGCGCTGTGACATCTTTGGTTAAAGTGGTGCCAAACACAGAGCCGGTAACGGCCAGCATCGGTGCTTCAGAGCCAAAAGTAACTGAGTTAGCAAAAAAACGACCATGCGTGGTGCTGGCAACACTAATTCCGCTTTCAATACAGCTCGGACAGCCAATGGTCTGAGCGCCTGGGCCATCATTACCCGCTGCGGTCACGACCACAACACCGGCATCTTCCGCTGTTTTAAAGGCTTGGCGATAAACACTGCCTGCAGGATCGCCACCAGCGCCGCCACCCCAAGAGTTATTGATAACATCGGCACCATCTTTCACAGCCCAGTCAAGTGCTTCTAACAGCATCACGTTGGAGCCGCTACCCGTGACTGAACCATCAGCACGAAATACCTGATATAACGCTTTATAAGCCATCAAATAGGCGCCAGGTGCAACACCAGAAACTGTGACGTCAGTAAAACCATCCGTGATAGGTTTACCGTCAGCGCCTTTAGGGATAACTGCGGTTGAGCCATTAAATTTAATGGTGGTCGGTACGCCTACTGCAGTACCAGCAACGTGCGTGCCATGACCGCCATTGCCCAGCGGGCTCATATATTCTTGCGGCACGGTCGCGAATGTTGGAGTACTGAAACGGGCTGCGATCAGTTTGTTGTTACAAAATGCCGGTTCTACCGTTGCACAATAGTCGGTGCTTGGGCGCGAAGCTGGCGCGGAAAATCCTGCGTCGGCAAACATGGGGTTTTCTGGACGAATACCGCCGTCGATGATCGCAACTTTCACGCCTTTACCAGCGTTCATATTGCCACCCAGTTGCTCCCACACTTGTTTCGCTTTAATTAAATCCAGCGAAGCATCCATTTGTTCGTAATACATTTCTTCACGGAAAACCGCAGCGACACCTTCAAGCGATTTTAATTGCTCAAACACATCGTCTTTGGCGGTGACGACCACGCCGTTAAATACGGTGTCGTAATGGCGGTTGATTTCTGCAGCAGGTAAGGCGGCGGCTAGGGTATTGGCAAAAGCAGCGCGTTCGGCAGCCAGTACGTCGTTGTGTTTCACTGCGGCATCAGAAGACAAATTCAGTTTATTGCCAGACTCGCCAGACTCAGACATGGCGGCACTGATGGTTCCTAACGGTGCGCTTTCTAGCTGCACAATAAAGTAATGCGGAAATTCTTGCTGCACGGTTTTATTTTTGACCGAGGTATCAAATTGCAGCTGACCAGAGCGCTCTGGCTCGCCTGAGATAATTTGTGGAGCATTCGCAAAAGCGGCGCCTGACAAGGCAGCGGAGACCGCTACTGTCAGCAATGTTTTCGTAAATTTATAGTTCATCATTGGAAGGTTTCCTGGATTTTATAAGAGGTATTTATCGAGAGTCCTGATTGCTTTATCCATCAATATCGCGCAATCAACATCAATAGATAACCCTGACGTTATATTACACATGTCGGCAATTATTCAAGCATTTGTTAAACATTGGTAGCGTGCGTTCGAGGCTTTACTGTAAACCAAAGCGGATGATTCCGTAAAAATGGAGCAAGATTGGCAGGGGGATTTAGGCGAATCTGGGTTTAAACGGATAGGGGATGACGATGCTCGGGTTGCTTGATACCGGCTTGTATAAAGGGTAGTTACGGTAGTGGGGAGGATGACGCAAACAAAGCCGTTGCTTGCGTCATCCTCGTTGGACTTTCATCGGTGGTGGCAGGTTTGTGGCCAGACCGGCTGATGAATTAGAAATTTTTTGCCAGTTGAATTAATGCAGGCGCATCAAAGTGGTAGGTGGTATTGCAGTACTCGCAGCAAATTTCGAGCTTACCTTCGGCAATGTGCTCTTCAATCGCTACTTGGCCAAGGCTAATAATTGCGGCTTCGCATTTATCTCGTGAACAACCACAGACAAACTCCACAGCTTGGGCTGGGAATAGCTCCACCACTTCTTGGTGAAACAACCGAAATAGCATGTCTTCTACCGAGAGTTGCAGTAATTCAGCCGCAGTAATGGTGTCTGCGAACGTCACGATGTCGGCAAAATCGGTTTTTGCTTGATCCTGGTCCACTGGCAACACTTGCAACAACATACCGGCGGCTTTGTTATGGTCGGTTTGAATATCTGTGTGTAAATAAATACGCGTCGGTAATTGTTCTGACTGATTAAAGTACGCCTCTAAGGTGTCTGCCAGGCTAGTGCCTGTAATCGGGATCACCCCTTGATACCGTTCGCCTTGCTCTGGGGTGACCGTGACCAGTAAAAAACCTTCGCCGACTAAATCGATAAAACTATCGCCTTGAATTTCCCTTTGCATCCGCACTACACCGCGAAATTGCTGGTGGTTATTGCCGTTGACGGCGGCAAATTTGACCGGCCCATCCCCTTGCACCTGCACGGCAATGTTGCCTTCAAACTTTAAGGTGGCAGTTAATAAACTCGTGGCAGCGACTAATTCTGCCAATAGTCGTTTCACCGGCAGGGCGTATTGATGGTTTTGCAGCATTAAATCGAGGCTTTGCGCCACCTTCACTACTTCGCCGCGGACATCTTTTTCACCGAATAAAAATCGTACCAGTTGATCAGACTGACTCATAACACCCTCATTGTTGCGATTTTAGCAGTAACAGTTGTCGCCGCATTTTTTTGTCAGGTTTACGCTCCGGATGCGGCGCAAACAACAAATTCATTTTGCGAAGTTCAGCGCGTTCGGCGCGTAATGTGATACTTTCAGCTGTCTCTTCATAGAGTTGCTGCGCAAGTGGCGCTGCGCGTCGATGTTCGGATAACCCTTTCACGAGCACGGTTCGCTCGTCAGTGCCTTGGGTAAATTTAATCGTGGCGCCGAGTTCGACATTACGGCTAGCTTTACAACGCTGGCCATTATACTGAACTTTTCCACCATCAATCATGTCTTTTGCCAGGCTTCGCGTTTTATAAAAGCGACAAGCCCACAACCATTTATCTAATCGTAATATGGCTGTGGTATCGTTCGGCTTTGCGGTTGAGTTTGACATCAATAATCCCCGTAAATAGCTGGCGCGACCATAGCATAAAGCGTAGTCTGCCTCCATTGCTGGCGGTTGGTTTTGTCATGGCTTTGGACAAGTTTATGCCGAAGCGTTGCAGGGTATGAGTTGTTATTTTTTAGTAAATTCCGAGCGCGCCCTTGTTGATAGGGATGCAACTGAGTAAGATTGAATTTGAACGAGATTAGAATTAGAAATAATGAATTTGCCCACTTTAAATCAAATTGACTGGATGACACTGGCGACACGCTTTGCAAAGCAAGTGCCGCCGCATCAATTGAACCGACTCTTTTGCGTGGTGCTGGTGTTGTTGTTGGCGTGGCTCGGCGCACGGCTGACATGGTTAATCTTTCCCACACCAGACGCCACGTCACAAATTCAGCTTGATACATTACCGCCAGCCCAAGCATCGGGCACGCCTTCGCTGGATTCGTTGTTAGCGGCGCATTTATTCGGCCAATACGAAGAAAAATCTGCGACGCCAGCACCGGCGGTGGTGGTGACTGAAGCGCCAAAAACCAATCTCAATTTAAAACTGACCGGCGTGGTTGCCACCAAAAATCAACCAGAGCAGGGCACGGCTATTGTTGAAAGCAACGGTGTGGAGCAGGTGTACGCGGTTGATGAACAAATAGAAGGCACCAATGCCAGTCTCAAGCAAGTGCTAGAAGATCGCGTGCTGTTGCAAGTGAGTGGCCGCTTTGAGACTTTGATGTTGGATGGCTTGGAATATCAGCAATTAAGTAACGACAATGCCGCGATTGGTGAAGGGTTACAAGAAGTGTCTATGGCGCCGCAGCTGCAGGCCGATAGCCCCGCACAATCTGATCTTAATGTTGTCCGACAAGAAATGTTGTCGGAGCCGGCCAAGTTTTTTGATTATGTGCGGGTCACACCCCGTCATCGCAATGGCCAAATGTACGGCTATGCCTTGTTGCCGGGCAAAGATCCTGAATTATTCGCGCGGATGGGCTTAATGCCCAATGACGTGGCGATCGAAATTAATGGCGTGCGGCTGAACGATATGCAGCAGGCGTACGGCATCATCAATGAATTACGTGAGGCAAAACAAGCCTCAATCAAAGTGGAACGTGACGGTGAGATTAAAGATGTTTTATTTAGTCTGTCACAACAATAATCAGCTAATAATGGTTCGCACTCAATGAATTTAAAGTCAATCCGTCGCCCGGCCACTTGGTCCTGGTTGGGCGCAGGCGCCTTAGTGCTCCTAAGTTTTTTCACGGCAGCAGTTGAATATCAACCAAATTTCAAAGGCACCGAAATCAACGAATTTATCAATATCGTCGGCAAAAACCTGAACAAAACCATCATTGTCGACCCGCAAGTGCGGGGCCGAATTAATGTGCGTAGTTATGAAATGCTCAACGAAGCGCAGTATTACCAATTTTTCCTCAACGTGTTAGAAGTCTATGACTTCTCGGTGGTTGAAATGAAAAGTGGTGTGCTAAAAGTCGTTCGGCAAAAAGACGCCAAAATGTCGAATATTCCGGTCGTGGGTGACACCAGTGGCGGTATCGGCGACGAAATGGTCACCCGCGTGGTGCAAGTGAAAAACGTCTCAGTGCGCGAATTGGCGCCGTTGCTACGCCAATTTACCGATCAGGCGGGTGGCGGTCATGTTGTCAACTACGACCCATCGAACGTCATCATGATGACCGGCCAGGCTGAAGTGGTTAATCGGCTGGTTGATATTATCCAGCGGGTGGATAAAGCCGGTAATCAGGACATTGAAATCATCAAGCTGAGCTTTGCGTCTGCCGGCGAGGTGGTGCGGATTTTAGATAATATTTATAAAAAACAAGGGCAAGGCGACCAGCCAGAGTTTTTAATCCCCAAAAATGTTGCCGATGAGCGCACCAATAGCGTGATTGTATCCGGTGAATTACAAGCGCGGCAGCGGGTGGCAGAAATTGTTAAACGGCTAGATGCTCAGCAGGAAAATCAAGGCAATACCCGAGTTTATTACCTGAAATACGCCAAGGCGGAAGATTTAGTCAAAGTGCTGCAAGGCGTCAGTAACTCAATGGTGGCAGCGCAAGCGGCGCCAGCTCAAGGTCAAGTTGCGGCGCAAGGGCGCAGCACTGGTGGTCGTAGTGATGTCAGTATTGAAAGCCATGCCGAGAGCAATTCGATTATTGTGACTGCACAGCCAGATATGATCCGAAGCTTAGAAGACGTGATCCGGCAAATTGATGTGCGCCGGGCGCAGGTGCTGGTCGAAGCCATTATTGTCGAAGTGGGTGAAACTGCGGGGATTAACTTAGGCGTACAGTGGATTAGCGAAACGGGTGGCATGCAGCAGTTTACGAACTCAGGATTACCTATTTCAACGGTTGCCGGTGGTGCCGCGGCCATTGGTCGGACTCAAAAAGGTACTGAAACCGTGGTTGTTGCCTCAGATGGCACCAAAACCACCACTAAAACTCCGGATCAAGAACCAGATTACAGCACCATTGCTCAAGCACTTGCTGGGGTAAATGGTGCCATGCTCGGTATTGTCAAAAACGACTGGGGCGCCATTCTCCAAGCAGTCGCCAGCGACAGTAACTCCAATATTCTGGCCACGCCGCACTTAACCACACTGGATAACCAAGAATCGTATTTTATCGTCGGTGAAGAAATTCCGATTAAAACCACCACCAGTCCAGGTCAGGGTGGTAATAACCCGTTCACCACGCTGGACCGGCAGGAAATTGGTATTAAATTAAAAGTCACGCCGCAAATTAATGAAGGCAATGCGGTGAAATTGACCATTGAACAGGAAGTATCGGGCCGCGCCGGTGAAATTGAAGGCAACCCAATCATCAGTAAACGTGAAATTAAAACCACCGTCATGGCCGAAGATGGCGCCACCGTGGTATTGGGCGGTCTGATTGATGAAGACGTGCAAGAAAGCGAATCAAAAGTGCCACTGCTCGGCGATATTCCTATTCTTGGCCAGTTGTTTCGCTCCACCAGTACCACCAAGCGCAAGCGCAATCTGATGGTGTTTATCCGTCCGACCATTATGCGCGAAGGCGGGGTGATGAACGAAGTCAGCCAGCGCAAATACAACTATATGCGCGCGCAGCAACTGACCGAACAAGATAACGGCATTAAATTAATGCCAGCGACGGACAAACCCGTGATGCCAGTGTGGGGGCAGGAACGTCAATTGCCACCGGAAATTCAGAAAAAGCTAGATGAAATGGAACCGGTCAAACAATACGAGCAGGAACAGCGCTAAATGGCTGGCTTGGA
Source organism: Rheinheimera sp. (assembly GCA_037968955.1). Taxonomy (GTDB): domain Bacteria; phylum Pseudomonadota; class Gammaproteobacteria; order Enterobacterales; family Alteromonadaceae; genus Pararheinheimera. Next base: position 3,131 of record JBBKWN010000064.1, on the reverse strand, counting down.
ACTGGAGACTGCTCTGCTGAGCCCTGAGTTGGCGCCTGCGGCAAATTCGTCTGCTCAAGTCAGCGCGCGGGTGCGGTTGCCGTTTGGTTTTGCCAAACGCCATGGCGTGTTATTGCAGCATGTCGCTGACAGCTGGCAGTTACTGATTAATCCCAATACCAATGCTGCAGCGCTGTTGGAAGTGCGTCGAGTGCTGGCACAACCTTTTGCGGTGCAAAAGCTCAGCGCCGTCGAATTTGAAGCCATGCTGGAAGCTGCTTATCAGCGTGATTCGAGTGAAGCACAACAAATTATGGAAGACATTGGCAACGAGGTGAATTTAGCCTCCTTGGCCGATGAAATTCCGGAAACTGAAGATTTACTCGAAAACGAAGACGACGCGCCGATCATCAAGCTGATTAACGCCATGCTCGGTGAAGCGATTAAGCTCGGTGCGTCCGATATTCACGTGGAAACGTTTGAAAAGGCGCTGGTGGTGCGTTTTCGCATCGACGGAATTTTGCGCGAAATGCTACGGCCAAACCGCAAACTTTCTAGCTTGCTGGTATCGCGGATTAAAGTCATGGCGAAACTGGATATCGCCGAAAAACGGGTCCCGCAAGATGGCCGGATCAGTCTGCGGATTGCCGGTCGGGCGGTAGATGTGCGGGTGTCGACCATGCCATCGAGCCATGGCGAACGGGTAGTGATGCGGTTATTGGACAAAAATAATTCCCATCTGAACCTCGCCGACTTAGGCATGACACCGGCGGTGCAAGAGCAGTTCGCACGGCAAATTCTCAAACCACACGGTATTATTCTGGTTACCGGCCCAACGGGTTCAGGGAAGTCGACCACGTTGTATGCTGGCCTCACCGACATCAACACCAAAGATCGCAATATTCTCACCGTCGAAGATCCGATTGAATACGAGCTGGAAGGCGTGGGTCAAACTCAGGTCAATACCAAAGTAAATATGACCTTTGCCCGTGGTCTGCGCGCGATTTTACGCCAAGACCCGGATGTGGTGATGGTCGGTGAAATTCGTGATTTAGAAACGGCGCAAATTGCAGTTCAGGCCAGTTTGACCGGTCACTTGGTGCTTAGCACCTTGCACACCAATACCGCCTCTGGCGCCATTACCCGGCTAGAAGATATGGGGGTGGAGCCATTTTTATTATCGTCCAGCTTACTGGGTGTTCTGGCGCAGCGCTTGGTCCGCACCTTATGTCTCCATTGCAAACAAGCACACGAGCCGGATAAAGAAGAGCGCAATTTCCTCGGCACCACCAAAAAAGAAGGCCAGCTGATCTACCGCGCTGTGGGTTGTGAGCATTGCAATCACACCGGCTATCGTGGCCGAACCGGCATTCATGAATTGATTGTAGTGGACGAGCATTGCCGTGAATTGATCCACAATGGCAAAGGTGAGCAAGCGATTGAAAAATACATTCGAAGCCAAAGCCCAAGCATTCGCCAGGACGGTTTCTCCAAAGTGCTGGCTGGCGTCACTACGCTGGAAGAAGTGCTGCGGGTGACACGAGAGGATGCATAGTGGCAGCATTTGAATATCAGGCGCTGGATAATAAAGGCCGTAAAAGTAAAGGTGTCTTGGAAGCGGATAACGCCCGCCATGCCCGACAATTGTTACGTGAGCAAAAACTGACGCCGTTAAGTTTAGAGCTCGCTTCCCAGCAAGAAAAAATGCTCGCCAGTGGTAAAAAATGGTTTCAAAGTGGCATCAGCGCCAGCGACTTAGCCCTGATCACCCGCCAGATCGCCACCTTGGTTGAAGCGGCACTGCCGATTGAAAATGCGCTGCAGGCAGTGGCCGAGCAATGCGAAAAACCCCGGCTCCAAAGCATGATGATGGGCGTGCGCTCCAAAGTGGTGGAAGGGTACAGTTTGGCCGAAGGTCTGGCGGAATATCCGTATGTATTTGACCACCTATTTCGTTCAATGGTGGCGGCGGGTGAAAAATCTGGCCACTTGGATGCGGTGCTGAACCGGCTGGCGGATTACACCGAACAGCGCCAGCACATGCGTAGCCAAATTATGCAGGCCTTGTTATATCCGGCCATTCTGACCTTCTTTGCCTTTGCGGTGATCAGTATTTTATTGACGGCAGTGGTGCCAAAGATTGTCGAGCAATTTGAACATATGGGGCAAAACTTACCCGGCGCAACGTTGTTTTTAATAGCCGCCAGTGAGTTTTTGCGTGATTACGGCATTTTTTTACTGGCGGCCATATTGCTGGCGGTGGTCGCGTTAAAGCGCGCCTTGCGCCAACCGGCTTACCGGTTGAAGTACGACCGGTTACTACTCAGGGCCGGCATCCTTGGCAAAGTCAGTCGTGGGCTTAATACCGCAAGGTTTGCTCGCACGCTGAGTATTTTAAATGCCAGTGCTGTACCGCTGCTCGAAGCGATGCGGATCAGCGCCGATGTGCTGGATAATACCTATATGCGCCAAGCCATTGCCGAGGCTACTTTGCGGGTACGGGAAGGCTCGTCGCTGCGCAACGCGCTGGATCAAACCAAGCTGTTCCCACCGATGATGTTGCATATGATTGCCAGCGGCGAAAAAAGTGGCCAACTTGATGGCATGCTAGAACGCGCTGCCAATACGCAAGATCGCGAATTCGAAACTTTGGTCACCGTATCATTAAAAGTATTTGAACCTTTGTTGGTCTCAGTAATGGCCGGCATGGTGTTGTTTATTGTGATGGCAATTTTACAGCCAATTCTGGCGTTAAATAATTTAGTAGGAGGAGGTTAGCAAGATGCGACAACAACGTGGTTTCACTCTGTTAGAAGTGATGGTGGTCATCGTGATTTTGGGCATTATCGCCAGTATGGTGGTGCCTAACCTGATGGGGAACAAAGACCAAGCCGATCGCCAAAAAGTGGTGGTTGATATTCAGCAGTTAGAAAATGGTCTGGATTTGTACAAGCTGAACAATGGTTTTTATCCGACCACGGAACAAGGTCTGCAGGCGTTAGTGACCCAAGCCACCAGTGAGCCGGTGCCACGTTCATTTCCGGAAGGTGGATTTATCAAACGGTTGCCAAAAGATCCGTGGGGTGGCGAGTATCAACTGGCAAGCCCTGGCGAAATGAGCCGGATTGATGTCTTTTCAATGGGCCCAGACC
>JBBKWN010000063.1:0-38124 GCA_037968955.1 Rheinheimera sp. | reverse complement strand
CGATAGGGTCGCGTCTTGCTTTTTGCCGTTAAATATTGGAAAGGAAAACGCCACACTTGCGCTATTGGTTCTTTTTTAGGGGAGTCGTTTAAGCGCTGTTTCAGGCTAAAACCGATCCGCCGTACCTACCCACACCGCGTGTTTCTAGCAGCTGTGCACCGCAAAGATTAGGAGCGGCGTTGGTGTTACTTGTGTAGCGCTGTTTCCAGCTGACATTGCGCCTCTGTGATTGACGCCGGTGTGACGGAAGCGGTTTTCGCCGAAGCCGCAGTCTGAATTTGCAGCTGGCTATCGCGCAGCTTGCTGTCATTTGGCGCTAGTTGCAGCGCGGCTTGAATCAGCGTATTGGCCTTGGCGTGGCAGCCTAGTTGGCTTTGCAGCATGGCGTGATTGTTAAGAAATGGCACTTGTTGCTTTGCATAGGGTTGGCCTTGGGCGAACCAGTGGGCAGCGGTTTGCGGTTGGGTATTGTAATAATAATTGCCGAGCAAAAAGTAGGGCAGCCAATAGTCTGGCCATTGTTTTGTGGCGGTTTTTAGCGCCGTTAGGCCGCTGGCGCTTTGTTGGGTGTTCAGCAAATCCTGGCTGGCTTTGGTGTAGACAAAAGGCTCGAGCTGCGTGCTGCTTTTATCGGGTGGTAGCATGGCGAGCAGCCAATAATTGCCACGCTGCCAGGTGCGCTCGAAGGTGGCAAAGTTCAGCCGATGGGCTTGGGTGATGCCGCTGTGCAAAATCACTTCGCCGCTACCAAGGTCGTAGCCAATCACCACCGCATAGTGCCATTGTGGTAACCAGCCAATGGAATTGTTTTGCAGCACAATCACCGGAATATTCTCGGCCACCAAACGCAATAACTGCTGCATGCTGCTGCGCTCGGCGTAGGCCAGCAAACCCAGTTGCCGGGTGGCGGCGGTCATTTCAATTTGCAGCGTGCCCGCTAAATTCGGGATAAAAGTGGCTGGCGCTATGCTCTCTGGGCTGCGGTTTAGCCCATAAAAAGCCGCGACTTCTGACAGCGTGGTCGGGCCGCAAAAATATTGTTGTTGTGGATAAAACGGCACTTTGGCAATAAGGTGTTGCTTGGCGATATGCGGCGGTGTTGCCAATAGTTGTTGAGTTTGCGGGGGAGTTTGGCAGCCTGCCAGAAGCAGCAACAGACCTGCCAAACAGCAGGTCTGTAATAAAAAACGGCTGAACATTAGGCTTAAATAGGGCGAATAAAAGGGTAAACGTCGGTAATACCCATCAAATCCAGCACTGCCACCACTACTAACACCGTGACGATGGTACCGATAATACCGCCTGCTGGCATCTCGTTCAGTTGGGTGTTTAATGCGTTTAGCTCGTCTTGGGTCATGTTGGCAATCCGCAGCTGCGCATCTGCCGGGCTGACACCTAATTCAATCAGTTTGTTTTGTACTGCGGCATCGCCGACAAAAGACAACACTTGTTGCTTGTTGTAGTTAAATTGCTGGTTCGCAATCACTTGATCAGAGCTATACACATCGGCCATGGCTGAACCTGCAACCAACAGCAACATCGAGCAAGCAATACTGGTTTTTAAATATTTATTCATCATTTTTAGACCCTTCAATACGTTGTTTTTAAGAGAGATGATCGTTTCAAAATAAGATTTAAACCGACGACTGTGCAGAGTGTATCGCCTTGGCAGAGTAGTCGATTGCTCAGCGCGATGCAATGACCTACCACTGCTGCAAATTCGCCCCTTGCTCAACCCGAGCCACAGCAGCTGTTGGCGCAGCTTTTGGCCGGCACATGGTGTATCACAACCCTTAGCTGATCAGCCAGGTAATGGCTTCATCGTAATGGGCGTTGGCAAAGACCTTCATTGGGCAGGGGATAGCAAACTTGAGAAAACCAATGGCGGTTTTGAGCCACGCTTCGTCGGTGACGATAGCTATTTTTTCCCAAGCAGTGAGATGAGCGAAACCTACTTTGGCGTCGTCCCACATAGCGCCACTGGTAAAACCGCTGAAGCTGGGCGCTAAATGGTAGAGAATACGAATTTTATCGGTTTGTTGTAACCTGGCTTCGATTGCTGGAATTAACACCGTTTCGTAGTCACTGGCGCTGACCTGGCCGGTCGCGATGAAACCGCAGATCGATTCTGGAAGATGGTGAATGAGTGCAATCATGGGAATGTCCTATGGCAAATAAGATATAGCTAATCTTACGGCAGAATTTGTGCCGGCGCTGGCAAAACCTACAGCTGCCACGGCGTGCATTGATGCTAGAACAGCTCACTGCCGGCATGATACCGTTTTAGTTGCGGCCTGATTGTGCGCTAGCCAACCGAACGAGGCAATGCTGACAAATAGCATTCAACGACCGTCTTTTGGGCAAGGGCGCTCGAAGTTCATCAGCGGTTTGTCGCCGCGACGCCCTTGCAACAAGCAGTATTTTTTCCCTTCAACCGGCCCGAGTTGCCATTGTAAGTCGGGTCTGAGCCTAGGAAGCGCATTTGCGACGCAGTCGGAAATCACCGGTATGATAAATTCTTCTGCCGGTTGCTGATCGTTCTGTAAAAGTGCTACCGGTATCGGGGTGGTTAAGTTGTTGCGGGAATTTTTGGCGCTGACAACGACTTGCCCAGCGTCAGAAACCTGAAAATCGTAGATCAATTTCAGGCTGATTTGATCGGACTCAGCGGGGTATTTCACTTCAATACGACGCACTCTGCGATCGACCTTGACGCCGTTGTCGGCAGTGCCAATCGAAAAGTCGGTTGGGTTCAACCAAATGGCTTTTGGCGCAAAGACATCCAACTTTCGCTGCCAGAATGGGTCTTCTGCTCTATTGTGCAGTTGTTCCAGCGCCGCTTGTAAACGCAGCACCCGGTTGGGCGCCAGACTATGGTCGATGATTAACAACTCTGCGCTGTGCAAGCATTGGGTGGCATTTTCGCCGACCAGATAAGCCGGGGTTTGGACTTGGCGAACGTCCATTTTTATCCAAGTGCCAGGCCGTAAATCGCTGGTGAAGGCTAACAATAAAAACAGGATTGCTGCGGCCAGCATGCTGAGGAGTAATCTAACGGGCATCGGGTCATCCTGACATCATAAGAACAGCAAAACATTACGGATATCGTCGCAAAATTGCTATCTTTTTCCGGTATTTTCCTTTGTTTTTTCGGCATTTTATATTTTTAAGCTGAGCCGATTGGCCACCAGCGTACCGTCACTATTCGTGGCAACGGATCCTGCTAAAACTCGGAGCATTGGCGTTGGTGATGACCAGTTGTTTATTAACGATTTTATAGCGGGGTTTAGTTTCAAATTCAGCGCCGTCGTTTTGACGGCAATGCAGATGCACAGAAATTTCGGTCGGGCTTGTTACCTCGTTGGCTTTGACGTCACAGACTTCTTCCCAATAGCTAAATACTTGGTCCGACATATCCATAAAATCGACATCATCAACCCGCTGACAAGTGGTGTTCCAGCGGCCTTGGAACGCTTCAGGCAGCACCGGCTTGGCGGCTGTTGATATGCTCACCAGCAGCAGTGATGACCATAAATAGCGGGTGAATTTCATAAAAATCCTTTTTATGTGGCGTCACGAAGTAACAGTATTTCTAATGCAAAGGTCACGGCGGCGGTGTTAACTTTTGCCATCCGCCGACACCCCATTATTGAATTTCAAATAATTCCACGTCAAAAATTAATACCGAACCGCCGCTAATTTTACCGGTGTTGCGATCGCCATAAGCGAGGCCTGACGGGATGAAAAAACGAAATTTGTCGCCGACTTTCATCAATTGCACACCTTCGGTCCAACCCGGAATCACCCGGTTGAGCGGAAAGCTGATGGTTTCGCCGCGCTCTACCGAAGAATCAAACACGGTGCCGTCAATTAATGTGCCGTGGTAATGCACCCGCACCGTGTCGGTCGCTGCTGGATGACGCTCGCCACTGCCGGCTTGTAACACTATATATTGCAGGCCGCTGGCGGTACTTTTAACCCCTTCTTTGGTGGCGTTTTCACTGAGAAAGGCGCTTCCTTGTTGATGATTAAGCGCCGCTATTTTTTGGTTATTGGCATTGTTGTAGAAGTAATACACCACACAAGCGATGACAAGTACGATTAAAGCAATTTTCATGGTGGATCCGATTTATAGGGGAAGGTGCTGGCTATCTTATTGTTAATGTTGGTTTTGGTCAAAGCGTCTTGATGAACAAACTGGCGCTGCAAAAGCGGCGCACGCTGTTGCGTCAAGAGTTCGGATCGGACGCGGTTTAGGGCACACTAGGTTATTGCAACAGCAATATTGAGGAGTATCGTGGTGTATATCGGACAACTGTCGCGCTTAACGGGGGCGTCGCCGCGGGCGATTCGGCTGTATGAGGCGATGAAATTACTTAAAGTCAGCCGGGTTGGCAGTTATCGGGTGTATGACCAATCACATGTCGAGTTTGTATTGTTGATTAAAGAAGCGCAGCGCCTCGGAGTGCTGTTGACTGAATTACAGCAACTGCAACGCTCAGAACATACCATCGACTGGCAGGCCTTACAGCAATTATTGGCGCAGAAGGCGATTTTGCTGCAACAACAAATCAGCGAGCTGCACGCTGAACAATTACGTTTAGCGCAGGCGCAGCAGTTGATTGCCGAATGTTTTGCCCGCGAACAAGCGCGCTGTGCAACGGCGGCTTGATGCTAGGCTTGACTCTCACCCTAAGGGCAGGGTTTAGCATGGCTGCATCTAAATGCTGGAGCCTGCCCGATGAAAAAAATATTAGTGATCAACGCCAATCCGAAAGTGAGCAGTTTTTGCCAAGCGATGGCCGAGCGTTATGCCGCGAAAGCCCGCGAAACATCGCAGGTGCAATTGGTGCATCTGAGTACGCTGCATTTTGAGCTGGACCTGCACCAAGGTTATGAGCAAACACCGCCGCTGGAGCAAGACTTAGTCAATTTTCAGCAACAACTGCAATGGGCGCAGCATATTGTATTGGTGTGTCCAGTGTGGTGGGGCGGAATGCCGGCGAAACTAAAAGGCCTGTTTGACCGGGTATTGCTGCCAGGTTTTGCCTTTAAATATCAACCGGGTAAAACGATACCGGACAAATTATTAACCGGCCGTACTTCAGAGTTGTTGCTCACCTTAGACACGCCGGTATTTTGGTATCGCTGGTGGCAAGGCCAACCGCTGCACTATCAGCTTAAACAAACCATCCTCGATTTCGTCGGTATTCGTAATCAAGCGACGCATTATTTTGGCCCAGTGATCAGTGCCGATGCTGCAAAGCGTGAACGCTGGCTGGACAAAGTGAGCCAGCTGGCCGGTTGAGATCAAGTGTGAGGTTTAGCTTGGCGTTGATGCTTCGATTGTGTGCATGGGATGGATACCGGATATGGATGTCAGCGCTGCCACAAACCGAGGGGCGGCTGCGCTTTGGTTACCGACGAAAAAAACCACCGGCGGGCGGTGGTTGTTCCAAAAAACCGGCAAAGGCATCGCGCTGCAAGCGGCCGATTAAAACTCTTGTACCGTTGGGCGCAGCACAATTTCATTGATATCGACATTGGCCGGTTGTTCGATAGCATAGGCGACAGCACGGGCTACGGCGTCGGCTGGAATTTCATTTTGTTGATAAAACGCCTGCACAAATTCAGCGCTGGCACTGTGGCCGCTGCCGTGTTTTAGCTCGGATTCAACAGCACCCGGTAAAATGGTGGTGGTGCGGATATTGCCGCCCACTTCGTGGCGCAGGCCTTCGCTAATTGCGCGCACCGCAAATTTGGTACCGCTATAGACAGTGCCGCCCGGGCTGAATACTTTGGCACCGGCCACAGATGAGATATTAATAAAGTGGCCGCTTTGCTGCGCTTCAAACACCGGCAGGGCGGCGGCGATACCGTACAATACACCTTTGATATTGATATCAATCATCCGGTCCCATTCGTCGACACGACGCTCGCTCATCGGTGCAATCGCCATCAAACCCGCATTATTTACAATCACGTCTAACCGGCCAAAACTTTCTACCGCAAGCTGCACTGCCGCAGTTAAATCGGCGGCACGGGTGACATCGGCCACCTGATAAACCGCTTCGCCACCGGCGGTGCGAATGTCGTTCACTAAGGCAGCTAACCGATCTTCACGGCGTGCCACTAGCACTAAACGGGCACCACGACGGGCTAATAAGCGGGCGCTGCTTTCGCCTAGGCCACTGCTGGCGCCGGTAATTAATACCACTTTGCCTTGAATACCGTCGATGGAGGTGGTTTGGGCTGTGCTTGTTTGTATTGCGTTCGTCATCGCTGTGCTCCAATGGTTAGGAAATTATTTTCAACACAGACAGCTTACGCTGCCGCAGAATTGGTTAGAATGGAATAATTAACACTTCAGAATTCCATAAATAGGAATAATGGCGATGGCACTGAATAAATTAGAGCTGCTGCGGATTTTTTGCACTGCGGCTGAATTGGGGAATTTTAAAGCGGCAGCGGTGAAGTTGGCGGTGTCGCCGCAGGCGGTGACCCGCGCCATCCAACAACTGGAACAGCTGACGGGCGAGATGTTGTTCCACCGCAATACTCGGCAAGTGCGGCTGACCCAATTTGGTGAGCAACTTTATACCGATGGGCAACAGCAGCTGACGCAGCTGGAGAAGTTATTCAGTCCGAGGTTGGCTTCGGAAGATGTTCAGGGCCTGGTGCGGTTAGCCGCGCCAGCGGCGTTTCAGCCGGTGCTTAGCCCTTTGCTGCTGGAGTTTGCCGCAATGCAGCCGCAGATCCGGTTGGATGTGCGGCTATCAGATCAACACAGCGATGTGGTGGATGAACAAATTGACTTGGGCATTCGCGCCGGATTATTGCGCGACCAAAGTTTTGTCGCGGTGCAAGTGTCCGAAGTGGCGCTGTGGCTGGTGGCAAGCCCAGGGTATCTTGAAACTCATGGTGCGCCGCAGGGATTGGCGGATTTTGGGCAGCACCCGAACATTAGTTTGCTGGATGCAGCAACCGGCCGGCCCTGGGCCTGGTTTTTTCGCGATGGTGAGATTTATCAGCCCCGCCAGGTGCGGCTGCTGGTGAATGATGCCGAGCAGGAAATAACTGCCGTCGCCGCCGGGCTTGGCATCGGGCAAGTTGCTGATTTTCTGGCAAAACCATTACTTGAACGCGGTGAACTCGTGCGGTTATTACCTGAGCTTGAACCCACCCCTTGGCCGTTATCTTTGTACCGGCCGCAGCGTGGACCGGTGTCTGCCCGGGTGCGATTGCTGTTCGATTTTTTGCGCTTGCGGCTCAGTCGGCAATGAGCGGTGCAGGTGCGTGATGTCTTTGTGCGCCTATTACTGAATCGAATGCTGAATCGAATTGGGGGATAAACGAAGGGAAATTAAATCTTGCATAGCGAGTCGATATTCCAGTGCTGAATTCAAAAAATCCAGCCGCTGGTTTACCGACATCTGCCATGCATAAACCGGTTTTTACGGTGCGCAAGTTGGCGGTTGCTCACTGCGTTGCAATGCCAAAATTTGTCCTTGTGCTCCGGTAGTGACCTGCAGCCAGTCGCTTTTTTGCAGCCGTTGCCACTGCGGCTCACTCCAGCGCAGTTGCTGTTTAAATTCCGCCAGCCAGGCCGTGGTCAGTTTAAGTTGCATTTGCTGACAGACATCTAACGACCAACCATCCTCACTGAATTGTCGCGAAACGATTAACTGCCGTTGCGCTTGCGTGTTCGAGCGGGCATTCAGATAGTCCTGATATTTTTGGGTATAAATCGCTTCTCGTTGTCCTGAAGTCGCGTTTGCGGTACCGGCGGGTGATGACGCCAGTCGTTGCTCAGTCAACTGATGGATTTGCACCGGATAGACATCAGAGCTCTGGCTGATTTGATAATAAGTTGGTTGTTGCTGTAACAGCTGCCAACCGACTCCAAGTGCCAATACTGCCGTGAGTGCCTGTAGGTTACGCCAACTCCAAAGCTGCCACAGTGCCTGTGTTAACTTTTGCCAAGCGGATGCCGTTTGTGTGCGCTGCTTGACCTGCGCTGCCAGACGTCTTTTCAGATCGTCAGGCATCTTTTGGTTCTGCAAACCTTGTTGGTACCATTGCTGCAACTGCGTCTCCAGCTCATCATCAGAACGCTTCATGATTTGTCCTCCAGTAAACTGGCCAATGTGACTCGGGCATGGCGTAACCTGCTTTTCACCGTTTCAGCAGGACTGTTTGCAATGATTGCAATCTCCGCCAGTGAAAATCCTTCCAGCTGCAATATCAACGCTTCTTGCTGTAACACAGGAAGCTGCCGGATTGCCCAGTCCAGTTGCTGCTGTTGTTGCTTGTCGGATAACTGCTGTTCAGCGGTGTTATCGTCTGTTGCAGGCAGCAAGGTCTGTTCGGTGATTTCGGTAAAACCCCAACGTGTTTGATGCCGAAACTCATCAATCAACGCGTTGCGAGCCAAGCTAAACAACCAGGTTTTGAAGCTGCAATTGCCCTGAAATTGCTGGCGTTGCTCGACCAGTTTCAGCCAACTCTGTTGACTGATATCTGCGGCCAGTTCGGCATTACTTTGTCGCAATAAAAAGAAATACAAGGCATCGGCATGCAACATAAACAATTTTGCCAGTACTGCCTGATCGCCCGTCTGTTGATATTCGACGATCCATTGCTGACTGTCTGCCTTGGCAAAGCCAAAACGACCGCTGATTTGTTTCCATCCCATTGCCACCTCCTGCACGGTGTGCGCTGCCACTTTGGTCAATCCAATCATTTAGCCGACGAAGTTTTTGTTATTTTTTTAGGTGCTTGTATCTGTAGCTACTTCTGCACTGATATTGCGTTCGCTTGATGATTATTCGGATTGTTCCAGACTAAAATCCAATTGTACCTGTAACCCAGAACGGCCTGTCGCTGCACCATCTGAAGTGGATGGCTGATATTTCCAGCGTTTTAATGCACGTATCGCTTCTTGCTCAAATACCCGTTGTGGCTGCGCCGCTATCACTTCAATATCAGTGACAGCACCGGTGGCGTCAACACTAAAACGTAGCTGTACCCAACCTTCCACACCATTCCTCGCGGCAACTACCGGATATTTCGGGTTGATCCGCACAATGGGTGAAGGATCGCCATTCGGCGGCTGCTGCAGGGTCGGTAAGCCACCACCGATGGCGACCTTGATCTGCGGTGATGTGACTCCGATCGGCAGCAAAGTATTGTCGATAGGATCACTGATTACCGCTGTTTTTGGCGTGATGGTTTCCTGCACAGGAGGCGGTGCCAGCTTTGGTTTTTGCTCGGCTGGCCGCTCTTTTTTCGGTTCTGGCAATGCGATATCGAATGATGTCGTCTCAGTGATCGTTTGGTAAGGCGTGGAAGAAATTAAGGCGGCCATCAGCAGAAACAGTGCAAAAGTAACCACTGTGGCGGCGCTTGCTGCTGCGGTGAAACGAGGTTGGAATATTTGGGGAACGTTGTTGGTAGTGGTCATGATTTGGATCCTTTTACCTTGTGATGCTCAGACCTTTGACGTCTGGCCAGGGAAAAAGGGGTAAACAAATTGCAATTATTGTTCAACTTATGACGAGCTATTTGCTAAAAACAGCAATGAAGCGCGAATGAGTTTGGTTTCTTGAGCTTTGTCCTGCCATTTGGACAAACCTTGGTGTTAATTGAGAGTTTGTCATGACGATAGCGCGGTATAAAAAAGAACCCATTGTTTTACAAAGGGCTCTTTGTTTCTTTTACAGCACTCTTCCTTGTGCCGCTTCATTGCACAGCTTGGCACTCAAGTGACAGCTTGTAGCCCGGTCAGTTTGCTGCGAAGCTGCCAGCGCAGCAGGTAATAGCTACAAAGCCCCTGTAACAACACGCTACCAGCCGAGCAATACCAGACCATCGCCGCCGAAAAATCACTGCGTTTTGACAACCACAGTACCGGCACGATAAAAAGCACAATGCGCAGGGCTGAACTGGCGAGCGACGGCCAGGTATTGCCAAGCCCCTGGAAGATTCCGGAGCAGCTAAAGACCAATACCACACTCAGGCAGTTCAAGCTGATGATGCGCATAAAAAGGACACCTTCAGTCAGGACCTGTGGATCATCACTAAAAAGCGACATCAGCGGATGCGCGAGCAATTGGCAAAGGATAAACAGCAGCCCCATGACCCATGCCATTTGCTGCAGGCCAATTTGAAAGCTTTGCCGCACCCGCTCTGCCTGTCCGGCACCAAAATTTTGACCAACAATAGCCGGCAGTGCAAATGAAATGGCCATGGCTGGCATGGTCATGGCCGCCAAAATACGATTACCAATGCCAAAGGCGGCCTGGGTTGCGGTGCCGAAGTCTTTAATTACCCAGTAGACAAATCCGGTGAAAATAAAAATCAGCGCAAATTCGCCACCTGCGGGTGTGCCGATGGCGGCAATTTGTCGCCAAACTTTACCGTCAAAACGCCATTTTTTAGGTACTTGCAGCACCGAATGGTCGCTTCGCAGGAAATAGCCCCACAACAGCAGTACGCCGACCGTCACTGAAATGCTACTGGCAAGGCCGGCACCAAATACGCCGAGCGGATAACCCGTCCCCCAGCCCGCAATGAGCACCGGTGCCAACATGATATTTACCAATACAGTGATCAATTGCACCTGCATGGTCGGTTTAACAATACCAACGGCGCGAAGGGCGGCTGCAATCGCAGTAGAGACAAACATAAAGGCGAGGCCTGGCAAATATGCCGATAAAAACTGTTGAGCCTGCAGTTGCACGGCCGGATCGGCACTGAGCAGCTGCATGTAACTGTCACGAAACGCAAACCCAAACACCAACGTCAGCAACGCCAAGGCCACGCCCATCAGCATTGCTTGCTGGAATACAATATTGGCTTGCAGGTGCTCGCGCGCACCGGTATAGCGGGCAATCAGCGCCACACAACCCACGTTGAGCATTTGGGTCAGAGCCATCATCAGCATCATCAGATTGCCAGCAGCACCAACGGCAGCAATAGCTTCTGCACCAAGGTCAGCCACAAAATACAAATCAACAAACAGATACAGTGATTGCACAAACATGCCAATCATCATCGGAACGGCCATCGTCCAAACGTGGCGATGTAATGAACCTTGGGTTAAGTCGGTCATGACAGTTCCAGCTCAGAGGCGCTTGAGTAAATCGGCCAGTGTTTCTTGCTGGCGCGGTGTTAAAGGGGACACAAATTGCGTGGCGAAGAAGTCACAACTTTGCTGCGCATCCAGATAAATCTGCTGGCCGGCGGGTGTTAATTTCACCAGACTGACCCTAGCATCGCGGGCATTTTGCTCTTTTTCGACCAACTGAATTTTTTCCATCGGCTGCAATAAACGGGTGATGCCTGAGGCGCTCAAACCCACGGCAGTGGCCAGTTCAATCCGGCTTAACCGCTGTTGCGGTGCTAACGACAGCTGATGCAAAATACCAAATTCGCTAAAGCTGATGCCATGCACGCTGAGCTGCTGATCGGCTTTTTTGACCATGTTTGACCAGAGTAAAGCACTTCGCAGCACGAGGTCGAGGGCAGGATTGAGAGTGTCCATGATGGGTCCTTTTTATGAAAATATTCGCAATGATGATGGTTGACTGACCAATAATCAAAATTATACCAAAGAGCGATAAAGGTTGATCAATGCTTGAGTGTGCAAGTATATTGTCGGCATCACATGCTTTTTGCAAGGTGTTTTGCGGTTTTTTATGATAGATGAGACAAAGGGGGCGCTAGGTGGGTTTTGTTGTGTGGTCGCTTGCAGCACGACCGATAAAAAGCAGGCACGCGGCCTGCTTTGAGAGGGATTGTTCACAGTGGCTTGTTGCAGGTGGAGAGTGTAAGCCTTTTCAACATTAGTCTGGAACTTCGCCAACTAACCTGGTTTATCTGCCACTGTTCAGCACTGTTCAGCACTGAACAACGTTCTTTGCCTACACAGTTGCACGGCAGGGTTGGCTCAGCTTAAGCTGAGCCTGTTATCCAGTGCGTATTTTACCGTCACTTTTAATGCAATAACTGACGCCGGCGGCGGATAGTGAGTAATAACAACGCGATAACTGAGAACATGCTGATGGCTCCTCCGCTGGATTTTTTCGGAGCTCCTTTCACCGTGATGCTGACCGTCTGGGCTGTAGAGCTGGCAAATTTGTCTTTCACGACATAGCTGAAGCTGATTTGCTGATCACTCTCGCCACTGGGTGTGTAGACAAATAAGCCGTTTTGACTGTCCAGAGTCAGGGTGCCAATTGCCGGTTGGGTCGTAATTGCATAACTCAGAGCATCATTATCAGCATCCTGACCCTTCACAGCACCATTGACTGGTGTCTGATACGACGTCGTGTAGCTTATGGCATTTGCGACAGGGGTTGTGTTCGTCAGAGTCACCACCACATTTTTTTGATCTGAACTGACCAGGCTGTCCTTGGCGGTGAAGCCAAAGCTAATGGCGTCCAAGCTGTCCCCTGATGGAATATATTCCACCGTGCCTTTTGCCTGATCTAATAATTTCAGTTGGCCATGTTTTGGCTTGCTGGCCAACGCAAATAACAAGGCTTCCTGATCATCATCTTTTGCTGGCAAGGTCAGTTGCACTGCTTTATCCCAATGCGTACTAATGTTCAGGTTATCCGCAACCGGCTTACTGTTGGTCAGCTCAATGGTTAGTTCGGCATTGAGGGAAATTGCTTTTCCTTTCACAGCATAGAATTTTAATGTCTCAGTACCAGTGCTACCGGTTGGCTGATAAGTGAATTGACCTGTTTTACGATCAGTAAATGTGAACTGACCCAGTTTGGTGCCGCTGCTCAGTGCGAAATAGTCAATTTCTGCGGAGATTTTGAGGCTGCCGCTCAGCGCTTTTAAAACGTGTGCGGACAATCGCACAGGTTCTGGCGCCGGCAATGCTACTGCAGCTTCCGTCTGATAGACCGCAACTTTTTGCCCGCCCACAGTAATTTGGTCTTGGTTATTGTGACGGACCAGCTTCGGATCACCTAAGGTCGTGAAACCCGTCGCATGTGAATAGACACTGCTTTGTGTTGTCAGATTATATTCGTTCAGGCTGTTATTGCAGGTAAATAACACGCGATCTGGCCCTGCAGCGGAGAGACCGGTCACCGCACTTTTACAGACAGTGGCTGTGGCAATCACACTGCCGTTGGCTGACAGTCGGAGTAGTTTTCCTTGTTGATCCGTGGCCACAAGTTCAGCCACTCCTTCTATGATCACCGACGTCAATTGCTGGTAACTAGTTTTATTCGACAGTTGTTTAACCGAATTATTACTGAAGTTATATTGAAAGAGGTTGCCGTCCAGCAAACCATTCACAAACCAACTCCCATTCAGTTCAATAGGCGTCAAATCAGTTAATCCTTGCCAATTGAAACTCAAGCTTGGTGATTGTTTGAGCAGCCCACCGGTGCGACCATCCAAAACTCTGAAATAAACCCCTGCTGAGCCGGTGTGCACAGCGTTATTACCGACAATAATTTCGTGAAAACCGTCCTGATTTAGATCGGCTGTCGTTACGCTACTGACGGCGTCACCATCCCCCAACAATATCTTGTATCGTTCTGAGCCGTCAGCTGCATTCAGTACCCGCACCATGCCGGTATAAATCTGCGAGGCGCCGATAATCAGTTCTATCGTGCCGTTGTTGTCCAGATCGGTAGCAACAAGATTCATCGTTCTGCCCCAATTATCAGCAGCAGCGTAGCCATGCCACAATCTGGTTTTACTCTTGATATCATATACTTGAATGACGCCGCCGTTATAGCCGCTATTACTTTGCACGCTAGCAGAGACCAGATCTAAGTCGCCATCCCGATCCACATCAATCAGCGAAACCGCACTAATTGGAAACTGAATATCTTCGCTTTGCCAGATCTTTTCCTTGCTGGCGATGTCATGGATAAAGAAATAATCTGCACCAGAGCTGCTATAGCCCGCACCCCAGCCGATGTCCTGCTTGCCATCGTTGTTGAGATCGGCAATCACAATGTTCGTGACACCGTGATCCGGGTTGCTGATGTCCCAAAAACTTTCACCGGTTTGCAGATTAAAAGCATGCAAGCCACCCCATTGGCCATCGCCATAAACGCCATCCAGTTGACCATCTTGATCGACGTCCGCCATGATGACAGCAGCGATATCAAGCGCAGTTTTTTTGCTCCACAAAACTTCTTCTTTTAGTGGGGAGTACAACTTCATCACATACCATTGTTCTGAAGCGAAAATTTCATCTAACCCATCACCATTAACGTCCACTGCATAAGTAAATGCATGATTTTTCTCAAACAGTGTTTTTAGTAGGGTAAATTTATTGTTTTTAAAGTTGTAGATTTGGCCATTGCTCAGCAGAATTTCGGCACTATTTTTTTCGGTAAAAGACCCTAGCGCGACAATATCAGCTGCGATCCCAGATTGGCTGCTGACAATTTTTAGCGTGACAGGGTCGATGACATTTAGCAGCCCTGATTGAGTACGAACGAGTAATACGGCGGACTTTAGGTCTGAACTAGCTTGAATGCGATAACTACTTATACCTGCCAAATCTAAAGAAGCGGTCACCCGGCGCGTGACTAGATCCAGTTTATGCAATTTTCCATCATTGCTGAAAAATGCAAAATGACCATCAGTGCTCAGATCGCGAAAATACGCGAGCTTGCCGATCCCTGCTGAAAATTGTAATTGGCTTTGCAGGCCGAATTTTCCATCAGCTGTCTGACCGAATACGATAGCAGTCGGATTCCCTAGTACGAGTTCAGTCACACCGTCATTGTTGTAGTCACCGCTAAGCATCCCTTGAATGCCAATGCCAGCCCCTAAGCCAAACACCTCCAGCACTGAGGTCAGTGTGGTGTCAGTTTGAGTGCTGGTGTTGAGGAATGTGGTGTCCAGTACTGCGCCTGGTTTGATATTTTGTGTCGCGTCAGTATCCTGGACTGGGGTGGAAATTTTCTGCGTAACAGCATTATTTGGCTGGTTGGACTTTTGACGCTGAATATCTTGTAATGGATAGTTAACCCGCTCTCCGTGCAGGCGCACTGGCGCATTATAGTCGTTGACCAGAGTTTGATCTGATCCGGTGGTGGCCACTGCCTGATGCGTCACTGTCGCGAGCAATACCAGCAATACAGGAAAACCCTTCCTCATTTAATTTACTCCATGTGTTAAAAAAATTATCAATGACTGACAAAGTCGGCGATGCTATCACAAATTTAACAATGTGAGGTATTGTCTGCGATCAATGGATATTTGGCCGCGTTTGAGCAAAAGGTGTGGCATACAGGACGATGGAATCATGACTGCAAGATGCGCTGGCGCTGGCTTGTTTAGAGTGAAGCAGTCTATTGTCGGGGGCGACAGGCGAGGTTCGAAGCTAAAATAAGGTCACAAGTGAAAAAAGATGAGGGGCTGGAAAGCCCCTGATCATGGTTGTCGGCTATAACTCTAGCCATATCTTTAGCAGTACATATAAATGCCGGAAGCGTTGTTTTAAATCTTCGTCAACCAACCATGTTTATCTTCAGCTTTGCCCCACTGAATATCATTCAGTGCTTGGCGCAGACGAGCGGTGGTGGTGCCCGGTTCGCCAGTGCCGACTTTAATTTCCTGACCTTGGTAAATTAAGGTGCCCACTGGCGCTAATACGGCGGCAGTGCCGGAAAGCGCAGCTTCAGTGCCTGGTTTTGCCGCACGTTCCAGCAATTCGCTGACTGAAAGTTCACGCTCGGAAACGGTCATGCCCAAATCGCGGGCCAGCGTTAAAATGGTATCGCGGGTTACACCGTGCAGGAAAGATGCATCTAGCGCTTTGGTGATAATTTCGTTGCCGTCAATCAACAGGAAGTTGGCAGCGCCGGTTTCTTGCACATCGCCATTCGGGCAAAATAGCACCTGATCGGCCTGATATTTAGCTTTGGCTTGCATCGTGGGTTGTAACGCGCTGGCATAGTTGCCACCGCTTTTAATCATGCCCATATGCGACGCACAACGGGCATTGTCTTCCAGCAACAAACGCAGGGCGCGGCTACCACCGGCAAAATAATCACCGACCGGCGATAACAACACATAGAGTAACGATGTCAGGGTTGGCGTCGCAGCTTTGCCGATCGCCGGCTCAGTGCCAATATGCGTGGGACGGATATACATCGAACCCGGCGGGGTTGGCACGTCTGCGGCGTAATGGCGGACGATATCGATAATCATTTGGCTTAATAACGCCGGATCGAATTTTGGTAACGATAACAATTCTGTGCTTTGCAGCATACGGGCGATGTTTTTTTCCATCCGGAAAATCGCGACTGAGCCGTCTTCATGGCGAAACGCTTTTAACCCTTCAAAACAGGTGCTGGCATAATGCAGCACATGGGCGCCCGGATGCAGAGCGATGCTGTCGGCCGGGACTATTGCGCTTTGATCCCAAGCACTGCCATCAAAACGGGCCATTGCCATTTCAGGCATAAATACACTACCAAAAGCTGCCATTTGTTGTTCCTGCTGATTGCTGTGCCAGCGCGGCTGGCTGGTTCAAAATGAGTCGCTGCTTGCGACTTTTCTGCTAAAAAAGGCCTTTAAAAATAACACAGGCGCGGTGCCATTGTAATAAGTGTTGCTGCTTTCGGCATCAACTATCTGCGGGCAAATCTGCAGTGTCAGCTGCAACCGCAAGCTTTGAGCAAAAGGCTAATCCAGCCGCTTGCGAAATTGCAAAGTCGCCAACGTCATACCAATGACGGTAAAGGCCACCAGCACCAACACATCGCTGGTCAATACTGTCCAGTGTGCGTCGCGTAGCACCACTGCCCGCACCAACCGCACATAATGGGTGGCTGGCAGCAGCTCGGCGATATATTGCGCCGGTTTTGGCATCGCGACATAAGGAAACATAAAACCCGACAGTAAAATCGACGGCAGGAGAATAAAGACGGTTAATTGCATCGCCTGCAACTGGGTTTGGGCGCGGGTGGAAATGAGTAAGCCCAACGTCAGGCTGGCCAGAATAAATAACAAAGTGACTAACCAGAGCGAAAACCATTGTGCTGGTAACGGTACCGCAAACAGGCCATGGCCCAGACCGAGAATAATCGCCACCTGGATTAAGCCAATAACGATATAAGGCAAAATTTTCCCAAGCATCAATTCCAGCGGCCGAATGGGGGTGTTGATTAAAAACTCCATATTGCCTTGTTCACGTTCGCGCACAATGGCGGCCGAGGTGAACAAAATCATCGTCATCGTCAGAATCACCGCGATTAACCCTGGCACGATATTCACTGCGCTGCGCCGCTCCGGATTGTAATAGTTCACCACTTCAAACATGGCACCGGTCGGTACTGCTGCTTCGTGGTGTTGCGGCGCCAGCATCGGTAGTGGCATTTGCCGAAGCGCAGCAATGGCATTACCGAGCATTGGATCTGAGCCATCGCTGATCCACTGCGCCAGCGGCCGCTCATTGCTACTACGGCGGCGATCATCCAATCGACGTTCAAAATCGTTTGGGATCACTAAAATAGCGTTAATACTGCCGGCGGTCATGGCGGCGGTGGCACTTTGAATATCGTTAAACTGACCGGTAAACGTCACCGCCTGCGACGCCTGTAAATCAGCAGCCAGCTGCCGGGCGGCGCTGCTACCGCTGGCGTCCACCAAGGCGGTTGGCACATGGCGTACATCGGTATTGATGGCATAACCGAATAACATCAATTGCACCAGCGGGATCATCACAATCATCGCAAAGGTGATGCGATCGCGCGACAACTGCCATAACTCTTTAACAAAGATGGCTTTAATTCGGGTGAGACTCAGCATACGCAGCTCCGGTATTGGCGACAAACACATCTTCCAGCGATGGCCGGACGGGCTCACAAAGGTAGTTATTCCCCAATTTTTGCTGTAAATCAGCTAGCGACCAGTGCGCCGATTTACGCACCATCAACCGTAAACGCTGGCCTAGCTGCGCTGCCGACATCATTTCCGGCCACTGCAGCACTTGTTGCCTGAGCTGACGTAAGTTGGGGCCCGACACTTCAAACACATCGGCCGCCATTTGCGCCATTAAATCATCGGGTGAGCCGTCTGCGCGTTTTTCGCCGCGCTCTAAAATCGCTAACTGATGGCAGCGCTCGGCTTCATCCATGTAGTGGGTCGACACCAAAATGGTGGTGCCGGCATCACTTAAATCGAACAAGCGCTCCCAGAATTCGCGCCGATTTTCCGGGTCGACGGCGGAAGTGGGTTCGTCCAGAAATAACAATGATGGCTGGTGAATGGTGGCGGCAGCTAACGCTAACCGCTGTTTTTGGCCGCCACTTAAGCTGCCGGCACGGACTTTTTGTTTGTCGGCCAGCTGATACAAAGCTAATAATTCATCGATGCGGGGTTGCCGCTCTGCGCGGCCAATTTGATAAATCCCCGCCACAAAGGCCAGATTTTCCTGCACGGTTAAATTGTCGTACAGCGAAAATTTCTGCGTCATATAACCAATTTTCTGCCGTAACAGCTCGGCTTGCTCCGGCAGTTTTAGCCCCAGCACCGTGATGTCGCCAGCTGTTGGTGTGAGTAACCCCGTCAGCATGCGGATGGAAGTGGATTTGCCACAACCATTGGGGCCGAGAAAACCATAAATGCAGCCGACCGGAATTTGTAAATCCAGCTGATTGACCGCCATATAATCGCCAAAACGTCGACTCATGCCCTTGGCATCAATGGCCAGTTGCATGTTACGGCGCTCCTAAACGTAATTGCACTGGCAGCCCGGTCGGCAAAGATAGATTAGCCGGCAGGGTAATTTCAGTGACGTACATCAACCGCGCCCGTTCGGCCTGATGTAAAGCGAAATAAGGGGTGAAGCTGGCTTGGGTGGCGATTTTGCGGATGGTGCCGGTGACTGCTTCAGCGTAACCATCAATGTGGATCGGCACTTGTTGACCCACTTTGAACTGCAGCAAGGCCGTTTGTGGCAGGTAAATCCGGGCATAAGGGGCGTCCGCCGCGGCAATCACCGCCACGACCGCACCTTGTGGCACCCGTTCGCCACGATGATAAGGTAAATCTTCTAATACCCCGGCGCGGCTGGCGACCACGCTTAAATCAGCCAGTAACTTTTGCTCCACCAACAGCGTTTGCTCGGCACTTTGCAGGCTAAATTGTGCTTGGGCGATGACTTCAGCGCGGCTACCGGCTTGTAATTCCAGTAATTGCTGCTGCTGATCAGCCCATTGCGCCTCGGCGACTTGCACCGCGAGCTGCGCGGCATCCAGTTCCGCCTGTGACGATAACCGTTGTGCACGCAGCTCTTTCGCCCGCGTCAGTTGCCGCAAGCTGTCGGCCCGGCGCACTTTGGCTTGTTCCAATCTCGCGGCAGCGGCAGCAATTTGTTCGCGACGATTGCCTTGTTGTAACAACGTCAGCGCCGCCTTGGCGCGCTGCACTTCAGCGCTGGCTTTATCAACTTTCAGTTGCTGCAACTGTGGGTCAAGCTGCAACAGCGGTTGACCGGCGGTAATCAGCGTCCCTTCGGTCGCATCGAGTTTTACTATGAGTTCAGTGGCGGGCGCGGTCAGCAGCACCCGTTCACGCTCTAAAGTGCCAAAAGCGGACGGCGGCTCTTGTGGCTGGCAGGCACATAAGCCTAACGTCGAAACGAGCAGCAACATTGCTGCCAGCGCAGGCATTCGCCTTGACGTCAATGCGGTAGCAAACTGGACGTGCAACTTAAACATGGGGGTCTCCGATCATCAGTGGGGTGGTGTTTGCGGCAGCGCTGGCAGTGGTGATGGTGCTTGATTGCAATAAACCATGCTGCAGCACATGGCGTTGATGTACTGCTAATTGCTGTAAAAAGTCGGGACTGAGTTCCAAACCAATGGCTTGTTTGATAAAAGGCGGCATCACAAACGGGAAAATAGCCAGGCTAAAACAAGTCAGTAGCGCATTCAGCGGTTGCAGTCCGGTCTGCAGCATATCGGGCGCCTGTAAGACTTGTTGTAGGTTGCCAAGCATTTGCTGCACAAAACCGGCAAAAACTTTACTGACAATCTGATATTCCGGCGAATGAATGTTGTGCAGGGCGCGGAAGATCAGGGTCGGTAATAACGGGTGCGGCGCCATAATGGCGTAATAACCCGCGACAATAGCCGCAGGGTCGCGTAGCTCAGCCGAGCGCGCTTGTTGCTGCGCCAGTGCTAACAGTGGCTCGAGAGTCTCACGCAGCATGGCTTCAAACAAACCCGCTTTATCGACAAAATAGTAGCGAATCATTCCGGCATTCACGCCAGCAGACTGCGCAATCATCCGCGTGGTCACCCGTTCGTAGCCAAATTCTGCAAACAACAGCCGTGCTTGCGATAACAAATGTTGGCGGGTGGTGCTATCGCCCGCCGGCCTTCCGCGTTTGGTCGTCATCTGCAGGGCTCCAAATTATCCAACTGATGAATATGCTAGTCGGTGCGGTTGGGTTAAGCGAACGGTTTAATTCTTCAATGCGCTAGGTTTTGGATAACTGGTTTTGGCTTACCGGTTTTGGAACACAGGTTTTTGAGAGCAGCGAAGCGGTGTGGTGGCTGTTTGACGATGTGCGTCGCTTGCCGATGAGGGTTGCCGGTCGATGCGAGTGGGCCGCCGGTTAACCGTGAACATGACCGCAGCACATGACCGCTGAACGTGTGGCGGTTTAAGTTACTAGCTTTGTAATCAAAACAATCGATGACCGCAATCGATTTAAGTCACTGCAAAGATGGTGTCAGCAGCTTTAATTTATAGGGACTTTCAGTTGAGAGCTGTATCAGTTGAGAGCTGTATCAGTTGAGAGTACTAGCAGGTGGGAGCATTAGCAGGTGGGAGCATTGGCAGGGAGGGCTGTAGCGATGTGTGGTCCGCCTGACGCGAGTTATCGAGCTGTAAAACAATCACTCAGGCTGACATCCAGTGGTACAGCCGCAACCTAAAAGGCACATCTTCAATGAAAAAAACAACTCTGACCTTATCAGCGATTGCATTCGCAGTGCTGATCAGTCACCAAGCTGCGGCCAAAGACATGACCACCAATAATTTCTGGTGGCCACAACAACTGGATTTATCAGTACTGCGCCAGCACAGTGCTGAATCGAGCCCTTATGGCCAGAACTTTGATTACGCCAAACAATTTAATACCTTAGATTTGGCTGCAGTCCAAGCCGATATCAAAACCATGCTCACGACCCCGCAGGACTGGTGGCCACCGGATTACGGCCATTATGGGCCTTTTATGATCCGGATGGCGTGGCACTCGGCTGGGGTCTATCGAATTTTTGATGGCCGCGGGGGCGCTGGCGGTGGCCAGCAAAGATTTGAACCACTCAATAGTTGGCCAGATAACGTCAACCTCGATAAAGCCCGGCGCTTGCTCTGGCCCATCAAACAAAAATACGGTAGTAAAATTTCTTGGGCCGATTTGATGGTATTAACCGGCAACGTGGCGCTGGAATCGATGGGTTTTAAAACCTTTGGTTTTGCCGGTGGCCGCCTTGACGACTGGCAGGCCGAGCAGGTGAACTGGGGCAGCGAGAAAAAATGGCTGGAAGATAAGCGCTATAGCGGTGATCGCAAGTTGGCCAAACCTTTGGCGGCAGTACAAATGGGCTTAATTTATGTCAATCCGGAAGGCCCAAATGGCGTACCCGATCCGCTGCTCGCTGCCAAAGATATTCGCGATACCTTCGGCCGAATGGCGATGAATGATGAAGAAACCGTGGCGCTGATTGCCGGTGGCCATACTTTTGGCAAAGCGCATGGCGCGCACAAACCAGAAGAATGTGTTGGCAAAGAGCCGGCCGCGGAAGGTCCTGCAGCTCAGGGCTTTGGCTGGAAAAATAAATGTGGCAAAGGTCATTCCGAAGATACCGTCACCAGTGGTTTAGAAGGGGCGTGGTCGGTCAATCCAACGGCATGGACCAGCCAATATCTGGATAATCTGTTTGGTTTTGAGTGGGTAAAAACCAAAAGCCCAGCCGGCGCTACCCAGTGGATCCCAGCGGACAATGCCGCAGCTAATTTGGTGCCAGATGCGCATGACAAAACTAAACGCCATGCACCTATTATGTTCACGACCGATATAGCGCTAAAAGAAGATCCTCAGTACCGCAAAATTTCGCTGCGTTTTAAAAACGATCCGAAAGAGTTTGAACTGGCGTTCGCCAAAGCTTGGTTTAAGTTGACCCACCGTGATCTGGGCCCGAAAGCGCGGTACCTTGGTAAGCTGGTGCCAACAGAAGCGTTAATTTGGCAAGATCCGATCCCGGCGCTGAACCATCCGCTGATCGATGTGAATGACATCGCTCAGTTAAAAACAAAACTACTAGCCAGTGGTTTGACCGTGCCGCAATTAGTGCGCACCGCCTGGGCTGCAGCAGCCAGTTTCCGTGGCACCGACATACGTGGCGGAGCAAACGGTGCAAGATTGGCGCTGGCACCACAAAAAGACTGGGCGGTGAATCAGCCGCAGGAATTGCAAAAAGTACTGGCAACATTAAAGAAAGTTCAGAATGATTTTAATCGTGACCTCAAAGGGGGCAAAAAAGTATCACTGGCTGACGTCATTGTGCTTGGGGGTTCAGCAGCGATTGAAAAAGCGGCTATGGATGCCGGTTTGCGCCTCGAAGTGCCGTTCCGACCTGGCCGAATGGATGCGTCGCAACAACAAACCGATGCGGCTTCATTTGCTGTGTTAGAGCCACAGGCTGATGGCTTTCGTAATTTTTACGCCAAAGATCACAGCATGTTGTCACCGGCGGAAGCGCTGATTGATAAAGCTTCGATGTTGAATTTGTCGGTTCCGGAAATGACGGCACTGGTGGGTGGTTTGCGGGTGCTGGATGCCAACACTAACGCGGTACAGCATGGCGTGTTGACAGTGAAGCCGGGTACTTTAACAAATGACTTTTTTGTCAATTTACTCGATATGGCAACGAAATGGCAAAAGTCGGCGACAGACGAAACTACCTATGAAGGGCTGGACCGTAAAAGCAATCAGTTGAAATGGACTGCAACGCCGGTCGATCTGATGTTTGGCTCGCACGCTGAGCTGCGGGCAGTCGCCGAAGTTTATGCCGCTGCTGATGGTAAAGATCGGTTTGTACAAGACTTTTCCAAAGCTTGGAATAAGGTGATGGAACTGGACCGTTTTGACCGCTAATCACGCCAAGCGAAGTTGACGTTAGGTAGCACTGACCACCGATGTTGAGTGGTCGGTGTTGCAGCGTAATTTTTTGATCAGTCACCCGCGGCCAAGATCAGCAAAGTGCGACGGTGCTGGCATGAACTGCTTGCGCTGTTAGCGGGTATCGACACCTCGCTGTAGCGCAAGTAGGTTATCCACCCGTTGCATCAAACGTGCGGCCGCGGGGTGCTGATGCGATAACATCAAATGCACCGGTTGTTGTTCGAGCAAATCAAAGGTCAGTGACGGGTTGTCGAGCTCGGCCGCACTTAGCTGGTAACTTAAAAAATAGCGATATTTGCCTTTTAAAATTAACCGAAAGGCATCTTGGTGATTACTCACCTCATATCGATGATTCGGCTGCTCGCTAAATTCGACTCGGCGCTGTAAATAGGAAAATTTGGTTTCACTCAATACCAAATAATTGTACTGCGGTAGCTTGTTAAGCGCTGATAGTGGGGGTGTGGTGTGTAGCCGGACCACGCCTAGCCCAACAGCATAAATTGGATACTGACTGGTGCGAAAACGTTTTTTTTGCGCTGGCGAAGGGGCGACAATGGCGCTGAAGTCGATGCTGCTATCCAGTGCATTTAAACCGCGCTGAAGCGAGTAAAATTTAAACTCCGGGGTAAAACCAGCTTGACTGAGGATGGTTCGAACTTTTTCGATACCAACACCTGCCGGCGCACCATTGGCGGCGGTAAATTCGTAGGGCGGTAAATCTGAGTAGAAATAGGTGACTGGCTCTGCGGCAGCGAAGGCGCTGCAACCTGCGACGCCTATTGCCAACAACCAGCCATTCAGTGCGACCATAATTTTAATCCAGTACCGGAAAAACTGACGCCTTAACATTAGCAGTAGCTGATGCACTGCGCTAAATTTTATGCTGTACCCGCGATTAAAGCGCCGCTAGCTGCGCTTTTAACTGCTCGCTTAAAACTGCACTTTGTTTGCTGTCAAAATCATAATGCACCATCACGGCCATGCCGCTGGCACAAAGTTTACCCTGCTGCCAAGCTTGTTGACTAACATCAAACGAGCTGTTGCCAACCCGACTAACCCAGCTGTGAATTTCAACCGGCTCGCCGTAAAACAGCTCAGCGTGAAACTCAACACTAAATTTGGCCAAAATTAAATGCCACTGCGCCGGGTTCAAATCTGGCGTAAACAGTCTAAAGAGTGGGTCGC
The DNA here is from genome assembly GCA_037968955.1 of Rheinheimera sp. Classification (GTDB taxonomy): domain Bacteria; phylum Pseudomonadota; class Gammaproteobacteria; order Enterobacterales; family Alteromonadaceae; genus Pararheinheimera. The sequence goes on along the minus strand of JBBKWN010000063.1, from coordinate 13,745 downwards.
GGCAACCTTCAAACCATGCGGCGACAACTGTATTGTTGATATGCCCCAGCGCATCGGTTTCGTTAAAGCGAGGTTGAATAGTCAGGCGGTACATGACGGCAGTCCTATGTTTGGCAACAGCCACTACCTTAACCGAAAGCGGCTTTATTTGTCAGCGCTTATCCGTTGTGACGCGGCGGACAACCTGCCAACTCTTTGCTATGCTTCAAGTTGCAGTCCATCTCGAGTTTATGCGCCAGCGCACACTGCAGCAAAAATGGGTCTCCAGCGTTAGAATAGTGCAGTAGCGACGGCCGAGGTAGATGTGAATTTCTGCGATACTTTGAAAATTTTTGTACTGCTGCCGGCAACACTTCTGCTGTGCTGGGGTAGTAGCACACTGCAAGCGGCAGAACTTTCGACTGCTGAGTTGTATCAACGTAGTGTCGCTATATTGGCGAAAAACCCAGCGCAAGTTATTGTCTATTTTGAACAAACCAGCAATGCCTTACAACAAGCCCCTGCTTGGTATCAACAAGATTGGTATTTGCTGGCGGCTCGGGCTTACACCGCCCGTGGTTTATACCCGCAAGCGCGCGACAGCTTGCTCCGCGCCGATGCATTGGTGCCGAGCGGCTTGGCCGCCGGTGATATCGCATTAACTGCAGGCTTTGTCACTTATCATCAACAGTATCGGCAGAGCGCTAGCTTTTGGTTTCATTGCGCCGATAAACTACCTAACCCCCCTGAATCGCGGGCTAAGTTATTACTCAACCTCGGTATTGTCGAAGTGATTGCTGGCGAATATCAAACTGCCATGACCCATTATCAACATGGCTTGGCGTTGGCGGAGCAGCATCAGTTCACGACATTGATCCCGATGTATTTAAACAATATCGGCAATTTGCATTGGCGTTTGGCGCAATATGAACCAGCTGTTGCCGCATTACGGCAAGCCAGCTTTCGTTATGCGGCACTGAACAACAAAGTGTCACAAGCCCGATCGGGCGTTAATTTGCTCAACGTGCTGGCGACGATGGACGATTGGCAGCGCTATCAGCGGTTTTATGCCGGCATCGAGCAAGCGGTGGCCGAGGCGAAACATCAAGAATTTGTGCTGATGCTAAGTATTTTTGAAGCGGTGCGACAGCGAGCAACACAGCAAAGTACCACTTTGTCAGATGACAAATTAAGGCAGCAAATGTCACTACTTAGGAATATCAATTTACAGGATATGGCGCAGTTGCTGGCCGCAAAAGTTAAACTCGATTGGCAAGCGCCGAAGCCACCGGTCGAGCCGGTGGAGCAACAACTTCGGTTGCCGCACACTGAAGCTTTATGCCAGCTTTGACGCTTCCCCGCCGGTAATGCCGACTATGAAGCAGCCAACACAGTGCAGATAGTAGCAAAAGGTTTTTTCTTTAATGCATGCGCCGGCACTGTCGCATCGGCCGCCGGATAACCCACCACCAGCAACATATAAGGCCGGTCATTGTCATTGTCGCGATGGCAAATCTTACTTAAAAAACTCATCGGTTTGGGTGTGTGGGTCAGTGTGGCAAGGCCAACCTGATGGCAGGCCTGAATTAAAAATCCGGTCGCAATACCTACAGATTCATGCACATAGTAATTGGTGTCGCTGTCGTTATTGTCGATGCCACCACGTTTTTGCGAGAAAATCACAATCAGCCAAGGCGCTGTTTCCAGATAAGGTTTATTCGCATCGGTGGCGAGGGGTTTCAGCGCTTCTAACCATTCTTCCCCCGCGCGACCGGCATAAAAACCCGCTTCTTGCTGTTCAGCTTCTTGCCGAATTTGTTGTTTGATGGCCGGATCACTGATCGCCACAAAATGCCAAGGCTGATGATTGGCGCCACTTGGGGCGCTAGCGGCAATTTGAATCACTTGTTCAATCACCTGCTGTGGCACCGCTTGCTCGGAAAATTTACGCACACTATGTCGGCGCTGCATCAATGCCAGATGGGCTGATGCTCGTTGCTGCATGGTGTCGCTATCAAGCTGTTCAAAATCGGTGAGGGGGAAATGTTGTTCCATACAAGGTGGCTCCTATGCTGTGGCCGGAGCCGTTAACTGGCGGCTATTTTCGACTGAACGGTGCCGCCAGCATTATTCATTGAATAAAATCCAATGGCTACTTAATCATTTTTGACTGATTCACGCCAGCGGTGCCTTTGATTTCGTCGACCAACTGCAATTTTGAGCCTGCAGTCCAAGCACCCATTTTGATTTCTTGCCAAATGAAGTAGTTTTTGCCGCTCTCGGCATTTAATTGCAATGTCGAATCGCTTTCAGATTTTGAAGTGATTGTGTAGCTACCCGGTTCTACCTGACGAAAAATATAAGTTTTGGCGGCAGTGTCGCCCACAGATTGATCATTTAGCAAAACCGGCATTTTGATCGCCGCACCGAAACTTTCGTTCCGATAGATGTAAATATTTGCTTTATCTGCTGCCGTGGCAAAGCTTTTCGCTTGTGTATCAGCGGCAGAATCTGCCATAGGTACCGAAGCACAGCCAGCCATTGTTAACATTACAGCGCCCAGTACCATTCCTGAATATTTCATTATTATTCTCCATGTGATAGTTAAAAAACCTCACGGAATTTACAAGATTAAACTTAAACACACAACATGTTAATTTTATGAGGTGCTGCGTTTGAAAATGTAATGGAATAATGACGTTATGTTTTTCTTCAGGCTCACTTTAAGCCGTTATTTTGTTTCAGGAGAGACCACCTTTTCGCCCTGAAAATTTTTCATCACCGCCAATGAGTTCGCCCCAAATGCAATGGCTGCTGGGTACTTGTGTTACAACTGCAATAACCCCAGCGCCAAGCCAAATAACAACAGCATGACCACTGCGGCAAAACCAAACAGCCTTAGGTTGCACTGTTTTAAATCTTGCGCTTTGGTTTGCACGCCGTTTGCCAGCATGGCAAAGATTAAACAGCCTTGTGACAGATAACTGGCACTTTCGAGCAGCCAGCGCGGTAGTGGCAACAGCAGTTGTAATGCCAGCATCGCTACAAAAGCGACAATAAACCAGGGAAAGTTCACCGCAGCTTGGTTTGACGGTTGTGGTCGTTGACCGAGCCATAATAAAAACGGCAATAACAGGCAGACCCGACTGAGCTTGGCGATAATCGCCTGGGGTGCGGCGTCGGCCAATTGGCTACCTGCCGCCACGGCTTGTGCGACTTCCGGTGCGGTACTGCCAATAAACCAGGCCAGTGCTGTGGGTGTCAGCCATTGCTGCTGGATCATCAGGGTGTAGCTGCCAAGCGCGGCCAAGCCCATCAACATCACTACCGCCAAGCTTTGCGTCAGATGGGCATGACTGCTTTGGCGCATCGACTGGGTGGCAAAAATAGCCGAGGTGCCGCAAAAACTTAGGCCAGCACTGACCAACAACACCAGTTCGGCCGGTAGACGAAAGAGCCGTGTGCCAAGCCACCAGGCCAGCGCTAACACCGATGCCACTAACAGGAGCAGTTGCAGCACTTGTACCGGCGCCATGCTGAGGATAGCGTCAGGCGTGACATTGGCAGCAAACAAGACTATTCCCAGCCGTAGTGATCGCTGTTGCCATAACCCCAGCGGTCGCAGCGGCAGTGCTTGTAACCATGCGCGCCCGTGGCGGTGGCTGCTGAGCAATAACCCTGCTGCCAACCCGAATAACAACGCGGCGAACACCGGATTCAGCCAACGCTGCAGCGCTGGCATCGCTAAAAACCCCAGTTGCACCAACAAGCTACTAAGCACCAACAGTAAAATGGGTGCGAACGCTGGGTGCAAGGTGGCGTCTGCTGGTGGTGGTACTGTTGGTGGTACTGGTGGTCGCAAAGGGAAACCTGCCAAAGTGAAATGTTATTTAACCATTGTAGTGGCAAATAAAAATAACAATAATGGATTTATCTTATGCGATACATTCGGAAAGTAAATGAATTACCCCAGCCCCCGGCATTGGCTGTTACTTGATGCGATTTGCCGCTGGCAGAGTTTAAGTAAAGCTGCCGAGCAACTGGCGCTCAGCCAGCCAGCGGCTAGTCAGGCACTAAAAGAGTTAGAGCAGCGGTTGGGCTACCCGTTATTTTTACGGCAAAACCGTCAGCTGTTGCCGACTCAGGCGGCGCTGGATTTACTGCCAAAACTGCAGCAGTTGTTGCAGCTGCAGCAAGAGTTAGTTGATCCTGCCTCGACGCGCGGTGAGTTACGGCTGGTGGCCAGTGAAACCATCGGCTGTTATTTATTACCCGCGTTATTGGCACAATTTACCAAGCGGTATCCGCAGATCGGTTTTCAGCTGCAGATTTGTAATAGCAGTGAAGTACAAACCCAGTTACGTCAGCAGCAAGCGCAGCTTGGTTTTATTGAAGGGCCGGTGCTAACCAGTGAGTTTTCGGTGCAGTATTGGTTGCAAGATCATCTGGTGTTGGTCGGTGCGCCTGCTACGCCGCAAGCTGATGATCAGCTGCCAGACGTCACCATCACTGAGTTGCAGGCACAGTGCTGGATTGTGCGTGAGCGTGGTTCTGGCACCCGGGCGGTATTAGAGCACGAACTGGCTCGTGTCGGTTGGACGCCAGAAAAAGTGCTGGAACTGCAACGGCCAGAAGCCATTAAGCAGGCGGTTAAACACCGGCTTGGCATTGGTTGTTTGCCTTGGTTGGCGGTGCAAGATGAAGTTGCCGCTGGGCAGCTGTTGTTGTTACCGAACCCACTAAAGCTGCAGCGCCATTTAAGTTTGGTGGTGCCAGCAGGCTATCAAAGCCCGCTGTTACAAACTTTTATCGATTTTTTGCAGCAACAGCCGTCACCGCTGTAGCCAACAGCGACGGCTAATAGCGTCTCAGGGTTGGGTAACTGGCGTGTTGCCAAGGGATGCCAGCGCAAAATCCAGCGCCGTGATCACGGTGGTGACTTGCGCCAGATTACATTGTGCTGGCGTCGCCGTTGGGCTGTCCGGATACACTTCGGTGGTGGTGACAAACTTCGCGTGGCTGAGCCCGCCACATAAGCCCAAGGCTTTTTTCGGGTAATGGATCACGCCAAATTGCTGTAGTGGTTCGCCAATCAGACAACCATCGTCGTCGGCTGGCGCGATTTGGGTGATTTTTTCCACCGCAGTAATGATGGCGCGTTGAAAGTCTGGTTGTGGGTTGCCTAAATCATCGACCAAATAAAAGCCATCTGGAATATTCCAGTTGGTATTGACCGTACCATCACGTGCCGCTTTGGCGGGGCGGAATTCACTGTTGTCGGAGTTGGTGGTTTCATGCAAATCAACGTGCACCAACATATCCGCTTGATAAGGTTGAATAAACTGCATCACTGCGGTGGCTTCTTGCGATGTGCCAAGCGCACTAAAAGAGCGGTTAGGGTCGACCGCGTCTGGGTTCCAGCGATTAATCGTTTCAAACCCCCAAGGACTGACACAAGGCAATACCAGCAGGTTGATCCCGCTATCTAACGCGGCATACTGGCTCAAGTGCTCGGCGATAAAATCAAGCGCACCTAACACACCACTGGTTTCATATCCATGCACACCGCCTGTGACCAATGCCACTGGTTTTCCAGCCTGCCAGTGTTTGCCGCGTACGGCATAAAGTGGGTAGAGGCCAAGGCCTAAATACTGATAATCCAAGGTTCCGTATTGAACTAACTCAGCACTTGCTTGCAAAGCCGGCTGTTGTAGCAATGCCAGTAGTGGCGCTACCACGAGTTGTTGATAGCTTCGTTGCAGGGGTTGTTGCGATCGCCATAATTTAATTTCGGCCTCAGCCCAAGGCTGACCCAAAGTGCCAATGGCATACAGTGGCGGCGTGACAGAAGACATAAAACACCTCAAAGGAACGAGTGAATGGCGCCGACTATAACAGCAAATGCTACGACGATCAGGTGCCATCGCTGGTTTATAGCCGTCCTTGAACATGCGGAGTTGTTGTCTACGCTCGTTTGTCCCAGTCCCAGTCCCAGTCCCAGCCTACAGCTATTACGGCTATGTTCCTGTGTGCTCAGGCTCTCGTCGCCTAGGTGCCTTTCTAAATCCATTCGGTAGCGTGCACAAAAGTAGCGGCGTAAATCAGCCATTGCTTCAACCTTGAAGGCTGCTAAAATCGGTGACTGCGGGGTTGCGCAGCAGCCAAAGTGCCGGGCGTTTTATCGTGTCGGTCAACCCACTTTATAACGAACGCAGTATGGTATGAGTGGACCAGAGTCAATCAGGAATGTTATGAGCAAAATCAGCGGTGGGGCGCAGGCCTATCAGCAACAAGAGCAGGGTTATCGCGATAAAGCGCTGAAAATGTACCCTTGGGTGTGTGGGCGTTGTGCCCGCGAGTTTGTCTATTCCAATTTGCGCGAATTAACCGTGCATCATGTGGATCACAATCATAGTAACAACCCGGCCGATGGTAGCAACTGGGAATTACTGTGCATTTATTGTCACGACAATGAACACAACAAATACCACGAATATGTGATGTATGGCGGCACCTCAGAGCAAAAAACCGCTGCCGCCACGCACAATCCATTTGCCGATTTAAAAGCCTTGTTAAATAAACCCAAGTGATGAGGCAGCCCGCCCCCGTCGCGTTGACGGCGACTCTGTTGCACACTGCGTCGGCGTTGATGCGGGTGACGCCGCCATGGTTATAGGAGCAGCTTGATGCAGCCCGACACCAAGCATGGCATTGAGCACAAGCACGGGCAGGCAATCGTGATTGCCGACTCGGCGCGATTGAGTTTTCGGCTAATGGACAGCACGGATGCGCAGCTCTTGTATGAGCTGGATCAAGACCCGGAAGTGATGCGTCATCTCAATGCTGGCGTTGTCAGCACCATGGTGCAGATTGAACAGCGGATGTTGCCTCGCATGATGGCATATCGAGAGCCGACGCTTGGTTATGGCATCTGGCAAGTCAGTACTAGGGACGATTGCGAGCTGTTGCCTAGCTGTTATATCGGCTGGATTTTAGTGCGGCCAATGGGTTTTTTCACGGCGCAGCCGCAGCATGATAATGTAGAGCTCGGCTGGCGGTTTAAGCGCCAAGCTTGGGGTTATGGCTTTGCCAGCGAAGCCGCTGCTGCCGTTGCGGCAGGTGTCGCAAAGCATGGGGCGGTCAGATGGCTGTCGGCGCTGGCGGTACCAGAGAATCTGCCGTCGATAGCCGTGATGAAAAAGTTAGGGATGCAGTTTGTCAGGCAAGGACTGCACCCTGATCCATTGGGTGAGGTAGAAGTGGTGCTGTACCAAAAAACGCTGGTAAATTAACCAGCGTCCGCGACCGTCAGGCTTTGTTGGTTATCGTCTTGTAATTGCTGCAGATAAGCATCAAAAGTCAGTAGCAGTTGTTGCACAATAGCGGCCGTATCTGTGGCCTGCGCCGCTGTTTCCAAACAAATGTCGGTATAAGCCGCGGCAAATTCGGTATCGGTCAGGTACTGGTTAATAAAATCCAATCGGGTGCTATCCGTTTCAAACACAAAAGCATCACCAATATATTGATACACATCGCCAAAGGCCGGCGTGAGTACCGGAATGCCGAGACTTAACGCTTCAACGGCTGACGTGCCGCCGCCTTGGCGTTTGGGGTTGAGCATAAAATGGCAAGTAGCAATTAAATCAATGGCATTGCTCACACGGCCGGTCAAGTAGCTGCATTGCTGCAAAACGGGTGGGTAATCGGCAATCGCTGTGGGGCCAATCAACACAAAAGATGCCTGCGGATAACGCAATTTAATTGCCAGCATCGTTTGCATAAATTCGCCGCGAATTTCATCTTCCAACCGATAACCGACCACGACGAACTTCAATACCGGATCGTCAACTTGACTGCTTTTTACCGCATCGAACTGTCGAAGCCGAAACGGCAACCGACTGCTGAGCACGGGATGCTCAATGCCCAGTTGGGCAATGCGCTGCTGATCCGCAGGTGTCAGGTCGCGATGCAGCACTGGCACGGCATAAATGGGAAGCTCCAGCGAAGTGACGCAAGGCACACTCAGCACTGGCCGGGCTTTGGCGATAAATTCCAGCACCGGGTTTAAACCGCCGACGCCGATAATAAACCGAGGATTGAGTTGGTTAATAAAATTTACTAAATCAACCAGATGGGCAGGGTCGTCCATCGGCGTGGTTTGCATAAAATCAAACTGTTGTCCCCAGCATTGCACGGCTGAGCCACTGGGTTTTGGCTGCTGCTGCGCTAAGTCCAAATCAAATAAAGTATTGTCGGCAAAGTATTCGTTCCGCACGGTGCCAAAAAACACCGGTGTTGGCATTGGATACACCAAATGAGTTGCTTTCGCCACCGACGTGGTGCAGATCACAATCGGATGCCTGCCAATCTGTTTCAGCGCACTGGCGTAATTTAGTACGGTTAGCGTTGGGCCATGCAACGACGACACAAACTGATTAGTAATAAACAGCGCAAACTCTTCATTGCCATTACCTTGCAGCGGTTGTACGGTGCAGCGACCGGCGTTTTCACGGCAGAACGACTCAATGGTCTGTCGGTAAAAAGGCGCTAAATCCAGGTGAACGGAGTTACCGACAAACGACGAGCGCATCAGCTGGCTGTACACCATATTTTGCTGTAAAAAAGGTAATTCGCTGAATAAGCGGCTGAAGGTGTTGATATTTGCTGCTGGGTCGCCAAGCAAGATAAAGTGCAGTTGTTGCCACAGTTGCATGGCAGGGGATGTTGGCTGAAACTGCTGCAGCACGGCAATTTTTTCGGCTGGGTTTAGCCTCTCGAAAAACTGGGTTTCATAGGCGTGAAATTGGCCAACCGGCCATGCACAGTCGGGTTGATATTGCCGGTCAAAATCATGCAAAATTTGTAACATGGCTGCTGCGCCCTTGGCAACCGACGGCGGTCGGTCACAGAAAAATACCAAGAGTTATCTTCGGATGCCCGATGAACGCTGTCAAGGATAAGTATTTTTAAAATCAATTGATTGGCATTGTTTTACCCGTATTGCCGACCGTCACGCGATGCCAGGTCAAGCTCATTTCACACAGGACCTTCATGGATTCACTTTCACAAATTGCACTGGGCGCGGCCGTCAGTGTGGCGGTCTTTCGCCGCCGACAACCCTTGTGGCAATCGGCGCTCATCGGCGCGGTCGTCGGTACTTTACCCGATTTAGACGTGTTGATTTCGCACGGCGATCCGATCAGCAACATGACCTACCACCGTGCCGAGAGCCATGCGTTGTTTTATTTGACGCTGATTTCGCCGCTGTTGGCTTGGTTGTGGCTACGAATGAGTAGCAGCCTGGTGCCTTTTAAAACCAGTCTACTGGCAGTTTGGCTGGTGCTGGTCACTCATCCATTGCTCGATACATTGACTATCTACGGCACTCAGTTGGGGTTACCGTTTACTGATTATCCTTTTGGCATCGGCAGTGTGTTTGTGATTGACCCGCTTTATACGGTGCCGCTATTGCTTGGCACCGGCTTGGTGCTGAGCGGGCGGCACCTACGCTGGAATAGTCTGGGGTTACTGCTAAGTACCGCGTACCTTGGGTTTGGTTTGTGGGCACAGCACCATGTCACAAGTCTGGTCAAGGCTCGATTACCGACCCCAAATCTTGGTGCCAAATTACTGGTCAGCGCGACCCCTTTTAACACGCTGTTGTGGCGGGCATTATGGGTGGATGGTGATCGGTATTTCGAAGGTTATTATTCACTGCTTGATGCAACGCCAACGGTGAACTGGCAGTCCTATCCCCGCGATGTTGCGTTGTTACAACAATGGCAGCAGCAAAAAGCCGTTGCACGTCTGAGCTGGTTTAGCCATGGTTTTGTGAGTTTATCGTTGCAGTCAAAGCAATCGACGAGCGCATTGCTGCTCACCGATCTGCGGATGGGCATCGAGCCTGGTTATAGTTTTCGGTTTTTATTGCCACTTGATGCTAATCAGCAAGTCAGCGGTGTGCCAGAGCAACTGCCGATGGCAACAGATAGCCGTGCTATAGGTTGGTTATATCAGCGGGCGCTGGCGCAAACTGAGGCCAGCCTAGCGCAGTTTTTACAACAAAGTGATGTGGCTGGTCGTTAACCGGTTAGTCGTGGTTGTGCCCGTCGGTGATGACCGTTTGCAAAAGCGGTTGTTAATTTCGGATCGTATCAACCCGGTTCCACAAGTTTTGATTTTTCATCATGGTAAAAAATTCATCTGGATGCCAGCACTTGGGGATCAAGTCCATGGTGGTGCGCTCTTCGAGATTTGACACCAGCTTACTCAAGATTTCTTGGAGTCGTTCTTCACTCATTTTTTCCAGTTTTTGCTGGGCGCTTGGGAAGTACAAGTTGTTATCGACACTGACGACCACGTTAATGCCAAAGGTGTTGTAGGTGAGGTTGCGGGTGACTGTGCGGCAGATCGGTTGTTCAGGCTCTAGCGGATACAAACCATTGACGATGGCATATTCATAGCGGTCAAGATCCTGTTTGTCGGAATCTTTCGGAATATAAGTAATACCGTAACCTTGTGGGAAATAACCGGTCACTTTTAGCAGACTCTCGACAATCGCCGCCGGATACCAGCCTTTGCCGACACCGGCTTTGAGTAAGGCGCTGACTTTTGGCAGTTGTTCATATTGGTAATTGGCTTTGGAGGGGAGGACCACCGACACATACACCTGTGGAATTTTTAGCAGATTACCGATGCCATCCTCGGGTTGAATAGCACTTTTTAGTAAGTGACTGATAAAATTTTGTTTATCTTGTTCCATGTACACAAATAAGTCGCGCTCTGTTTTGGAGTTACCGACATAATTATCCAAACCTAAACCTTCTTTCAGATAGCGCTGGCTTTGTTCATAGCTGATGGTAAGCAGTTGCTGGCGCTCGGCCGGCGCTAACGCCCGATGTTCATCGAGATCACCCGCTTCGCCGCGCAAAATGCTTTGTGCGGCCGGATGTTGTAGGCCAATATCTTGCAGCAATAAGGCACTAATCAACGGCAGTTGCACCTCATCCAAAAATGGCGAGTAGCCAGTTTTTGCTGCGGTGGTCGCGGTTTCGCTGTCGTTAAATTTGTTCAACACATAACGATTTTTGATGAGCTTGTCAGAAAGCAGCTGATCCAGGAGTCGAATCGCCAGTATGGCTTTATACACATGTTTGTGGCGTTGGTTGACTGCCGCAATATGACGGCCGCGAGTGGAGGACAATAACTGGATAGTGCCAAGGGCACGCGCAGAAAGTTGGCGGGTTTCGGGCGCAGTCTCACCGGTGATCAGGGTCATCAGTTGCCGGGCAAGTTGCTTCAGCTGGCGCGCGCGCGCAATGCGGTTTTCTTGCTGCTGGCGAATTTTGTCTTTCAGCTGTTGGCGAATTTCAAGCAATACCGCTTCCAATTTAGCGCGGGCGCCTTTGTTGGCATCATCCAATCGGCGTTGTATCGTGCTTTCCTGCTCTTGTAATAGATCAATATCTTGTTGTTCTACACCGGAAAAGTAATAGGCCGCTTGCTCGTACACTGAGTCTTTGCGCGGTGAAGCATCGTGAATTTTGCTCAGCAAATCTTTGACACTTTTTGTTGCCGCAGTACTGCCGAACTGAGATTGATTCATCTGATTAAGTCCTTGCCGCCAAATCTGCTGGTAACGCCGCTGCTAAATATTGTGGCGACTTTGGCATGTTGGCGCTGGGTATTTGGTGCAATAAATTACGTTACATAATTTGTATTACATACATTGCGATACATACTTTGGCTGCGGCTTATCGGTAAGCTTATCGAAGCAATGTACCCCAAGATCAACAACTCTAGCTGTTTTTAACGGCCTTGCCACTGTTGCCACGCAACATAAATATACCGCAATTGGTCACTAGTTTCTTGCTTCATTCGACAAAAGACGAATAATTTGCTTTGCTGTAACAATGGGTTAGCTAATAGGTTGCACAAAGTGCGAATAGCAGTGATTGGCGGGGGCATTAATGGCTTGGCATCGGCATGGCAGCTGGCATTGGCGGGGCATCAGGTCGAATTGTTTGAGCGTGATGCGTTGATGCAAGCAACAAGCGCGGCGTCGAGTAAATTGTTGCATGGTGGTTTGCGTTATCTAGAGCAAGGCGAATTGCGTTTGGTACATGAAGCATTGCAGGAGCGGCGCTGGTGGATCCAAAAGGCACCGCATTTGACCCGGCGCTTGCCCATTTTGTACCCTATTTATTGCGATGGCCGTCGACCCCGCTGGCAGTTAAAAATTGGTTTGTGGTTGTATGATTTATTATCTGGGCGCAAAGGCATTGGTCGGCATCGTTGGTTAAACCCGCAACAAACTTTACGTTGTAGCCCAGAATTAAAAGCAGAAGGCCTGCGAGGCGCATTTTTGTTTTTTGATGGCCAAATGCAAGATCAGCAGCTTGGGCTGTGGGTGGCGGCCCAAGCAGAAAAACACGGCGTGCTGATCCATCAACACAGCCCGGTGCAGGCGGTATCGCGTACCGGCGCTTTACAATTACAAGGCGAAACACAGTGGCGTCAGTTCGACCGGCTGGTCAACGTGGCAGGGCCCTGGAGTAATCAGTTGCTGGAGCAATCGGCGCTACCGGTGCCGCAAAGTCTCGATTTAGTTCGTGGTAGCCATCTACTGCTGCCGCCAATCGGTCGTTATGGTCATATGCTAGAAGTGCCGGGTGAAGCTCGGATCGTCTTTGTGCTGCCTTATCAGGGGCTCACATTGCTCGGCACCACTGAAGTACGGCAAACGTTAGCTGAACCTATTACCTGCAGTGATGCTGAACGCAGTTATTTGCTGCGACTTTACAATCATTATTTTCAGCAACCACGCCAAGCCACCGACATCGTCCGGGAGTTCGCCGGTGTGCGGCCGTTACTTGGCGGCAGTGACAAGGCAAGTACCGCCAGTCGTGAATACAGCATGCATTGGCAACAACAGTTGTTAACAGTGACCGGTGGTAAATGGACCACCGCCCGCGCTTTGGCCAAACAAGTGGTGGCGCAAGTGGCGCAGTCGGACTGAATCGGCGGCAATTTTACGCTACTGGCTGCGGATTGAGATTAATGTGCGTCAAACCGTCGCTGTGAAAGGCTAACGGCACATTTTAGCGGTATATCTAACAGGCATATCCTATGAATACTGTGGAGAAAGAGGATAAACAGGTGCCAGTCAACCAAGCCGATCCGTTGCAGCAATTGCTGCGCGACGAGCCAGGGTTGCTGCCGATGATTCGGGTAAGTTTTAGTGGTGGGCTCAAGCCACTGATGGTGCTGGCGTATGTGCTGGCCATGCTGTTCGGCTTGGCCTTGCTCTATTGTGGTTATCAGTTTTTTACGGTTCCAAGGGACGAGCAAAGTTATTGGGGCGTGTTGCTGCTGTTAGCTTTGCAGGCGCAGATTGGCACCAAACTTTGGATCTGGCAGGAAATGCACCGCACTTCGACGCGACGGGAAATAAAACGTCTCGAACTGGTCATCACGCAGTTGGTTGCAGTCAAAGTGAGCTAGTTGTTGAATTGCATTTCATCCATCCCCCATTTGCCTGCAGCCTATCCACGGGCTGCAATACTGATGTCACTGAAAGTAGCACTGTCATCGGAAAGTAGCTTGGTAGCAAAAAGCGGAAACCTGCTGTGATTTTATTAAATTGTAGCTTTTCACTGAAAGCGGACATTTACTCGGGGCTCTCGAAAATTCTGAGGCGTCAACTCATTGCCTGAGCTTTAAAAATGCCGGCAATGTCCTCTGATTTTAAGACGTCTAACAATGTG
>JBBKWN010000062.1:0-50262 GCA_037968955.1 Rheinheimera sp. | reverse complement strand
ATGTCGCGACGTCGTTTTTCCTACCGCCGAAAACCCTGCATCTCAACCGTATTTTGAAAAACCATCCAACCCGGCTGAAATATGAGCTGGCGGTGCATGTGGGCCATGCGGTGCTGCATAACAAAGATAGCGTTAAAAGTGGCATGTCGGTGGGCGGGGCGCAAGAAGTGGTGGGTAGCGATTCACCAGACATGGCGCCGCAAGATATTTTGCATGCCTGGCGCGATTTTGAATCTAGTTTTTTTGCCGGCGCGTTATTGTGCCCGAAGATGCCGTTTCGACAATTACTTGACCGCCAGGGTTATGAAATCAGCTCACATCAATTAGCCGGCGTGTCGGCGTCCGTGGCTATGCGGCGGATGACCGCAGTATCGCCGTATCACCATTGGCATTATTTTGATGCTTATACTCCGGGTAAACTCAAAGCGGTGTATCGCGGGAATGGTATTCCGCTGCCGTGGGGCAATATGCGTAAGGTGGAAGATCCGTGCCAGCACTGGGCGGTATTTCGCATGTTTGATGTTGAAGGTCAGCAAAGTTCGGCCCAACTATCGTTGCTTGAAGTGCAAGGACAGCCGCGGATTTATTGTTGTGAATCGACCAAAGTGCTCGACTTAGCGGGCAATGCGCACGTGCTGTGCGCGGGTATCGATTTAAACCCGGCCATTGATGCACAGGGAATGGACGCCGACACGATGGCGCAAGAACTAAAAGCGTTGTGTAACAGTCAAGGCGGTGCCGGCAAAATTCCACCGGCCATTAAAAATACCTTAAGTACGGTGGCGAATATTCTGAATATTAATTGGGTGGCACGGAGCTTAGAAAAGCCGGCGCAACTAATTTGCTCTCGCGGCAACCAGTGCCCACGTGATCCGGCTTGTTATCAACGTTGTGGTGGCTAACGATTGAGGTGGCTTTGAGTCAACGATCAACGAGATGCATTCAGCGTTGACGCAAAGGCCGACCGTTTATCTTGAGCCAAGTTCGGTCATGATTTCTTGGTTGCGAATGGCGGCATCGTGCGCATTGCCTTTTGGACGACAGATTTTTTTCTTATGGTTCGAGCCCAGAACTTTCTCCACGGTACAGACCTGATCGGATTTGTCTTTCTCGGTGGTGGCGACGGTGGCGACGTTGGTGCTTTTGGCTTGCTGGGTGGTTGCATGGTCGGATGTCGATGAACAGCCAGCGATAGTTAATAATAACGACAAGTAAATAACGTGCTTCATGGTGAATTCCTTATCAAGTGGCGTAAACACAAATTAAATTAATTCATTTACAAAAATAAAACAAGTGACTTTTTGGGTACTAGCCAGTTGCAACAGGCAGCTTGGGCAAGTGCAAAGGTTATGTAAATTGACTACAGCGCTGGCAGCGCTACTGTTACATTAAATCCGTTATTGCAAAGGAACCACCTCATGTTTCAGGTTGTTGCGATCAGTCTTAATCCGGCCTTGTTGAGTTTTTTAAAAAAATATTGCACCAAGCACGACCCGCGCTGGCAATTGCGCAGTTTTCCGACCATTGGCAGTTATGTGGCGGCGCCGCGCAATGAGGACAGCATTGATTTATTGTTCTTTGATGCGCACGACATTGTGGCTGGGGTGGAGGAAAAACGGCTGGTCTGTTTTATGGCGCCGTTAGCACTGCGGGTGGTGGTCACCAACCCCCTGCATGATGATGTGGTGCTTGATCATCTGGATCATTTTCATGCTTTTATGGGCGAGTCGGTGGAGTTTGAACACTTAAGCCAATTGTTTCAAAACGCCGAACAGCTGAAAAATTTACCCTTGCCGGCATTATCGCGGCGGGTGCTGGCGTCATTTAGCCATTATCCGGTGTTTCCGGCCGTAAATAGCAGTTTGCGCCAGCTGCTGGCAGATCCGGCAGTTGATGTGGCGCAGGTGGCACGTTTGCTGGAAAACGATCCGGTGGTGGTCTCCAGACTGATGCAGCTGGTTAACTCACCTTATATGGGGTTTGCCAGTGAAACCTTGTCACTGGACATTGCCGTCAGTCGGCTTGGCATGCAAGTGGTCGAAATGTTGGTGTTGATGCTGTCTTTGAAAGGGGCATCGGCCACAGTGTCTGCGAAAGAGCATGCCCAAGTGATGGAGCAAGCGCTGCAGTTTGGCGCTGCTTGTCGGGCGCTGGCGAAACAAAGTCAGTTAAAACGGTTGCAACAGGATCATGTATTTATTGCCGCAATTCTGAGCTGCTTTGGTCAATTGTTGTTATTGCAAAACGGTTGGATGCTGGATGATCCCGACCTTGCTGCGACGCAGTGCGACGTTATCCGTGCCGATGTTGCAATTTCGGCTTATCTGCTGACATTGTGGGGCTTAGATCAAAAGCTGATTGCACCGTTATTGGCAATGCACCAGTTTATCGACAATGCTACACCGGAGTGCCAAGTCAGCAACTGTTTGTATCTGGCGCAGCTGTCTAAACCGCAGTTGTTGGCGTTGCCGGACGATTGTCGGCAACAAATTCAGGCTTCGCCTTTTGGTGTCGCTCTTGGTATGGCGCGCTAGCGCAAAACCACTGCAAGTTTTATTGGCCGCGGTCGCTGCGGTGCTCTTTGCTAGCAACGTCGCGACCGCGGGCCAGGAAACTTCACTGTGTCGTCAAACTTCGCTGTGCCTTAAAACTTAGCGGCGCAATAAAACTTAATTGTGCCATGAAACTTCGCGGCGCAATAAAACGAATAGTCGCAGCAAGGTGTGCAAAGAGCGCAGCTGAGCTGGTATCAATGCTGATTATCATTAGGATACAGCGCAAAATTCACGGTTGGCATGAACCTGCCAACCAGATTTGTCGTACTTTACTGCTCGAGCGCCCGTTGTTGCCACCAAGCATTGCAGCGTCGGCGACTGAACTTACCGAGTCATGAGCATTTGCAGGGAAATTTAGAATGCCGAAGTTAACAAAACGTACCCTTATCGCTAGTTGTTGCCTGATTGCGTTGGCGCTGGGTGGTTGGTGGTACTTAAAATCTGACAGCGCAGCAACCGGCCAAGCGGCAGCACAGGGCAAGCGTCCGGCAGGGCAGGGTCAGCGTGGCCCTCGAGCAGTTGGGGCAGGTGGCGCCAACCCGTGGAATGCACCGGTGCCAGTGCGTGTCGTTGCCGCAGGCAGTTCTGATTTAAAAGTGCAAATAAAAGCCATTGGCACTGTCACCCCAATCAACACCGTGGTGTTACAAAGCCGGGTCAGTGGCCCGTTATTAGCAGTGTTATTTAAAGAAGGTGAGAAGGTTGAAGCCGGTCAGTTATTAGCGCGGATCGATCCGGCGCCGTATCAGGTGAAGCTGTCGCAAGCTGAAGGCACCAAACAGCAAAATGTAGCGCAGTTACAAAATGCCGAGCAAGACTTGGCGCTGTATGAAAAGCTGAAACAACAAAACTCAATTTCAGCGCAGCAATACAATAACCAGCAGTCGTTGGTGAATCAGCTCAAAGGCACGCTTAAATCAAATCAGGCGCAAATTGATGCCGCCAAGCTAGAGCTATCTTATACCGAAATTAAAGCGCCAATTAGTGGCCGATTGGGCTTACGCCGGGTTGATCCGGGCAATTTAGTGCAGGCCAACAGCGCAGAAGGTTTAGTCACCATCACGCAAAGTTCGCCAATTGCGGTGCAATTTACCATTCCTGAAACGCAGCTAGCGCAAGTGCGTGATGCGTATCGTCAAGGTGTGGCGTTGTCGGTTGAAGCTTGGGATCGCTCAGAGCAGCAACAACTGACCAGTGGCGTGTTGACGACGCTGGATAATCAAATTGATTTAGCCACCGGCACTTTAAAACTCAAAGCCGAGTTTACCAATCAACATGAAGAATTATTCCCAAATCAGTTTGTCAATGTGCGTCTGAATGTGGCGGTGCAAAGTGGCGCGGTGACCATTCCGCAAGATGCGGTGCAGTATGGCTCGCAAGGCACTTATGTTTATACCGTCGATAAAGCGCAAAAATCGCAAATTAAAATGCTGAAATTAGGCGCGGTGGATAACGGCTTGGTGGCGGTCGAGCAAGGATTGGCGGCGGGTGATTTAGTCGTGCTGGAAGGCCTAGATCGGTTACGGCCGGGGCGGCAGGTGGAAGTGATTGCTGATGTTGATCCCAATGCTCCAGCGGCGCCAGCAAAAAAGCAAAGACCCGCACGGCAGGCTAACTAATGAATATGTCCAAACCCTT
This sequence comes from Rheinheimera sp., assembly GCA_037968955.1. GTDB lineage: Bacteria > Pseudomonadota > Gammaproteobacteria > Enterobacterales > Alteromonadaceae > Pararheinheimera. The sequence goes on along the minus strand of JBBKWN010000062.1, from coordinate 46,069 downwards.
TATTCTGCGGCCGGTTGCCACATCGTTATTGATGTTGGCGCTGCTGATTGCCGGCATGCTGGCTTGGCGTTTGTTGCCGGTGGCCGCTTTACCGCAGGTAGATTATCCAATTATTCAGGTGTTTACCTTTCAGCCGGGCGCCAGCTCTGATGTGGTCGCCCGAACCATCACCGCACCTTTGGAGCGACGACTTGGCCAAATTCCGGGTCTAAAGCAAATGTCGTCGGCCAGTTCCAACGGCGCTTCGGTGGTGACGTTGCAGTTTGCATTAGTCGTAGACATGGGCGTAGCCGAGCAAGAAGTGCAGGCTGCCATCAACACTGCCAGCTCGTTGTTACCCAACGATTTACCGGCGCCGCCAATTTATCGCAAAGTGAATCCGGCGGATGCGCCTATTTTAACCTTAGCGGTGACCTCCGACACGCTGCCGCTGCCACAAGTTTATGATTTAGTTGATACCCGCATGGCGCAAAAGTTAGCGCAGGTATCGGGCGTCGGTATGGTCAGTTTGGCCGGTGGTCAGCGACCGGCGATTCGGGTGAAGGCTAATCCGGCGGCATTGGCCTCGCTTGGTTTAAGTATGGAGCAGTTACGCTCGGCCATTACTGCGGCCAATACGAATCAGCCGAAAGGTAGTTTTGATGGTCCGTTTCGCTCGACCATGTTGGACGCCAATGACCAAATTCGCAGTACCGAAGAATATGAAGAGTTGATTATCGCTTGGCGTGGTGATGCGCCCGTACGGATGCGCGATGTAGCAACGGTCGAGCAAGGTGCTGAAGATCGTTTTCTGGCGGCTTGGGCCAACCAGCAAGCGGCGGTGCTGGTGAATATTCAGCGCCAGCCTGGTGCCAACGTGATTGAAGTGGCGGACATGGTGCAGCAATTATTGCCACAACTGACCGCAACCATGCCGGCCGCAGTGCAGGTGCAGGTATTGACCGATCGCACGCAGAGTATCCGCGCTTCAGTGCACGATGTGCAGATGGAACTGATTTTCGCCATTGGCTTGGTGATCTTGGTCACTTTTGTGTTTTTACGCACCATTCCGGCAACTATTATTCCAAGTCTTGCGGTGCCGCTGAGTTTAGTCGGGACTTTCGCAGTGATGTATCTGCTTGAGTTTTCAGTCAATAACTTAACCTTAATGGCGCTGACCATCGCCACTGGTTTTGTGGTGGATGATGCCATCGTGATGCTAGAAAACGTGGCGCGCCATCGCGAGCAAGGCGCTAGTCCGATGGAGGCGGCACTCAAAGGTGCGCAGGAAATTGGCTTTACCCTCATTTCCTTGACCTTCTCATTGATTGCCGTGCTGATCCCGCTGTTGTTTATGGCGGATGTGGTGGGGCGATTATTTTACGAGTTTGCGGTCACGCTCGCTGTCGCTATTCTGATTTCATTGCTGGTATCCCTGACCTTAACGCCGATGCTCTGTGCCCGTTTGCTAACCAAAATGCCAAAACATGATGACGAGCATGACTGGATGTCCCGGATCATCCGTCGTTACGGGGTGATGCTGCAATGGGTGTTGCGTCATCAGCGACTGGCGATGCTGGCGATGTTTGGTACTGTAGTGCTGACAGGTGTGCTGTATCTCGCCGTGCCCAAAGGCTTTTTCCCAGTGCAGGACAGTGGTGTGATCCAGGTCGTGACTGAAGCGCCGCAGGATATTTCATTTCAGGCAATGGCACAGCGTCAACAGCAGTTGGCGGCGAATTTACTGCAACATCCGGATGTGGCGAGTTTAAGTTCGTTTATTGGCGTGGATGGCAGTAACAGCAGTATCAATAGTGGCCGTATTTTACTGAACTTAAAACCGCATAGCAGTCGCAGTGCATCGGCGACCGCCATTATCCAGCAACTTGAGGAGCAGGCGTCCAGCGTCAGCGGAATTAAAGGCTGGTTCCAGCCGGTGCAAGAGTTGAGTATTGAAGACAAAGTCAGCCGCACCCAATATCAGTTCACTTTGACCACACCCGACAGCGAAGTGCTGGGGCAATGGCTACCGGATGTGCTGGCGGCAATGCGCAGCCGGCCGGAGTTATCGGAAGTGGCGCACGACTTACAACAACGGGGTCTGCAAGCTTACATTGATATCGACCGTACTGCCGCTTCCAGGCTTGGCATAAGTGTCAGCCAGGTCGGTGCGGCGCTGCAAAGTGCTTATAGTCAGCGTCAGATCAGTACGCTGTTTACGCAGGCCAATCAATACCGAGTGATTTTGGAAGTGGATCCGTTGCAAGCGCAAGGGGTGGATGCGCTGAATAAATTATTCTTAACCACCGCTTCGGGTGGCACGGTGCCGTTATCGGCGGTGGCGACAGTCAGTCAACGTCCGGCGACCTTACTGATTAACCATCAGGGGCAATTCCCATCGGTTACTTTGTCATTTAATTTAGCGCCCGGTTATTCACTAGGTGAAGCGGTCGCGGCGATTGAACAAACCCAGCAACAATTGCAATTGCCGGCAGAAATAGAGCTCAGTTTCCAAGGCGCAGCTGAGGCGTTTCGGGCTTCACTGTCCAATACCTTATGGCTGATTTTGGCGGCGGTGTTGACCATGTACATTGTGCTTGGCATTTTGTATGAAAGTTTGATCCATCCTTTAACTATCTTGTCGACTTTACCTTCGGCCACCGTGGGGGCATTACTGGCGCTGTTGATCATGGATCAACCGCTGGACCTGATTGCGGTCATCGGCATTGTGTTGTTGATAGGTTTGGTGAAGAAAAACGGCATTATGATGGTCGATTTTGCGCTGGAAGCGCAGCGCAAAGATGGTTTAAGCCCACGCGAGGCCATTTATCAGGCGGCGCTGCTGCGGTTTCGGCCTATTTTGATGACCACGTTAGCGGCCTTGTTTGGCGCGATTCCGTTGTTGCTGGCCAGTGGCTCTGGCGCTGAACTGCGTCAACCTTTGGGATTGGTCATGGTCGGTGGCTTGATTGTTAGTCAAATTCTGACCTTGTTCACCACGCCAGTGGTTTATCTATGGTTTGACCGGCACCTCAGTCGCAAGCAAGTGAGCGTCGAGTCTGAGGTGATGGTCTGATGAATCTGGCAGCCCCTTTTATTGAACGACCAGTCGCCAGTGGGTTAATTGCCAGCGCCATTTTATTACTTGGTTTGTTGTGTTGGCGCTTGCTGCCAGTATCGCCCCTGCCAGCGGTCGATTTTCCAATGATTGTGGTGACGGCCAGTTTACCGGGGGCGAGTCCGGAAAGTATGGCGGCGACCGTGGCCACGCCACTGGAGCGCGCGCTCGGTAGCATTGCTGGTATTAACCGCATTAGTTCCAACAGTAATCAGGGCTCAACCCAAATTCGGCTGGAGTTTAAGCTCGATCGCAATGTCGATGAGGCCGCACGCGAAGTGCAAGCGGCGATCAATGCGGTGCGTAGCCAATTACCGGCCGGCATGCCCGGCAATCCAATGTATCGCAAATTTAACCCATCGCAACAACCGGTGATGGCGCTGGCGCTAAGCTCTGACAACCTAGCGTCGAGCCTGTTGTATGACGCAGCGGCTACCGTGATAGCGCAAAAAATACTGCAAATTCAAGGGGTCGGTGAAGTTGAAGTGACCGGCGCTTCGCTGCCTGCGGTACGGGTGCAGCTCAATCCGGCGATGCTCAGTCATTTTGGCATTGCGCTGGATGAAGTACGCTCTGCCATCAGTGGCGCCAATGCCACAGTGCCGTTAGGGCTGGTGGAGCTCGATGAGCAGCGCTGGCAGCTGGCAACCAATCAAACCATGCGCCGTGCTGCCGATTATCAAGACTTGTTAATTAAATACCAGAATGGTGCGCCGATCCGCTTAGCCGATGTCGCAACTGTCAGCGATTCGACCGAAAACCGCTATGCCTCTGGTTTTCACAATGAGCGCAGTGCGGTGATCCTGCAAATCAGCCGTCGTAGTGGTGCCAATATTGTCGCCACTATTGACGCGATTTACGCGCAATTACCGCAGCTGCAGGCGCTGATCCCAGCCGATGCTGATTTATCGGTGGTGATGGACCGCTCACCGGTGATCCGCGCTACATTGAGTGAAGCGCAGCTGAGTTTGCTGATTTCCGTGCTGTTAGTAGTGATTGTGGTGTGGCTGTTTTTAGGCAGTTTTCGCACGGCGCTGATCCCAACCGCGGCCATCCCGGTGTCGTTGATTGGTGCTTTTAGTGTGATGTATTTATGCGATTTTTCGCTGAATAATTTGTCGGTGATGGCGCTGATTGTTGCTGCAGGTTTGGTGGTCGATGACGCCATTGTGGTGCTGGAAAATATCAAACGGCATATTGAAACCGGTTTAACGCCGGTGGCTGCGGCGCGCAAGGGCGCTGGCGAAGTTGGTTTTACGTTAATTGCGATGAATGCGGCGTTGATTGTGGTGTTTTTATCTATTTTGTTTATGGGCGGTTTAGTTGAGCGGTTGTTCCGTGAGTTTTCGATTACGTTAGCCGGCGCCATGCTGATTTCATTGGCAATTTCATTAACGTTGACCCCAAGTTTATCGGCTTTGTTATTAAAACCGCTGGCCAGTCACCCAGCCCAAGCTGGCTTATTTAGCCGGTTTGCTGCTGGTTATCAGCGCAGTCTCGGTGTTGTGCTGCAGCATAAACGCTGGGTGGTATTGGTAATGGTGCTGATTTTTGCCAGTACCGGCTGGTTATATCAGAAATTACCCGGTGGTATGTTGCCGGATCAGGATACCGGCCAGCTGAATGGTTTTGTGCGCGGCGATGATGGTTTTTCGTATCAGGTGATGCAGCCCAAGATTGAAGCATTCCGCCAATATTTATTAAAAGATCCGGCCATTGCCGACATTACCGGTGCCAGTGGCGGGGCAATGGGGCTTAGTAATTCACGTATTCAAATTCGGCTAAAACCGTTAGCCGAGCGAAAAATTTCCGCCCAACAGGTCGTCAACCGTATTCGCGCCAATGCACCTAAAGTACCGGGCGCGATAGTCTTTTTGAATGTTGATCAAGATATCCGCTTGTCGTCGCCGTTTGGCAGTAGCGATTTTGAATTGATGTTGTTATCAAGTGAGCTCAAACCACTGCGTGAATGGGGCAAAAAAGTCGCCGAAGGCATGAAAGAGCTACCCGAGCTGGTTGATGTCGATGCGCCAGGTGGCGAAGATGCACAGCAAGTGGTGTTGCAGATTGACCGCGAAGCGGCGCAGCGGTTAGGCGTTGATATGCGCACCGTGGCCACTATGCTCAACAACTCGTTTTCGCAGCGTCAGGTGGCGACTTTATACGACGATATGAACCAGTATCGGGTGGTGATGGAGTTAGCGCCTGGATATACCGCGCAGCCCGAAGTGCTGAAACAATTGATGCTGATGAGTAAAAACGGCAGTCGGGTGCCGCTAAGCGCCATTGCCAGTTATGGCTATGGTTTGGTCAGCGACCGAGTACGGCATGATGGCCAGTTTGCGTCGATGGGGATTGGTTACGCTTTAGCGCCAGACGTGACGGCGCAACAGGCGGCGGCAGCGATTGACCAGCTGCTGGCGAAACTGATGTTACCAAGCACCGTGCATAGTATTAATGGCGAAGATCAGCGTAATGCCATCTTTAAAAGTCAGGATAACTTTTGGTTATTTATCGGTGTGGTGCTGGCGGTTTATCTGGTGCTTGGTGTGTTGTACGAAAGTATGGTGCAGCCGCTGACGATTATTTCCACCTTGCCTTGTGCCGCCATTGGCGCTTTGCTGGCGTTATATGTCACTAATTCCGATCTAAATTTGATTGCGTTATTAGGGCTATTTTTGCTGATTGGTATTGTGATGAAAAACGCCATTTTGCTGATTGATTTTGCACTGGCAGCCGAGCGCACGCAGGGCTTGTCGCCTAAAGACGCAGTGTTGCAAGCGGCCGGACAACGGCTGCGGCCCATTTTAATGACCAATTGCGCTGCGGTGCTGGGTGCCGTGCCACTGCTGCTGGGAATGGGCGAAGGCTCTGAACTACGCCAACCGCTTGGCATTACCATTGTGGGTGGTTTGCTGGTGAGTCAATTATTGACCTTGTATAGCACGCCGGTAGTGTACCTGCTGCTGAGTCGGTTTCGGCGCAAGGCGGTCGTTGGGTTACCGCTGGAGCAACGGTAACCAGTATCTATTGAATCACAGAGTCAATGACCGGGTTGACTCTGTGTTTTCAGATGTGGCTAGTGAAAAACATCAATCAGCACATCCGCAATCACCTGGCTGGCAATCGCGACTAGTACCAAATCGGTGCCACTGACTTGCCATTGATAACCAGCATGTTGCGGCAGTTGTTGCAGCATTGGCGTTGACTGCAGCTTTTTCGCAATGCCTGGTGGTAAGGGTTGACCTCGTGCCAATTTCTTCCGAATACCTGGCGGCAAACTGCTATAACCTGTTTGCTGATGACTCACCGCTAATGCTCTCGCCTGATCCACACTGATGCCGGCGTTGATGATGATTGCGCTTGATAAGTTTGTGCCGGCGGCTGTTGTGAGCAGAGCCGCGTTGCTTGTCGAGTTGTGCTTTTCGATCGGTTTGACTGCTTTTTTTGCCGATGATTTTGCATTGTTGGCGTGTGACGGTGGCTCGGCTCGGGCGATGGTTGGCTGAGCGATGACAATGAAACTAAGTAGTAATAAGACAATGGTGGGACGGTTTGACATAATAGCTCCTAGCGTTCTGATGCAACATATATGATGATGACTGATCGAGCATAACAGCGTAATTTGTATCTGGGTTGACTAATTTTACGAACACCCCTAGCTTTGAAACAAAGACGTTTTGTGGTATCGCTGGTTTACGCTGACTCTAATCGGGTGGCAAGGGCGCGTTGTTTACCGAGTTAAATGTGAATAAATCAGATCAAATACAAGGTGTTAGAGTTTTTTGTTTACATAAGGTTTGACTGTCGTTTCAAAATGATCGGTACTCCGAACAAAACTAGCTGGCAGTAACTTCCTGTTAGATGTCAGTAATATTTACAGTAGCAGTAAAGGGATCCCTCGGAATCCATATAGATATTGCTTTCAAAAATCTGGCATATATTATGCTGTACTCAATAAGATGAAACTTATGTAGGTGGCAACTATGCATTCAATCCAAAAGCTTAAAATGACTATTTTGTTAATTTCACTTTGTAGTGTTTTACAATTTGTAGCCGCAACCCCAATCAAGTCGTCGCCACCACCACAGGCATGTAAACTTGCCGATATCCAGATCACCAGTTATCAAAAGCAAGACGGTTCCGCCGCAACAGCGGTGCCATCAATTAATGCTAGCGCTTGTTATGGCGCATTCAACGGAAATGATGATGTCAGTCAGCTTGGTTTTAACCTTGGGTATGACAATGTCGGTTGGCTCAATCAGCAATCCACTTTATGGTCAGGCCCTGGCGCTTTTATTTCTGATGCCGACCTACAAAATTTACAAGGGCTTGGTAACATCGACCCGGGTTGGATCTTTTTTGGCAAATATACCGCTGGTACTTTTGATCCTTCTTCCAGCAATAAAACTGGTTTTGACTCGTACAATTATGCCAGCGACCTCATAGGGCTCAGTAATTGTAAGGACAAAAATAATGCGGCGATTGCCTGTGCTGGTGGAGATGTTGTCAAAGGCGAGTGGACGTATAAGCCGCCAGTAACAACCTCTCAGCAATTGCTGGATATGTTGGGCACTGATAAGTATTTTGATCAGGTGACTGTCATCTTTAAATCGTCGACCTCGTACGCTTTGTATAATTTCAATATTGCAGCGTTAGGTTTGCCCGCCGTGGTCGGCTCCAGCGACGAGAATTATATGTTCAAAGGCGTGTGGGATATGAGCACGACGTTGTTAACTCCAAACGGTAAGAACCCCGCTGGTTTATCGCATATTTCGATTTGGGGTCGTGATCCTGCTTTTGTTCAGCCTCCAGCACTTGACGTCGCAGCGCCGATGTCGCTGGCACTGAGTGGGATAGGATTATTGTTATTGAGTTTGCACCGCCGACGTCGTCAGCTTTAAATAAATCTGGAAAATTGACGCCTTTTAGTCTTTGGCTATAAGGCGTTTTATGTTGCTAAAGACGTAACTGCCCCTCCCGATGTCGAAGCTCTTTACGGTGTTATATCAACTTTGGGTAGCTCATCTAATCGAGATGTGGATGTTCAAAGTGGTCAGGTTTTTACCGAGCATTCGGCACTTTCTTTAGTCACCTTTGTTGCTGGTTTCGCACTTAGCAAAGCCATCCTAGGCATCTAGATCCTCTGATATTGTAACGATTTATGCTATCCTGCGCGGCTTCTGCATTTTCGCCATTTTAGGACGCATTCTTGTATGTTTAATAATCAATTCAGTCAGTTAGAAACCGCAATTCAACGTTTAGTCAGTGAGAATCAGCAGTTGAATCTAGCGTTACAACACAGCCAGCAGCAATTACAGCAAAAGCAGGACGAACTGGAAACAACCCAGTTGCAGGCGATGGAACAGGAAGAATTACAAACAGTGACGGCGCAGAAGTTGGAGGCGTTGTTAGCATTGTTCCCAGCCAAGGTTTAATTTGATGCTGCCGACTGAATTTACCGAAGTCAGCCTCGACATTGCCGGGCGTAGTTACAAGCTAAAAACGCCGCTGCAACAGCAACTAGGCTTGGCAGAAGCTGCTCATTTACTCAATGAAAAAATTGCCGAATTAAAGCAAAAAAACCGTACGTTAAGTGCTGAACAAGCGGCGGTATTGGCGGCTCTGAATTTGAGTTACGATTTGCTGACCGAACGGGAATTGCTGGCGCAAGATCGCCAAGCTATCGCGCAGCGGCTGGCGCAGTTGCAGCAGCAAGTGGAAAGTTCGTTGGGCTGAACTTGTTTGTCACTGAACGCCAGAATGTCCAGCGGCGAGGCTTGGCGAGCGCTACATAGCTAATCTGGCGATTTGCGAATGCCAAACAGGTCAATACCGTGTTTTTCGAGCACCGAGATAACATCTCAAAACTTGCTACACCGCCGGCTCGCTTAAAGGAAAGTAAAAGTAATTTTGCGAGTGTTATGCGCCGACAACATTTCTGCGTATATATGGCGCAATTTCAACAGTGACCGCAGCGGCCATCTGACATCAAGAACGGTAAATACTGGGCTGTCCCAGTATTTACCCATACACCACTACATATTTTTTGTGACTTTGTTGAAGTTACATCTTACGCCGTTGAATGGTCATGTTGCGCTGTAGCAGCATGAGCACCAGTAAACCTAAGCTGATTAACCCAGAGCTGCCGCTACTTGAACTTTTGGTTGCCGGTGGTTGGACAGTCACCGCAGCTGTTACCTTGACCGATACCGTTAACTTCGTTTCACCACCAGCTTGATCACTGACCAGTACTTCAAAACTTTCGTCACCGCTACTGTTTGCCTGAAAACTAAAACTGCCATCTGGATTTAAGGACAGGGTGCCGAGCTTGGGAGTGGTTGCAGCTGAAAATTTTAAGGTGTCACCGTCGACATCAGTCGCGTTAAGCTGACCACTATACTTCTCTCCCTGAGCAACTGAAAACTGCAGTGCTTGGGCAACTGGTAGGTCATTCACTGGGCTCACGGTAATCGAAATATCTTGAGCTGTGACATTGCCAGCAGTGTCTGTTGCGGTGATGCCAACCAAATCAGGTCCATGATAGTTTGGGTTTGGAGTGTAACTAAGCTGGTTGTTCACAATACTGGCTTTGCCATAAGTGCCGTCTTTGCTTACGGCAAGCGTCACTAGATCATTTTCCGGATCAGTGACTGTTATTAACGGTATCACTGTGGTGTCTTCCTTTAACACAACTCTTGTGGCAAATGTCGGCGCCGAGTTCTTGGTAAAGTGGAATAAACGACCGTCGTTTTTAAGGACCCCATAAAGATCATTCCCATTGATTGCGAACTGGTGATTCGCTTTGTAGACGCCGCTTGGGAGTTCGAGTTGCAGTTCAAACTGAAACGTTGTTCCTAAAACGTCATAGATACAAAGAAAATTTCGGCTATTAAAGGTTTGCGGATCGGATTGATGCATCACTACCAGGGCTTTACCGCCGCTGATATCCAGACTGGTAGGTTTCGCTTCAGTGGTACAACCGCTACTGGTAGCAGCGGCTGTCGCCAGATATTGTCCGTCACGCCATTGGTATTGCCGAAGTGTATTGTTTAAAGCCACCCACAATGAATCTGATGTCGTCGCAACAGCATCGGCTTCGGTCAGTTTAACCAACGGTTGAGCTGCTACTGAATGAATAGGGAGGTAATACAATGCTGAATCCGTAGTTTGGAACAGCATATTATCAAGATGGAATGTTTGTTTTGTATAAGTTTGCGCTGGGGTTAAGGTGAAACCAGTGTTGGTTTGAATGGAATTTGCGGGGAAGAACTTTTGTAACCCAAGGTGTTCACCACCAATACCGTGAATTTCCAAATCTTTATTGAAGTTGGCAAAATACCTTTCCCCAAAAGTCGACCGATCTTGGGAGAGTGAATTGATCAGTGGGATCGAATACGAACTTGACAAGGTAAACTCATCGATTTTCATCAGATAGGTTTCGAAATTAAGCGCGAAGTTCGATCGTCGATAATGGCTGAATTTATCGCCGTTGATATAAAACGGCATATTACTGTCGGATAAAGTGACCGGGGTCGGCAAAGAGGTTATTTTTTTAATTTGTTGATTCGTTGTGTCGAGCACCGCATAACCTTGTTCCGTCATACCAATTAGCTGGTTATCACTTATGCCGAATTGAATGATGCTAGGGGTGAAGGGTTTGAATTTAGCGCTAATTTTTCGTTGTGTGGCATCAAAATAGAATAATTGGTCGTTTGATAAGTAAGCATATTCACCGGCACCATGATAACCCGCACTGCGGGTTCTAAGGTTGTCGGCAGGCAAACATTGCTGATCTTCGACCGCAGTGTCGGTTAACTTAGCAAGACATAACATGCTGTAAGTCGGCGTGATGTAGTGAATCACACCATCTTTCGCTGAAGCCACTGTTGGTGAATCAATCTTGTATAACTTCGTCAGATTATTATCGATGATTTTGTAAATATTTAGGTTGAACGGGCTATTGGCGGAAAACGCCAAAAAGTAGCCGTTGCCTAGAAGGCTTGGAGAACTAATATCGTACGCAATATTATTGGTTGTTAGTTCGTAGTCCTGCAGCCTGATGGTTGTCAGCACGGTTTCGGAACATGCAGTGCAAGACAGGCTTGCGGTGTCGTGTAGATAAATGAACTGACTATCAAGTTGCAAGCCAGTTCGCATCCCACCAGAAAGGTAACTTACGGTGTGCTGTAGTTTTACGCTGCCGTCGATATTATAAATATCGATGTCAGTTGGACCGGCGGTGAATATTTTGCGCACCACTATCTGAGAACCTTGAATGGCCGCTCGGTAAGACCCTGAAACCCGGGGTTTGACATCAATATTGCCGATATTTTGTTCACCGCTCACGCTAAGGCGTAGCACTGATATGTATTGGTTATGTTCAATCATCAGCAAATCACCGCTGATTTTTATTGCTCTGGCTGCGCGGTCTAGTCTGATCCGTCGCATCGGTTTGGTTGCTGCCGTGTCATTTAAATTATAGATATCAATAAAATATCCAAAGTCAGACCGAGGAGACTTACCAAGTAAATAGAATTGTTCTTTAAAAATGACACCATTTGAACTCGCAGTAGCGCCTGTTTCAGATAAAGCCTGGTAACGATACGACGATCCTGCCAAGGCATCGGTTGCGAACACAGTCAACAGCAAAATAAAAAACAACGTTAATCGGTAGCACATGGTTAATTCCTTTTATAGGTGAAATGATTGTTTATATTTTACCCAAAAGTAATTAAATTGATACTTTTTTGTTGTGAAAGTGGTTTTTCAGCAACACTAGAGAGCCTTCGATTAAAGAAACGCAGCACACTGACGTTTAAAGTCAGTGCTTGGTACGGCAGTTATAAAGTGTGGGTGTTACATCTCAATATACTGTGGCCAGCCCAATAATGGGTTCAGCATGCCTTGCTTGTGCTCAAAGGCGTCTCGGCGCTCGGGTGAGGCGTTGTCGGCCAGTAATTTTTGGTAACTTTTTGCAAAATGCAAAGTTTTTAACAATGCAGGCGCGAAGTTGTCGCCGATGTCGGCGCGCACGGCGGCGGCAAAATCGGGTGGCAACAGGCTAATGGCTTGTTGGGCTTGCAGGTGCAGGAAGGTCACATCAAACCAACTGTCTTGCAGCTCGATGTGTTTGAGTCGTTGTTTTAAATCTTGTTTGATTTTGTCGCCATTGCAACACAAGCGGTATAACACCACTTCAGCCAGCATGCCTTCGAGGTTAAAGTGCTCGAATGGGTCGAGCTGAGTGTGGTAAAAAAACGTTTGTTTTAGCACCGCAATCGCTTGTCGGCGCTGCCATTCGCGCAGGGCATATTGATATTGCCCTAAACCTGGCCATTCTTCGGCATCTGGCGGGCTGGCGATATCTGACAACAACTGCGCTTCCACTTCGCCATACAACGATTTACGCGTTGGATTCACCAGACTGACCTGGCTAAGCATGCTCCAGCCTTTTTGGAAGGGTTTGACAATACCTTCTGGGCTTTGCAGGAGTGCCAAAGCGCGGTCGAGATCCTGCGCTGAAAGCTCGGCCAAGCCTAAACTAGCAACGCCGATAATATCGTGCGCTGCTTGTTCGAGCAGATGCATTTTGTATTTATTATAAAATTTGTCGGCGAACTTTAAGCTCATCAACACCGCTTTGCTTTTGATGTTTTCAAGATCGGTGGCGCTGAGTGTGCCTTGTGCCTGACCATAGGCAATCACTTTGCTTAAAAATGGTCCCTGATTGCTGTCGCGTAGCGCTAACTGCATGTCGATCCCTTTATTCAATGCTTCATTCAGTGGTTAATTCAGTACTAAATTCAGTACTAAATTCAGTGCCTAATCCAGTGTCTAATCCAGAAAACTGAACATATCGTCCACTTCGGCGTATTCGTCGGTGGCTTGGTTTTTCTCTTTTGCTTGCATCACCAGCTCGGTAGCGAACTTGTTGATGATATGTTCCCAGCCGGAATTTTCGTTGCGGACCAAGCTTTTAATCGCTTGTTCCACCGCCGGTGTTAACTGGCGAATCAGCGCCAGCAAGCTGCGTGGGTCGTCAAAACTTAAGCCATGTACTTCTTCGTTCAGATGACGTTCGCTGAAGCTGAGCGCTTCTTCTAAATCTTCTTCTTCGTGCAATAAATCGTGCACTTCATCTTCGTCTTCCACCGCTTCGCCGCGATATAACTCAATGAATGGAATCGACAAATAAAACAAACCCGCCGCATCTTCAGCAATGCATTCAATAATTTCGGCCTGTTTTTCTTCACTTTCTTGGGTGCGGATTAAATAGGTTAAAAAATCAAAGGTGTGCTGCTTTAATTCATCAGCATTATTTTTGATTTTTTCTTCCCAGTACAACGGCTGCTGACAGACGATGTCGCGGATTTTTTCCGGCGTCATCAGCTCGGAAATAATCGACGGAAACGAAATATCGTGTTGGCTGTTAATTTGCGTCAGCGTCACAATGTCTATATTTTCAATGACTTCAACTAGCTGCGCATCAGACATGGTGTTGGCCATTAACTCGAATTTTTTACTGGCTTGTTTCGGTTCAACCACCGCCAGTTGTTTGATTTCGGCAACAGCAATTTCAATCAGGCTATTCATCAGCGACCTTCCCGGTTAAAGGTAATTTCATCATATTGATCGTCGTAGCCGTCTTCGTCTTCTTCGTCACGGCCTTCGTAGTCATCCTGGGTTTGACTCCGCTCGTCGTCATCATAATCTTCTTCGTAGCCGTCTTCATCGCTGTCGTCTTTGCTGCGTTTGGCAGGCGCTGAAGATTCATTTGCCAGCATAAACAGCACGGCGCAGGCTTCAATCAGCAGGTTTTCATCATAAGCGCGAATAGTTTTCACCAACGGCAAGTCGTCATTATTAAAGGCGACCGAGGTTTTAAAATCATCCCATAAGGGGAAAGTATTGGATTTTAACCACTGCGACCATTTTAATTTGGCTTCGCCGGTGAATTTGACCCGGCCAAACAGCGCAACGGGTAAATACTCTGGCACCGATTGCAGCATTTCTGGATCGGCTTCTAATACTTTTTTGATCTGACTGGTGAAGTTCCCCAGCGCTTTTGGGGTGTCTGGATCGTTATAAGATTCAATGTTTTCAAAGGCATCAGTTTTCAGTTGTTGCAATCTGGCCTGATCAAATTTTTTGCTCATGATAGTTCCTGTCTGTGCTGAGTTAACCGGCGGGGTAATATTGATCCCACAGCTCTTTCATGGCTATGGCGGGCTCCGGCACGATCACATTGTTAAAATCTTTGATAAAAGCAGCGCGTTTTTTGGCATCAGACAGCACATCGTAGGCTTCTTTTACCCGTTGCAGTTGGACCGCAGCTTGCTCTTTTGCGTCATCCGACTCAGACAGCAGTTTGTCCGGATGATATTTATTCGAGAGTCGTTTATATGCTTTTTTGATTTCTTCATCGGTCGCGGTAGCTTTGACGCCAAGGACACGGAAATAGTTAATCATGCTAAACCTTGTGAATACGACTTGGTTGAACGAACAAAGAGGGCAGGTGTTGCCAGCTTGGGTGCTGGTCACTGGCCGCAGACAATGGGCCGATCATAGCAGAAAAAGCGGCATCGGCAGCAGCCTATTGGCAAAGTAATTCCAGTTGTGTTGTGGTGATGTATTCGTCTTGCTGATGAGTCGCCTAGCCACAGAGCGCCGGTGCACCAGACTATGACTTGCCTTTTACCGCAAAAAACGCACAATGCAGCAAATTGTTCTTTTGGCGAGCTGCGGATGCAACTGATCCCAACCAAAATTCCTGCTGTGTCGATCCTGCAACCGCAGGTGTTTAGTGATGAGCGCGGTTATTTTTTGCAAAGTTTTCAGCAGCAGCAATATGAAACGCTGCTACAGCGTTCGCTGTCATTTGTGCAAGACAATCACTCCCATTCCAAACAGGGGGTGCTGCGTGGTTTGCACTATCAAATTGCCCAACCGCAGGCGAAATTAATTCGGGTTGTACAAGGTGAAATTTTTGATGTGGCGGTCGATTTACGCCGCTCGTCAGCGACATTTGGCCAGTGGGTTGGCCATTATTTATCTGCCGACAATCAGCAGCAGTTATTTATTCCGGAAGGTTTTGCCCACGGTTTTCTCGTGCTAAGCCCAAGTGCCGATGTGCATTACAAAACCACCGATTATTACGCGCCAGAGCATGAGCGTAGTATTCGTTGGGATGATCCGGAGCTTGCGATTGCTTGGCCGTTGCCGCCACTTGTAGCATGCCCACCAAAGTTATCTCCGCGCGATCAACAAGCGGCGTGGTTCGCCGCTGCTGAATATTTTTAGCGCCAATGAGTGCCACTTAGTGCCAATGAGTGCCACTTAGCACCCACCGCGAGGTCAACAGCTGGTCAGAACGATGTGGGTGCGCTTTGCCATTGACAGCACTTTTCTTTATCGTCATTTGTCGTCATTTGTCGCACCTTCATTGATTGTCCCTTATCGCGCCTTATTGCACACTGATCTCATCCAGTTCCAAGAAATACGGCGCTTGGCTGGCATCGGCGGTGGCTGACCACAACAGCATATTGACCGCTGACAGTTCGGCGCCAGCAAATTTGTGCAGCGCCAATGTGATCAATTGCCACTCTGCACTGAGGGTAAAATCGACCACCACCGGCAGCATGCTACCCGCGCTGAAGAGCTGCAGCTGATAACGCCCCGGTGTCCCGCGGGCAGCAAAGCGAAGTTGGGAAAATGGGCTGAGATCTGCGCCTTGCTCCATACTTTTGCCCGGCAAATAATTCAGACCAGACCACGGATAGCTAAAACCTGCTTTTATTTCACCATCCACCCGAATGGCACCGACACTTTGATACCCTTCGGCTATCCAGCGCATATTCGCGACCGATTGTCCGTGCATCATCTGGTCACTGCTGGCGCTGATGCCAAGCCCCTGCAACGTGCGGCTGTTGCTAGCAAAGTCGGCGAGTAAACCCGGCACAAGTGGGGTGGCAGATTTTTGCTGCAGCGGTTGAATTTGCACGCCATTTTTCCAAATTTTGCGCGGCGTGAATAGGGCTGTTAAGTCGCTACGCACATCATCAACCAGCAGTAAATCTGCTTTGGCGCCGGGTTGCAGCATACCTACCTGGGGCAACCCGAAACTGCTGGCTGGCAATGAGGTGGCACTTTTTAACACTTCGTCGATGCTCAAACCAGCTTGCTGGAGCAGCAACATTTCCAGCGCTAGGCTGATGCCATGCGCAGTGCCTGGATTTGGCGCGTCGGTTCCGGCAAGAATTCGAATGCCATGCTGATGCATGATTCGGGTGTTGTAGCGTAAATTTTCAAATAACGCCGGCGGAATATTAAATTGGGTAAAACCCTGCGCTAAATTGTGTCGTTGGCTAGCGCTTAGCGTGATGTCTTGACGTTCCAGCACATAGCTTTTGCTGTGTTGGCGCAGAGTCATGGCTTCGTGCACCGCCATGGTGGGAATGATAAACACATTATTGGTTTTCATCAGTTCGAGCAGTGCAGGCTGGACTCTGGATTCGAGAAAACCATGCACCAGCCCGTCGGCACCGGCTTTTACCGCATCTAACGCCGATTGTTGGTCGCTGATATGGATCACCGCCAGCTTGCCTTGTTGATGTGTGGCGGCGATTACCGCGGTGAGGGTCGCTTGGTCTATCGATGGCATAAATTTGCGTGGTGCTTTGGCCGACTGATAAACAATTTTAATAAAATCAGACCCTTCTGCGATGCGCTCCGCCACGAACGCGTCGGCTTGCGCGGCGCTGGTGATGGTCGGAATGACCATACCATATTCAGTACCATGGCCTTTGGGGGCGGTGATCAGCGTTCCTGCACTGTATAAATCGGCTCTTTGCTGCGCTGCAGTTGTATTGCGGCCGGTTTGTAGCTGCTTCATCAAGGGTGCTGACATAAACATATCGAGGACCGTGGTGACGCCAAATTGTGGCGCTTGCTCTAAAGCATCTTGGTAAGTGTGCACATGCGCATCAATTAAACCCGGCAGCAGGCTGCGGCCTTCTCCGTTGATCTTCGGTAATTCATTGTCGATTGCGCTGTCACTGATCTGGCTGATGCGGCCGTGACGCACTTCAACATAGCGCATTCCCAGCCATTTCTCGCCATCAAACAATTGTACCGGTCCCACCACAAAATTACTCACATCGGCTGCTGCGGCAGACTTTTCGGCAGTGTTCGGCGTTGGCAGCAGACTAAAAAAGATGCCAAGCGCTACGGCTAAACCCGCAGCAATAAACAGTGATTTTCCAGACATGTTATACGCTCCTGTTTGGGCGAAAGGCACGGCTTGCTAGCCAGCCAAAGACCAGCGTAAATACCAGCATGGCCAGTAAATGTTGCCACCAAGGCTGTGCTAAATCACGACCAATGACGCTCAGTGCCAGTTGACCAAAATGAAAGCTTGGTAACAGCTGAGCCGACTGTTGCATAAAGCCAGGCAGCAGATGTATGGGTAACCATAAACCACCTAAAAATGCCAACGGCAGATAAACCAGATTGACCACCGCGGGTGCGGCTTTTGCGCTTAACGTCAGTCCAAGCCACAATCCAAACAAGCAAAATGGCAGAGTGCCTAGCATCACCAGTGCTGCTAGCCCCAGCCACTGGCTTGTGTACAGGCGGACATTGCCAAATAATGCTGCACAGACAAATAGAAGCAAGATGATGACCAGTGCAAACAATAAACTGGACACCATTTTGCCAAACAAATATGCCCAAACGGGCGCTGGAGAAATTTGTTTCATCGTTAGCCATCCTTGTGCTTTTTCGGTCGCAACATTGACACCAAAGTTAAACAAGGCTGGCCCCATCACCCCAAAACAGCAGTAAGTCACCAGTAAATAATCGGCATGCGCGCCTTTGTTCATAAAAACGCCAAACAGCAGGTAAAACATCACCGGAAAAATAAGGCTCGGTGCGACAAAGCCAGGCGTGCGTCCTAAGGTCAATAAATCAGCTTTGGCTTCCATGATCAGTAAATTCCAGGTTTGTCGCGCGCTGAGCCATGGCATCTCAGTGGTTTTCAAATGTGGGGTATTCATGCGCAGTGCTCCTTGGTTTGGGTCAATTGCAAAAAGGCTTGTTCCAGAGTGACACTGCTGACGGTGAGATCCGACAGCTGTTCGTCCAGTGCGAATAACCGGCGTAACGTATGCTCCGGTTGGCTGCTGTGGATTTGTAGTGCTTGTACCGTCGAGCTGGATTGTGGAGTATCCGACGGAGTTGTTAGCAACTGCGCGGTCAGTGGCCCGCTCAGCACATTTTGCACTTCTGGCCAGCTGCTGATCAGTGTCACTGGTACTCTGGTGGTACAACACAGTTGCCGAGTCTGGCTAAAAGCTTTGAGCTCGGCTGGGCTGCCATCGGCCACAAAGCGGCCGGCTTTGAGCACCAAAATACGTGAGGCCAACTGGTCGGCTTCTTCCAGATAATGGGTGGTCAGCACGACACCGATGCCATTGGCTTTTGCTTGTCGAATGTGTTGCCAAAAGGCCTGACGGGCGCCAACGTCTAAACCAACTGTTGGTTCATCTAAAAACAACAATGCGGGTTTTCCGACGATGGCGAGGGCAAAGAGGACGGCTTGTTTTTGCCCGCCGGATAAGGACGCAAACTTTTGCTGGAGAATGTCGCAAAGGCCACAGCTTTCAATCAGCTCGGGTAATGGCGTCGGATTTGGGTAATAACAGCTAAATAGTTGCAGATGCTCCAGCACAGTTAAATTACCGGGCAAACTGGCTTGCTGCAGCATCACGCCAATATTGGCGCGTAGTGCCATCGATTGTTGCATCGCACTTACCGGTTGGCCAAACAATCGCACTTCGCCACTGTCGGCAGCTAACAAGCCTAGCATAATGTTTAATAAGGTCGTTTTTCCAGCGCCATTTTCACCGAGAATAGCTACTATTTCGCCGGCGTTAATCGTTAAATTAAGTTTATTTAACACTTGGTGCTGCAAAAAACTTTTATCGAGGTCGGTGATACTGACGTACGGCGTGGTCATGGGGTTACTCCGCAACTAAAAACGTAGTTGTAGTCTGCACTGACCGAAGCAGAGGCGGCAGGGGCATTTGTCATCAATGCAGGGTGACTTTTGTCATGGAAAACTTTCGGCTATTTTTCTGCCCTTGTCCTTGCCCTCGTTCTCGCCCTCGCCCTCGTTCTCGTTATAGATTGCGCACGCGAAGCGTCTTGGCAACCCGCGTGAGGCTGCTGCTTTGCAAACGCTTCGCCGACAAAAAAGACCACTGAATGTGCTGGCAGTGATAGTTCGCTGACAAATATCTGATATTTATTATCCGGGCTTTTAGCGCGATGCAGATTGACTACAGTGGAGTGCGGCGGCCTATTGCTCGCCGTTGCCCCCTATAAACAATCAGAAAAAATGAGGTCGTTATGAAACCCAGGATGATGTCTACTCTTTCGTTATTGCTGTGCAGTTTGTCCGTTGCAGCGACAACACCAACCACACCAACCACGATCAGCTCAGCCGATACCACCGCGGCCAGCACCGCCAATCAAGGGACGGCTGTCGCAGCAGTGCCGCAAACCATCAATGGCTTGGTGTATAGCTACGACGAAATGTTTAATTTTGATATTGAAGCATTTCTAGCAAGCCAAGCGCCGCACTTGTTGCCGTATGCCGAGCACATTTCGCATTGGGCCGGTTACAGCAGTATCAGTCCGAGGGTGTTGTTAGCATTGATGGAGCAGCAAAGTGGCGTGCTGCGAAACCCAAACGTTAGCTCCCAACAAATGGCCCAACCTTTTGCCACTTTATCGGCCAAAAAAGATTTCGCCAGTCAACTGCAGGATGTCGCCGATCAGCTGGCAACACGGTTATATAGCGAGCCAACACATCCGGCCGCTGGCGAATTTGCCTCACGTCGGTCGGCGTCGGCAGTCGACTTTTTATTTACCAGCCCAGCGGTAGACGACTTATCCCAGTCGGCAGCCGATCAGCAGCAACTAAGCGCTGCGCAAAAATTCGCCGCTATTTACGCGCAGCTATTTGCCGAGGAATTTACCCCGCTGCACAATGCGAGCGACGTGGTGCACAGTCAGAATACGCCGGTGATTTTGGCAGGTCCTGCCAATGGCTTTTTACAGTTTCCGTTTCCAATTGGCCAATCTTGGCATGTGGGTGGCGCGCATACCAATACCGGCAGTGGCAATTACCCGATGTCATCGTTGGATATGAGTCAGAGCGGTGGTTGGGGCAGTAACCAATCAGCGATTTGGGTGGCGGCATCGGCAGCAGGCAGCTTCAAGCGGCATTCATCGTGTTTTGCCGAAGTAGTCCATAGCGGTGGCTGGTCAACCACTTATTATCATTTGATGAATATTCAATACTCGACGGGTGCCAATGTTAGTAAAAATACCAAAATTGCCAATCCGGCCAATACCCAGCCCCAAGCCTTGTGTGATGGCGGATCGTCCACTGGCCCGCATCAACACTGGAGTTTGAAACAAAACGGCAGTTGGACCCATTTAAATGGCGTTTATGTGTCGGGTTGGCAAATTACCGCCACCGGCACCAGTTACGACACCAACTGCAGTCGGTATTACCTGACCAAAAGCGGCACCAGTCGTTGCGCCGGGTATTTTAGCCATTAGTCGCGATAGCATATATCCCCGTCATGCTTGAAGTTGCAGCGGGTTGCCTACGCTCGCTCACCCCAGTCACATAGAACAACGATGTGACTGGGGCCTTTCTCACACACTCTCGTCGCCAACCAGCATCGTCAATGATTTTTGATAGTTATCTGATTTTATGATGAAAAAACCACTAAGGTGCGAAGGGTGCCAAACCTCTGACCGGCAACTAATCCGCTAGAGTTGCGGCGACAGCGGCGCGAATTTGCTTGAGCAATGCTGGTTTGGTCGCGCTTGGTTGTTTCTTTGCGGCTGCGCCACGTTCGATCGCCGGCTGTTGGGATACATTTTTGCAAAGCTCTGACCACGACTGCTTTTGCCACAATTTTTGCACCAGCACATGAGCAATCGCGGGCGATAAATGGCTGGCATGCTGGTTAAACCAATCGAGTAGCAGCGTGTCGACCAGCTCGTACGGGCGGTGACCGTCGGCAAATAAGTGCAAGGGTGAACGAATATGTGTATCGGTTGCTGGCGTCATCTTAGGTGGCTGGCACAACATTAATGCCAATGTTGGCGACAAGCGGCGCTGACTATCGGCTAACTGCCAATACAAGGTTGTGGCAAATTGTTGCTGTAATTGGAAGACGGCGCCAGAAAATGCCGGCTGGCAAGCTTTGAGCAGCAACATCGAGGGCTCACCACTGGCTTGTTCGGCATGTTGGCTAAGTTTTAGCGGGAGGAACTGCTGGCGGCGCCAAAAGCGCAGCAATGCGGGTGTCGCGCCAAAACTGGTGCCAAGCAAAGCCATACCTTGTAGCTTTGCATGGTGCTCGATAGCTTGTAATAAATACTGGCCAAGGCCAGCGCCTTGGCAGCTTGGGTGCACCACAATGCGTTGCACTCTGGCCATCGGTAATGCTGCCAATGCTGGGGCTGCTAGATGAAACGCCAAACTTTGTGCTAATAGATGGCCTTGTACCCGTCGTTCGCCCTGATAAACCTGAGTTGCCAGCGCTGCGGGTAACTCACCTTCCAAACTTAGCACGGCGCAGCCTAACAATTGTTGCTGCTGATAAAGCGCCAGCAGCTGTAGTTGTGGGTTATCCAGCAAAGCCCATAAGTCGGTCACTTCAGTTTGATAATGCGCCAGGCTTAATAAACCAAAAATGCGGCTCAATAAGGCCGGTTGTGCCCGTAAATCTGCCACCTGATGCCGCTGTGTTTGTAACGCCAATGCTGGATCGTAGCTTGGTGTGGACTGATCACAAGCCAGTAAAAAGCTGCGGAATATTTGTTGCTCTAATGGATCATCGGCCGCATAACGCACAGGCGTGTGTAGCTGGACTTGTTGCCAGCCCGGGCAATGTTGCTGTAAATAAGGCTGAAATTTTAAGCTGAAACTACGGCCGGTGCCTTCGTAACCATGTTCGGTGGTGGCAAACACCAGTCTGCTGTAGTGCTGGGTGAGCTGCTGCAATTGTGGCAAGGGGATAGCGGCCGCTTCATCGACCAGCACTAAATCTGCCGCGGGTTTTTCCTGCAATAACAAATCTATCGGCCAGAACTGCAACGCCAGCGGCTCATCGGGTAACAATTGTGCCAGATGCGCTTTGGCATGTTGCAGTGCTACGGCAGCTGCCGCGGGCTGTGGTGCAGTAATAATCAGCGTGCGTTTGCCTTGCTGTTGTAGCTTAGCAGCT
Source organism: Rheinheimera sp. (assembly GCA_037968955.1). Lineage (GTDB taxonomy): Bacteria > Pseudomonadota > Gammaproteobacteria > Enterobacterales > Alteromonadaceae > Pararheinheimera. The sequence continues at coordinate 23,659 of JBBKWN010000062.1, read as the reverse complement.
GCGATGCCCAGTGCTGCCGACTTGCCGCGGCCGCGATGGGCGGTCAATAACAAGGGCCGGCGGCGGTGGCCACTGACTACCTTGAAGATTGCCGCAACCGCCTGTTGTTGCTGCGCACTGCAAAAAGGCGCTAGCGGGCGAGGTTCATCATAAATCGGCGCCGAGTTTATCCTGAGCATTCCGGCTGCGGATTGATTTTTATGCTGCGGCTGTAAACCCAATGCTTTGCTATACAGCCACCAGTCTTGCTGCTGTGACAGCCAAAATTGTTGAAAATGACTGGCCTGCGCGCTCGCTTGTAGCGGATAAGACAATAACCGCTGCGCTTGCGGATTCGGCTGCAGTGCAAACTCCGCTACTGTGGGCGTGATCAATAGCCACAAGCCGCCAGCCCGTAAACAGCCGCTACTGGCGGCCAGTAAATCCCAATCAATGCCTTGGATGCCGTTAATGACAATCCAGTCGGCTTCGACGCCAAGCAGTTGGCCTTTGTGCTTAATCTGCAGTGGCAATCTCAAATCTGGAAATATCACATCAGGCAATAACTCACCCAGCCAGAAACCGCTACCCGCAGTCTGGCTGGTCAATATTTCATTTACTGTTTGCTGTAACCAAGGTAAGTCAGCGGGCGTTTCCAGCTGCAGCCACAGCGGCAATCGCCAGCGTCGAAGCTGGTATTGCTGTTGCAATGCACTGAGCTGCTGGCACAGGTTCAAGCCCACACCAACCTCCACGCCCAAGCCCGAACTCAAGTTAAATGGCCTCTAATCTGGCGTAAGAAGTGACCAACCACTTGCTGCCCAAATCATCGAAGTTGACCTGGATCCGTGACTGACTGCCAGTGCCTTCGTAATTCAGCACCGTGCCTTCGCCGAACTTGTCGTGCAACACCCGTTGGCCAAGCTTAAAGCCGGTATTTTCAAAAGCGCTGTGCGTCGCGGCGCTGCCAAAGCGATTAAATTGGGTCGGTTTGCTGACCGACGTGGTTAACCGAATTTCTTCGATATATTCAGCCGGAATTTCGCGCAAAAAACGCGATGGTTTGTTGTTTTGCTCTTGCCCATATAAGCGACGGCTTTCGGCGTGGCATACATACAGTTTTTGCATGGCGCGGGTCATCCCGACATAACAAAGCCTACGCTCTTCCTCGAGGCGAGTGGGGTCGTCGCCGGATTGTTGGCTTGGGAACATGCCTTCTTCTAGGCCAACCATAAATACTAGTGGGAATTCCAGACCTTTGGCGCTGTGTAGCGTCATCAGCTGCACCGCATCCGAATGCTCTTCTGCCTGATATTCACCGGCTTCGAGCGCAGCTTGCGATAAAAATGCCGACAGCGGGCTCATTTCTTCGTTGGCAGTAAAATTCAAGTTGGCGCAGGCGTTGACCAACTCGTTTAAGTTCTCAATCCGAGTCTGGGCTTTTTCGCCTTTCTCTGCCTGATACATGGCATACAGGCCCGATTGATGAATGACATGATCGGCTTGTTCGTCCAACGACAAATCACGAATTTCGTCGTCGAGCTTATTAATTAGTTCCATAAAAGCGTTGATGGCATTGGCGGCACGGCCGGTCAGCTCTTTTTGGAACACCATTTGTTGCAGACTTTGCCACAAAGTTTGTTGCTCACGCCGCGCAAATTCGCGCACTTTATCCATGCTAGCATCGCCAATACCGCGCGTTGGCGTATTGATGATCCGCTCCAATGCAGCGTCGTCCTGCCGGTTGTTGATTAAACGCAAATAAGCCAGTGAGTCTTTAATTTCTTGGCGTTCATAAAAGCGCAGGCCGCCATAAATGCGGTAATTGATGCCGTCCTGGATCAGCGCTTCTTCTAACACCCGCGACTGAGCGTTGTTGCGATACAAAATGGCCGCTTCAATCAGCTTGCCACCTTGCCGACGCCACTCGCGAATGCGGCTGACAATAAAGCGCGCTTCGTCCAATTCGTTAAAGGCGCTGTACAGTGAAATGGCTTCGCCAGCTTCACCGTCGGTCCATAAATCTTTGCCAAGCCGGCCTTGGTTATTGGCAATCACCGCGTTGGCAGCTTTTAAAATGGTTGAGGTCGACCGGTAGTTTTGCTCGAGGCGAATAGTCACCGGCTCCGGGAAATCTTTGAGGAAGGTTTGAATGTTTTCCACTTTGGCGCCGCGCCAGCCGTAAATTGACTGGTCATCGTCACCGACAATCATTACCCGCGCATGGTTACCGGCTAGCAAGCGTAACCATTGGTATTGAATGGCGTTGGTGTCCTGAAACTCATCGACCAGAATTTGCCGGAAACGCTGCTGATAATGGCTACGAATTTCACTGTTGTTTTTCAGCAGCTCAAAGCTTCTAAGCAAAATTTCGGCAAAGTCGACCAAACCAGCGCGGTCACACATCTCCTGATAAGCAGCGTAAATTTTGATCATGGTCTCTAAATTAAAATCGCCGCCATGTGACATTTTTCCCGGCCGTTCGCCTTCGTCTTTGCGGCCATTGATAAACCATTGAATTTGTTTTGGCGGCCAGTGTTTTTCATCCAGATTCAGCGCTTTCAGTACCCGGCGCACTAAGCGGTATTGGTCGTCCGAGTCGATGATTTGAAAGGTTTGTGGCAAATTGGCTTCGGCAAAATGCGCCCGCAGCATGCGGTGCGATAAACCATGGAAAGTGCCCATCCATAAGTTGTTCAGACTAACGCCGACCGTTTGCTCGATCCGGGCGCGCATTTCCTGCGACGCTTTATTGGTGAAAGTCACCGCGAGCAAGCTATAAGGGGCAACCCGCTCTACTTGCATCAGCCAGGCTAACCGATGCACCAGCACCCGGGTTTTGCCCGAGCCGGCACCAGCTAAAATCAGCATATGCTGGCTAGGTGCAGCCACGGCATCCCGTTGTTTGTCGTTTAAACCATCGAGTAATAAAGAAACGTCCATCAAGGCAGCCTATCGCTATACCGGTAAAGAGGTATATATATGTACAGTGGTTTTAAGATAAAGGCAGTATATCAGGGGTTGGCGATGGGCTAAACCCGTTTGCGGTTTTTCCTGCAGAAGATCGGATCAAACAAGGGTCAAATGCGGGCTTGTGCCAATGGTGCTTCAGGGTTGTTTTGGGTATGCTGCGCATCACAGGTGGCAGGGAGAAACAAATTATGAGCATGTCACGCCACAAGGCTAATTTGCCTTATTTGCTGGCGTCAGGGTTCCTACTGTTCCTGATCTTTCATGCATGGCTGGGGTATTCCAGCTGGAAAATGGCGGGGTTTTATCTGGTCGCCTCGCTGCTGACGTTTGTGGTTTATGCAGTAGACAAGCACGCCGCGCGCAATCAACGCTGGCGTACTGCCGAGTCCACTTTACAGTTGCTGGCGTTATTTGGTGGGTGGCCGGGCGCCTTGCTCGCACAACGGCGCCTGCGGCATAAAAGCAGTAAAACCGCATTTTTGACGGTATTTTGGCTCGCTGTGCTTGGTAACCTGCTTGCGGTTTACTGGTTGTACTTTAGTGCGTCAGCCAGCACTTTTCGCAAGATGTTGGGGCTTTGAGTGAATTTCATCTCAACCGATGCAAGGTTGAACATACCGAGTCATGCCATGCAGCATAACGCGCTGCAATCACAAGAGCTTTATGCGGTTCCTGGTTGACGAACTGACCGGATCGGCAATTATTGCGCTGTTACAACAGCACTTAAACGAGTTGCACCTGACGTCACCACCAGAAAGTGTGCATGCGCTTGATTTAATCGGTTTACGTGCGGTGGATGTCAGTTTTTGGACTTTGTGGCTGCCGACACATCGACCGTCAACGGCTGAACAACCACGGCTCCACGCACCAGCTAAACCTGAACAACTGGATGTACAAACTGCCGAAATTAAATCGATGCGCACCACGCCGCCTTTTCGCTGCTGGTCGCTACTGCTTCATCGCTGCAGCTGGGGCGGCGTCGGGTTTTTTCTTGCCAGGTAAATGTTCGGCAAAAGCAAAACCACTATCGATTTTTTCTATTTCGCTCAGCAATGGTGCTATCAATTGTTGATACGGCAGATCACTGTGACATAAACGGCGCATCAGATTTTCCATTTGTTGTTGCCGTTTTTTGTAGTGGCTATACAGCGCATAACCAAAGGCGGTCAGGCCTGAAACGGCTGTTTGAATTGCTGCCGATCCGGCAAGTCCAAGCATGGCGGTCATTTGTTGATCGAGCAATGCGATCATCGGCCACGCTAGGAGCGACAACACACCAAGCAGTGTCAACACAAAACCGGCTTTATTGATCAAGGCATAACTACGCGCTTTGATATATAAATCAAAAAGTAATACATAGCGCTTTTGTAAGTCGGGGGTGCTTTCTCCAGTCAGCCACTGGCTTCTGGCAAATGCTTCCATCATGGCGGCACTGGTTTGATTGACGCTAAACATGGTAATGCATGCTCCTGATCGGACAATTTTTCAGCAATGAGCATTGGCGTAAATTACTGCATATGCAAGGTGCTCGAGCAGGTTATCGCATTACCGCTATGCTGACAGCGACCACGCTGACTCAAGCCACGCCGCTGTTTACAGTTGTGCTAATTCAAGCACATGCCTAATTTCCAAGTGCGGCAAGGTTTTAAGCTGAGACAGCGAACCCGGCGTCAGATTTAGCCACGCCGCCTGACAACCAGCACTCAGTGCGCCCAGCACATCCGATGTTACATGGTCACCAATATGTAGTAGCTGCTGCGGTGCAATGTGCAGCCGGCTGGCGGCGTTTAAGAATAAATCCGGATAAGGTTTCATGCGGCCATCTGGGCCTGCCCGCAGTGCAAATTGGAATAAATCGCCAATGCCCATCTTTTGAATATCGGCGTTGCCATTGGTAATGGCGACTAACGGGTAGCGGGCTGCCAGCTGCTCCAGTAAGGGCCGGATCTGTGCTGGCAGTTGAATATCGGTACGGGCATCGACAAAAGCACTCATGGCAAGCTCGGCCAGTTCGGCCGCTTCGCAGGGTGAAATGCCTTGGGTGGTTAACCCCAGCTCCAGTGCCAGCAAACGCCAGCGGCTGACATCATGGCGAATGTCCGGTTGTGCTTGCGCCAGATTTTTCCGTTGTTGCCACCAATAAACCGGCTGATTGTAATGAACATCCCCCAGCAACTGCCAAAGCCGTCGTTGCATGGCCAATTCAGCTTGCTGAATCACCGCAGTATTGGGGTACAGCGTATCGTCAAGGTCAAATGACAAGGCTTTAATAGGGGAGAGGGCTTTGTATATGCGCATGGGTTAACGGCCGATGATGTCGATAGCTTGCATTATCCGAGGTTTTTGGAATTCTGAACAGCACTGAGTCTAAGCAATGAATAAGCTGTTATGTATGTAAGGTTGCAAAAAGGTTTCATAATATGTAGCATCCAACCCGCCTTTCTTACAGGAAGAAAAAGCAATTAACTTTATGGAGAAGTATATGAAAAAGGTGCTCTTAGTTTCACTATCTGTTGTTGTATTCAATTTGGCTGGTTGTGCGTCGTTGTTGACTGACAAAGAGCAAAAAATTAATCTTTCAACTTCAACAGGTAAACCTGTTTCAGTGCAAGTTGATGGTAAAACTTTTGACGGACCAGGCGTAATCACTGTAACAAAATCGAAAGAAAAATCAAAAGTGATTACGGCAAACACTGCTGGTTGTTCAAAAGAAACAGTTCTGACTCGCGAAATTGAACCAACCTTCTGGGTTAACATTCTATCAGGTGGTGCTTTCGGTTCTACCACCGATATGGCCACTGAAAAAATGTGGAAATATCAGGACAGCATCACCGTTAACTGCAGCAACTAAATTCATGCCAAGGTTAGGGGTAAAGGGGAGTCTACCGGCTTCCCTTTTTATTTTTTTGTGGTGCTGGGTTTGCCTCAGTGTGCACGTCCACGCGGAATTGCTATCGACACCAGCACAAATACACCCTTCTGCCAAGCTTTCCGCCTCACAAGTACTGCTCCTAAGTCAGCAGCCAGTGTGGCGTGCACTCATTCATCATCAAGCACCGCAACCGATCATTGCCTCGGCCGAATTTTTACTAAGCCACCCAAATTACAGCCCGGAGCTTGAGTTGAAGCTGAGTTTACAGGCTTTATTTGGCGCCAAACAAACGGAATTCCGCTGTCGTTTTCCAGCTCGCGCACGCTGGATTTCACAACAATTAAACCTAACGTCCTCAGAGTCTTTTGATAGTTGTCCGGAGCTGCAGAAGTTTTTGCAACAAGTGCCAACCGACAAAGTTCAGTTGATATACGCGGCGGAAAATATTAATCAACCCAGCAGCATGATGGGGCATAGTTTTTTGAATTTTGTCGGCCAGGCAGCCGATGGCACCATGCGTCAACACGCGATTTCTTTTTACACTGAGCTCGATAGTGTCAATGTGCCACAAATTATTTTTAGTAGTCTGGTGACCGGGCGTGACGCAGTTTTTATGGTCAGCCCTTATCTGGAAAAGCGCCGTTATTACCAAGAGGTTGAGCAGCGCAATGTGATTGAATACGAGCTACAGCTCGATGCGACTCAGCGACAACTGATGCAGCTACATGTATGGGAGCTGGGGCAAATTAAATTGCCTTATTATTTTCATCGCTTTAACTGCGCCACGCTGACGCAACAACTACTCGCGATCGCCGAAAGTCGTCTCACGCCCACCGGCTGGTTGAGCCCGCTGGATGTGGTGAAGAATACTCAGCAGATGGGACTGATTGGGTTGCAATCGCTTGAGCCATCGACGCGCTGGTATCTTCGTGCGTTGCAGTATGGATTGGCACAACCTGAAGTTGTCAGCCATCTTCGGCAAGCGCTGGATGCTGGCAAGGTGTTACCTGTTGCCCAAACGAACGTTGAGCATTTTTATCTGCAACAACTTGCTCTAAATTATTTGAAAATAAAACATGAGCAGGGGCAAATATTGCCGTCAGTTTATGATCAAAACTTGAGGCGCGTGCAACAGGCTTACCAGAACGTCGAGGAATTACAGCTGACACTGAGTCGTGAGAATGATCCTGTTTTGCGTCCGGCTGATTCGCAGTGGTCACTTGGTTATATCAAGCAGAAATCTGGCGCCGCCTGGCAAATGGATTGGCAGCCAGCATCTCATCAATTAACGGATGACAATCGTCAACTTAGCAGTGAGTCTGCTTTGCAATTGATGTCGCTGCAGGTTCGATATTTACAAGAGCAGGCTGACATTCAATTGCTGCAGTTAACGTTATACCGGATCCAGAACTTTATTCCGTGGGATCCCCTAAGTGGTGGTTGGTCGGCTCAGTTTGCGTTTGGTTTTGAGCGGCAACACACTACAACATTGCAACAGAAGCTGACGCCTTATGTGGCTGGCGGGCTCGGTAGAACTTATCAAATGAGTCGGGATTTGCAATTTTATGGCCTTCTGAACGCGGGCATCGCCCACGGTAACGGCGACATCCATATGTATGGCGGGCCAGAAGTTGGGGCTTTCTTATATGAAATTGGGGATATGAAATCGACCATCAGTTTGAAAGCATGGTTTAATATGCAAGGTTCATCGCAATGGTCGGAACAACTAAGCTGGCGACAAAGTTGGTTTTTTCGTCCTGAGTATTCATTACAAATGCAGTTGAATAAAAACCGTGTCGGTCAGATCCACGAGTATGAAAGTATGCTCCAGTTGAGATTTTACTATTGAGATGAACTTGAGTGCAGGTGTGATCACGACAAAGGTGGAAACCAATTGCATACAGCCGTCCAACATCAATTGTTGCCAACGACACCTTAAGCTCACTGAGCCGCACAGCCAATAGACAAATGCTCATTTGAGATCTTTCACAATTCAGCCGCCGTCATAAATTGCAACATTACGGCCCCGGCTTTTTTGTGCAACAAAGCACGGTCAATGCCCGGCCGGTCAACACACAGCGCGACCCCCATTGCTTGGTAGGCGTGTTGGCAACGGTCGAGGTAGGCAAAGTGGCCTTCGCCTTGGTCGAATGCCAAAGATTGCGCGCCCGGGATGTGCTTGGCGTAGAAACCCGCGTGACGTGCAAACGGCAAAAAATCATTTTGTGTCGAGCCTATAATCAACACCGGCACCTTTATCGCTTGCAAACTTTTTCTTGTCGTGACATGGCCAAGCGCCGGATCCAACGCAATCACTTTTTTAATCCGCGCATCGAAAAATTGCTGCTGCGGATCATAGCCCGCGGTATTTGCTGCAGTCTGGTACTGCAAATAGTGACAACTTTTATCCAGTGTCGCCGCTTCGGTACGGCAATACTCTGGGGCAGCGGTAAAATCCAATTGACTGCCGGCCATGCTAAGTACGGTGGCACCGCCGGACGAATGACCGATGGCAATCATCTGCTGCCAATTGATCTGCTGGTTAAAAATACGCTGTACTGGTGTTGGTGTTGGTGTTGGTGTTGGGGTTGGTGTTGGTGTTGGTGTTGTTACTGGTACTGGTACTGGCTCGGTGACGGGTTTGGTCGCCCCAGTGGGGGCAACTGCGCCAGCGGTCATCGGCAGCTGATTTTTACTAAGTACGTCAAGTACAAAACTCAAATCAATGGGTCTGTGCCAAAATTGCAGCGCCGCTGCAGGATTGACGTGTGCTGGTCCATAAATCCAAGATTCGCCGTAATGATTGACACCAACGGTGACATAACCTTGTGCTGCGAACATCTTGCCAATCCAGCTGTAGCCTTTGGCCGCGCCCATCGCACCGTGCGAAAATAGCAGCGCTTTATCGCGTTTGGTGGATGTCGCCAGACAAATGATCGCGTCTTTGCAGTCGCCTTGCGCCGGATACCAAACGGTGATTTTTACCGGCCGCTGCCGTTGGTTGTCGTACAAATCAACTTCAGTCACCTGCACCTGTAATTCTAAACCTAGCGGCGCGTCTGCCTGCAGGGGAGGGGTCCACACTGTAGATAGCAGTAAACAGGTCAGCAGCAAAAATTTCATAAAGGTCCTTGTGGCAGGCAGTAAAAGAATGACTTGTGTAGTGTGCGGCAACGGTGCCGGTGTCGACAGTGCCGAAAGTCATGTCGCTTCTTCCCATCTCATCCCATCTCATCTCATCTCAGCTCATCTCATGTACTGCACTTCACTGAGGTTTTGCAGTGATATACCCAACATCATGGAAGATGTAGGTCGGCGACGCGTGCGCGAGGCTCCGGCAGTGAATACCCAACATCATTGAAGTTGCGGGTAGGCGAACAAGCGTGACTGGGGCGAACAAACGAAGGCAATAACCCCCGCATCTTCAAGGATGAAGGGCATAATTTCGCGCTGTGACTGGGGTGAGTAAACGATAGCAACACCCCTGCAACTTCAAGGATGAAAGGGATTCGAGGTGAATTGCACTGACATTCCTGACGATGCGAATAACTACAACCGCAAACTCAAGTGACGGCAGCGACCCACGAGGCTGCCGTCAAATGCGGAAGGTGGAACAGGGGTTATTTGGTTAAATGTTTTGCCAAGTATTGCTGTACTTTATTGAAGTAAATTTGCTGATTACTTTCGGCATAAAAACCGTGGGTTTCATCGGCAAATTCCAACCATTCGTAGGGTTTTCCCGCTTTATCCAGTGCCGCTTTTAAGGCGATGGCGTGTTCCATTGGCGCTCGTTCGTCTCGTGTGCCGTGCGCAATCAGCAAATGTGTTTTGAGCTGACCGACTCGGTTAACCGGTGAAAACGCGGCCAATTGTGTTGGATCATCACCAAGCACCCGCTGCAAGAACGCTTTGCCAAAACCAAGTCGTGGAATATCACCCAGCTTTTTCATCAATGTTAAATCGTAAATGCCGGCTACAGCGATGCCACAGCGATACAGATCGGGCTTGATGGTTGAAGCCTGCACGGCCGAATAACCGCCAAACGAAGCGCCCATAATACAGACATTACCTGCTTTACCGTGACCTTGCGCAATGGCCCATTCGGTGCCGGCAATAATGTCTTTTTGAATGGCATCACCCCATTGCCGATAACCCGCCGCTTGATATTCGTGGCCATAACCACCGGAACCCCGATAGTTGACCTGTAGCACGTTATAACCAGATTTCGCCAGTAACTGTACTTCTTGGTTAAAGCTCCAATCATCACGGACATTGTGTGGACCACCATGTACCAATACCACCAAAGGTTTGGCCGCCGATTGTTGTTCGGTGAGGGTCAAATAACCGTGAATTTCTTTGCCATCAAAAGATGCGAACTTAATTGGCTGCATCGGCGCCATTTTCTTGCCGGATAGATGCGGATTGCTGTCGGCAATTTTTGATAATGCCACTTTGTCATGGTCGTACAAATAATAGGCGGCTGTGTTTGTGTCAGATTGCACCGAAACCAACCACTTTTTGCCATCTTTGGTGCTGCTGGTAATATTGACTTTTTCACCGGGAAAAGCGGCCAATAAATCTTTAAACACCTTCGCCTCTTCAAAAGCAGACGTCAGCAGCACGTAAGCCGGTAGACCATCATCGACCCGCAGACCATACACCGAGCGCAGATCGGCCGTTTTATTGACCATCGACACATCAACCATCGGATCGGTATAAACCGCTTCATATTGACCACTGGCTAAATCCAGCTTAAACACGCCGGTTTTGTCCTGCCCTTTGTTATCAAAAACATACAGTGATTTATTGTCGTTGGTGACGGCGATAGGGGTAAATGTCGAGCCAAATAATTGCTGTGGAACTTCTTGCCAGCCATTGGAATCGGCTGAGCGGATATAAACTTCGGTTTCATCTTTGTTATTGGTGCCGGCAACCACTCTGGGCATACCATCACTGCCGGCTAAGATGTTGGCATAAGAGACGGGCACCCGGCCACGACTGACTATTTTACCGTTATAGACGTTCATTTCCAGCACTTCGGCCAGTCGATCACCTTGGTTACTCACCGGCGTACTTTGGATTAAGATGCGGTCATTTTTATCCAGCTCCGTATCAATAAATTCTGCCCAAGCATTGCGGGATTCCCGAACTTTTAGGTTGGAACCGGTTTTTTCTTCCCCAGCCTGATAACCAAATAACAATTGGCTGCGGCCACCATCAATATCGACGCCAAACAATTCGCCGTAATACGATGGCTCTTTTTCCCAAGGTTTTGATTCTACGATTTTAAAGACCACTCGTTCATTGTTGACCCAGTGATATTCTCCCACTTCTTTCATGCCCGCCATGCCTGCAGCACCCACAGGTTTCATCGTCGCGCTGTCAAAAAAAATTAGGGTGCGCTTACCATCGCGAAAAATTTTTGCCGCTAAGTGTTTACCGTCAGGTGAAATGGTGAAATCAGAAAAGCCCGGTTTTTGTGCCAGCAAAGCCGGCCAGTTATCGCTTGCTTGAACCGTTGGCGTGAACGTCGCGCTCACGAGCGACAGCGTCAGTAGTGAAATTGAGGCTAAAAGTGACTTTTTTGAGTGAAATGTATACATAACGGTCAAATCCTTTTGCAAATGTTGTTGCTAAAGCTATCGGAAATGCGTGCGGCAGGCAACTGTTTATTTAGTGTTAAATAAACGGTTTTTTAATGGGTGGTGTATTGAAAAAATCAACAATAGCGGTGGCCGGTTACGACTTTTTTGCCCGTGGATGCGCGGCATCATACACTTTGGCCAAATGCTGAAAATCGAGGTGGGTGTAGACTTGAGTGGTGCTTAAATTGGCATGGCCTAATAATTCTTGTACTGCACGTAAGTCGCCGCTGGATTCCAGCAGATGGCTGGCGAAAGAGTGACGCAGCATATGCGGATGCACGTTTTGATCCATACCCTGGCGTTTCGCCCACAGTTGCACTCGGTTGCGAACATGTCGCGGGGAAATGCGCAATTTTTGCCGGCTTAAAAACAACGCCTCGGGTTCGCTGCCGATAAAATCTGGCCTGATTTGTAACCAACGCTGGAGCGCTGTTGCGGCCAGCCGGCCAATGGGTAGCAGCCGTTCTTTATTGCCTTTACCGCGCACCAGAATCAGTTTTTCACTCCAGTTAATATCGGCGATATTGGCGCTGACCAACTCTTCCAACCGTAAACCAGAGCTGTAAAAAAGCTCCAAGATGGCCTGATCACGACAGGCCAGCTGGTCGGCTTCAGTTGGCAAGTCGAGCAGTTTATGCATTTGATCAACATCAAGATTTTTTGGCAGCGGCTTGTCAAATTTCGGCACTTTTAAGTACAAAGCTGGGTTGTGGTCGAGTAGTTGTTGCTGCTGTAAATAACGGTAAAAACTACGCAGTGCTGCGGCGCGAAGTGCCAAACTGCGTGGTTTTAAACTGGCGCGGCACGAGAGTAAGTGTTGTTGCAGATGTTGCTGAGTGAGCTCGCGCCAATGCTGGTGGCGATCGACCAACTGTCTGGCGACGCTATCGAGTTGTTGCTGATAGGTCGATAATGTTTGGATACTGTAAGCGCGTTCAAATTTCAAATAAGCCAAAAATTGGCTTAGCCAAGGGGTAAATGCCGCTAGAGCATCGGCGCTTTGGTCATCGTTGGTCATAACGTGGCAATAATACCGCAAGCAGCTTGGCGATATGATCAATAAATAAAGTGTCCATGCTCGGTTGGAAGTGGTCGTCCAACTCGCTGCCAAACGCCAATAACGCCAATGGCTGATCACCTTGATTAATTTGTAACAGTGCAACTGAATGAATGCTGGCGGGAAATAAAGTCGCCATTTCTTCTTTATTTAACCGGCCAAAATAATAACTGCGATGTTGCAACCGGTGTTGCAGAACCAGTTGTAAGCCACTGAAATTGTCGCCCATCGCCTCATGGTTAAAATCGAGTAAAGTACAGGCGTGTACATGAGGCATGCGATTGGCAAAAGTGCTGAGCGCGATGGTGATATCAGTTCGTTGGCGTGCCGACAGCAGGTCAAGATGCAACTGATTCAAAGCAAAGAAAATATGCTCATTTTGGCGCGCAATGCTCATCAGCCGTGTGATGTCTTCTTCCATGCCTCGGATGCGTTCACGCTGCATCTCTAATTGACGTTCAACCAGCGATATGGCACCGCGCTGCGCATGCGGCAGGCGCAAGCGATTTAATAACTCGGGGTGATGTTGAAAAAAAGCCGGATGCTCCAGTAAATACTGGTACACAAACTGATCGTGCAGTACGGCTTTTTCTTCATCTTTTAATTGCGGCAGATCGGTCATTATTCCTTCACTCATCGCACTATCACCTACAACTTCACCTACAACACCAGCCACAACACTACTCACAACGCCACTCACAACACCAGTTGTCCATCAAACACATGTTCAGCCGGCCCGGTCATTTTCACAGGTTGGCCAGGGCCATTCCAACGAATATGCAAGGTTCCGCCCGGTAAATCAACCCTGACATTCTGTCCTAGCGTTTTTTGCATTTGGCCGATCACGGCGGCGGCACAGGCGCCGGTGCCGCAAGCCAAAGTCTCGCCGGCACCACGTTCCCACACCCTTAGTTTAATGTGCGCTGGGCTTAATACCTGCATAAAGCCAATATTGGCGCGCTCTGGGAAACGTTCATGCTGCTCGAACTCTGGGCCCCAGCTCAGCACCGGCGCTGTATCAACATCATCGACGGTAATCACCGCATGCGGGTTGCCCATTGAGACCACGCCGCATAATGTGGTGGCGTTTTCAGCATGTAAAATGTAATTAATTTCTTGCTTCTGCGCTTTAAACGGCACTTTTGCCGGCTCAAATTGCGGAATGCCCATATTGACGGTGACCTGACCATCTTGCTCGATATACAGCACAATTTTGCCAGATTTTGTACTGACGTTAATTTTATACTTATTGGTTAGGCCCTTGGTGCGGACAAATTTGGCAAAACAACGGGCACCATTACCGCATTGTTCTACTTCTGAGCCGTCAGAGTTAAAAATGCGGTAATGAAAATCCAAATCCGGATCATAAGGCGGCTCGACCATTAACAACTGATCAAAACCAACACCGAAATTGCGATCGGCCAATTGCTTGATCTGCTCTTTGGTCAGAAACACGTTCTGGCTGACGGCATCCACCACCATAAAATCATTGCCAAGCCCGTGCATTTTAGAAAACTGTAATAACATGCCAACCTTATTTATTGTGGGTTAAGCGGGCAACAGCTGTTCGCCGTGCCATAAGTCTTGCCACTGTTCACGTTGCCGCACCAAATGTACTTGTTCACCATCGACCAACACTTCGGCTGCTCGCAAGCGGCTGTTGTAGTTAGAGCTCATGGTAAAGCCATAAGCACCGGCTGAGCGCACCACCAGTAAATCGCCGCTTTCAATGGCTAAAGCGCGGTCTTTGCCGAGGAAATCACCAGTTTCACACACCGGTCCAACCACGTCATAAGTTTGCGTTGCCACGGCCGGTTTCAACTCTGCCGGTACAATATTCATCCAAGCACTGTATAAGGCTGGCCGAATTAAGTCGTTCATCGCCGCATCAACAATGGCGAAGTTTTTCTCTTGCCCCGGTTTTAAGTATTCAACTTTGGTTAGTAACACCCCAGCATTGGCCATAATGGCGCGCCCCGGCTCAAACAACAATGTTAAATGTGGATATGCCGCCAGTCGTTTGACCACTTGCGCCGCATATTCCGCCGGATGGGGTGGGGTTTCGTCAAGATAGGTCACCCCTAAACCGCCGCCGATATCAATATGCGACAGCACGATGCCCGCAGCTGCTAGTTTGTCGATCAGCAGTAATAATTTATCTAGCGCATCTAAAAACGGCTGCGTTTCGGTCAGCTGCGAGCCAATATGACAATCGACGCCACAGATTTTTAATTGCGGGTAAGCGGCCGCTTGTTGATAAATGGCGGGAGCCTCGTTGATGTCGATACCAAATTTATTCGCTTTGAGGCCGGTGGAAATGTAGGGATGGGTTTTGGCGTCAATATCCGGGTTCACCCGAATAGAAATTGGGGCTACTTTGCCAAGTTTTGCGGCAATTTCGGCGATTCGGTGCAGTTCCGGCGCCGATTCAACATTAAAACACTTAATGCCGGTGGTCAGCGCAAACTCAATTTCCGTTGCAGATTTACCGACGCCAGAAAACACCACTTTTGCCGGATCACCACCTGCTTGCAGCACTCGGCGTAACTCGCCTTCGGAGACAATGTCAAAACCGCTGCCCAAACGTGCCAGTAAATTGAGTAACGCAATGTTGCTATTGGCTTTGACCGCATAACAAACTAGATGTGGCTGGCTGCCGGCGGCTTCGGTAAAAGCGCGATAATGGCGCTCTAACGTCGCCCGCGAATAAACATAAGTAGGGGTGCCGAATTGGCTCGCAATCGAGTCTAAGCGGACTTGTTCGGCCTGTAAATGCGGTCCTTGGTAATTAAAATAATCCACCGGCGTTACCTTTGTGTTGCGTTTGGCTGGGTAGACCCGAAGTGCGCAGGCGCTTCGGGTTGAGTAGACGTACTCTGCCGCTCTGGGCTTTTTGATATTTCACTGTGCTGGTCAGATGAGGTTGCAACGCTCTGCTTGGAGGTCGCCGGTGCTGGTTGCTCTGTGGCCGCTTCGGATGGCGTTGCCACCGCAGGTGGCTGAGTCGGCAAAGATAAATCGCCTTTTTGACCACAACCGGTTAACCACAGGCCGGCAAGCGCCGCCACGAACAGAGTTTGCATCACAGCTTTCATCGTTTCTGTTTCTTTAATTTTTGAGCGCTCTATAATCGCATCCTTAGCAGCAAAAGCAAACAGGTGAAGCCGATGAATGACGTAGAATATGATGAGTTGACCGATAGTGTTTTGTTGGCCGTCGAAGAGGCCATTGAAAAACTAGAGTTGGATCTCGATTATGAGAGCCATGGCAGTCTGTTAAGCATCACCTTTCCTGATGGTAGTAAAATTATCATTAATAAACAGCCGCCTTTGCAGCAGCTGTGGGTTGCCACCAAATTTAATGGCCATCATTTTGAATATCATGACGGTCAATGGATTGATAACCGCAGTGGCAGTGAGTTCTGGCAATTATTAAATGACTCGGCGTCCAAACAAGCCGGTGTGGCGGTGGTGTTTAACCATTAACATTAATATTCTCAAAGCGCTGCAGTCGACATTGGCTGCTGCGCTGTTGTACTAATTTTGAGTAAAACAATGAATCAATTACCTTTTGTCGATGTTCCTGCCAATGGTGAAGTCAAGGCTGCAGTGGTGTGGCTGCATGGTCTTGGCGATTCTGGCCATGGTTTTTCACCGATTGTGCCTGAATTGAAATTGCCGGCAGGTCATGGCATTCGCTTTTTATTTCCGCATGCGCCGGAGCGTCCGGTAACCATTAACAATGGTATGGTCATGCGGGCGTGGTATGACATTAAAACGATGGATTTACAAAACCGCGCTGACGAAACCGGCGTGCGCCAATCTGCAGTGTTAGTACAAAATTTGTTGGATAAAATTATTGCCAGCGGCATTCCAGCGAACAAAATTGTCCTGGCCGGTTTTAGCCAAGGCGGGGTGATTGCGCTACATTTATTACCACGCCTGCCGTACAAAATTGCCGGGGTAATGGCGCTTTCGACCTATATGGCCGTGCCAGACAGCATCAAAGCCGAAATGACGGCGCTCAATAAAACAACGCCGGTATTGGTCGCGCATGGGGTGTCAGATCCGGTGGTTCCGCTGCAGGCTGGTCAGTTAGCGTTTAACACTTTAAAATATGCCGGCTTTAATGTCAGCTGGCAGGATTATCGGATGGAACATAGTGTGTGCGCGCAGGAAGTGGCGGATATCAGCCGGTTTCTTCAACAACAATTATTGGCCTGAGCCAGCGTTTAGCGCGCCGAGTAACGACAATCGCAGCAAAGGAATTGCGGGCGGTTGCCTTTTGGAAGTTCATTTTTTATCGCTGTTTAAAGAGAGTGTGCTGTGACGGAACAGGCTGCCAAACTCACTGTAAAAGTAAAGCTGCATGCGGCGCAACCCGTGATGCAGCCAACACCATTGCCACCGGCTCGGCTGTCAAAATTTAAACTGACGTTGGGGATCTTGACGCTCGTGTTACTGCTTGGCGTTGGTTATTTGCTGTGGCAGCAGATGGTCGGACAAGAACCAAGCGCTGCTGGCGTGGATCACCTTGTTGCAGCACACGAGATAGTTGTCGACACTGCGCCAGCGTTGCCGATTGCTGCTGATGCTTCGCTTGCGGTTAAACCGGCAAAAAATGCGCCCACCCTTGTTAAAAACGATGCTGTTGCGCTGAGCACTTTCCCGGCGCAGACGGCTGATTTCAAGCCTGCACTGCCGGTACATCGCGCACCAGCAACGAGCGCAGATGCGCCAGTGGCTGAGCAAGGTACCACGGCCAACGAAACGACTGCGCTGCCGAGCGCGCAAGCGTTACGCGAACGCAAGTTACCCGAAGGTTTTAGCCGAATTGTCCTGGCGGCGACTATGGAGCAATTAGAGCCGGGTGCTGCCATCGATACGCTGGTGGCCAAGCAGCACATCCAACGTTTGTACTTATTTACCGAACTTAAAGGTTACGCTGGCCAAGAACTGACCCATCGCTGGTCATTTGAGGGACAAGTGCAAACTGAAGCGTTGTTGACCATAGAAGATTCTCCGTGGCGCACCTATAGCGAAAAGTGGCTGCTGCCCGAGCAACTTGGCAGCTGGCGGGTCGAAATTATTGATCAGCAGCAAAATGTGCTGTATCAGCACGACTTTCAATACCAATAGCAGTTATAATAGCGCCAGTTTTTGACCGGTTAGCGTGTCCAGCCGCGACCGGTCTAGTCTCAGACACAGGTTCCCATCATGACGCAACGAATTCGAATTGCCACCCGCAAAAGCGCATTGGCTTTGTGGCAAGCGGAGTATGTCAAAGCCCAGCTCCAGCATTTTCACCCGAACCTTGAGGTTGAACTAGTCCCCATGTCGACCCAAGGCGACAAAATCCTCGATACGCCTTTGGCCAAAATTGGTGGTAAAGGCTTGTTTGTTAAGGAGCTTGAAACTGCAATTTTAGAAGGCCGCGCTGATATCGCCGTCCATAGTATGAAAGATGTGCCGGTTGAGTTTCCTGCAGGTTTACAGCTACAAACTATTTGCGAGCGTGAAGATCCACGTGATGCTTTTGTTTCTAATCAATTTACGTCCATTGCGACTTTACCCCACGGCGCAGTGGTTGGCACGTCCAGTCTACGTCGACAGTGTCAGTTAAAGTTCATGCGACCGGATTTACAAATTCGCGATTTACGCGGCAACGTCAATACTCGGCTGAGCAAACTCGATCAAGGGGAATACGACGCCATTATTCTGGCCGCGGCCGGTTTGATCCGGTTAGGTTTTACAGCGCGGATCGCCGGTTTTATTGAGGTTGAACAAAGTTTACCGGCCAATGGTCAGGGCGCGGTAGGGATTGAATGTCGCAGTGACGATAACCAAGTTCAGCAATGGTTAGCACCGTTAGACCATCTGCCGACCCGCCAAGCGGTGTTGGCCGAGCGGTCAATGAACCGGCGCTTACAGGGGGGCTGTCAGGTGCCAATTGGTGCTTTTGCCATTCATCAGGGCGACCAATTATGGTTACGCGGTTTGGTCGGCCAACTGGATGGTAAACGTATTTTACAAGCGCAAGTGTCAGGTCCGGCAGCGCAAGCAGAAATGCTAGGCGAGCAATTGGCAGAAAAGCTGATTGCGCTAGGCGCGGATGCCATTTTGGAAGCCGTTTATCAGGCGGCAGAATAGCCTATGACGTTGCCAGCGAGTGACTTTGGAGTACTGATTACCAGGCCAGCTGGCAAAGCAGATAATTTGCTGGCGGGTTTGGATGAGCTGGCGATCAGCTATATCTACCAGCCGCTAATCACGACGCAGTTGATGCCGCTACGCCATCGCGATGTGCAACATTTGCAAAGTGCCGAGTTAATTATTTTTGTCAGTGTTTCAGCGGTAACTTGCTTGGAACAACAGTTTGATTTAAAAACGCTTACGCAGCCTTTATTTACCGTTGGTGCCACCACTGCCTCGGCGTTGGAACGTAGTTGTGGTCACTCGGTTGTGGCACCCACCGATCAACGCAGTGAAGGTCTGTTAGCCTTACCTCAGTTGAAGAATGTGGTGGGGCGTGACATTGTGATTGTTCGCGGTAATGGCGGGCGCGAGCTGATTAAACAAGGTTTGTTGGCACTTGGGGCTAAGGTCACCTATGTGCAAAGTTATAAACGGGTGCCATTGCCGTTAGATGGTCAGCGCTTGTCTGACCAGTGGCGTACACAACAAATACAATGTATCGTAGTGACCAGTAATGAAATTTTATCCTTGTTGCTGACCTCCTTGCCCGATGTTGCGTTGCCTTGGTTGCAACAACGACAATGGATAATGGTTAGTGCGCGTATGGCAGAAACGGCCATCGCAAAAGGGATCCCGGCGGCCAATATTGCTCTGGCCACCAGTGCCAATGACCAGGCGTTATTGGACGCCATTTGCCAGTTAAGAAGGAAATTCCATGAGCGAGCTCAGTCCAGTGCTGAATAACGAAGTTATTCGTCCGGCCAGTGAAGCTAAAGTGCCCCCTGCGTCGACGCCTTCGCGATCGCGCGCTTCAGGTTCTGCGGTATTAGCCATCGTCTCATTGCTGGTGGCCTTGGCCAGTGCGGTGCTGGTCGGCTGGTTTTTCTATGTTTGGCAGCCGCAACTGGCGGCGTTGCAACAGCAACAGCAAACCTTAGCCAATCAGCAACAAACGCAAACCAGCTTATTTCAGAGTAAACAACAAGAACTGCAGCAAAACATGCAGCGACAACTAGTCGATGTGGTTGCTGAATGGAGCAATAAAGCGCAACAACAAGATGCAAAAAATCAGCTTGAGCTGAGTAAACTGCAGCTGCAATTAGAGCAGCAAAGTGGCAATGTCAAAGGTTGGCAGTTGCTCGAAGTTGACTACTTTTTGCGTTTAGCCGAACAAAAATTGTTTCTCGAGCAGAATGTGACTGGTGTGACACAGGTGTTGGATTTAGCCGATCAGCGGCTGAAAAAAATCCAAGACGCCAGTCTGGTGGCAGTTCGTGAAGCTATCAGTCAAGACAAACACATGCTGTCAGAATTGAATACCCCGGACATGCACCAATTACATTTGACGTTGTCGAATTTGCGTCAACAAAGCCAGACGTTACCGCTGCGCCAATCTGAGCGGGCAATGGACAATCAGGCGGAAGAAGAAGTCAGCGATGACGCTGCCGACTGGCAAGCCAACCTGCAGTTGTATTGGGGCAACTTCTGGCGCGGTTTGATCCAGGTGCGAGCCAGTGTCCCGGAAGACGGTGTGAGTCTGACGGCCGAACAACAAATCAGTGTCCGCAACACGTTAACCCAACAATTACTGCTAGCCGAGCTGGCTGCAATGCAGCATAACCAAGCTGTGTACGCTGCCGCGATTCAACAAAGCGCCGATAGCCTGCAACGTTATTTTGCGGCAACGGAGCCGACGGTGCAGCTGATGGCCGATGATTTAATTGCGTTGTCAGCGTTACAAGTCAGCTTACCGTTGCTGGCGCCACTTAAAAGCCCGCAATTGTTTGATGCCTATCGTCAGGGTACTGCTGCTGCGGAGCTGGCGTTATGATCCGCTTGGCCTTGTTTATCACTGTGCTGGGGCTGGCGATGCTGCTCGGGCCGGTGCTGGCCAATCACCCAGGTTATGTGATGATTGTGGTCGCGGGTGTGACCATTGAAGCGACTTTTGTCGGGTTGATTTTGGTGGTCCTTGGCACGGTATTGGTGTGGTGGATATTATGGTGGTTGCTGCAGCGGCTCTTCCATTTACCGCGGATCAGCTTTAGTTTTTTACGGTCGCGTAAAGAGCGTCGGGCTCGTCAGGCGCTACAGCAAGGTGTATTGGCATTTGCACGGCAGGACTGGCAGCACGCTCATCAGCTGTTTGAAATTGCTAAATCAGAACCCGAGTGGGATAAAGCCCGCTTAATCATGGCCAGCTATAGCGCGTTGCGGGTTGGCGAACTAGCCAAAGCCAATCAACGTGCAGCTGAAATGGATCAGGATGATCCCGATAGCAGTTTGCTGATTGCTGATTTATGGTTGGTGCAAGGCGACGCACTCAAAGCGGTTGCCGTGTTAGGCCCCAAAGTAGCCCAAGAGCCGAAAAATCAGGCGCTAGGTCGCAGTTATTTGACGGCGCTACAACAGGCCGGGCAGTGGCAAACGTTGTTAGAACAGGTCCCGCAAGCCTTGAAGTATCAGTGGTTATCTAAAGTGCAGTGGCAGCAGTATCGGTATCAGCTGTACCCGCAGGCGATAAGCGCATTGGCGCAACAAGGGTTATTTGACGAGCAAGCCGGTTATTGGCAAAACTTAGCCGCAAAAGAGCGTAAATCGGTGGCAGCCACCTTAGGTAAGGTCTGGGCCAAGGCGCTTAGTGGTGAGGCAGAGCAAGCCGAAAAAATGCTGTTAGAAACCTTAGCGCTGGCTGATTTACCATTGGCGTGGCACGTTCTGCAACAAATTCCATTAGGCCGCTCGGTGCTGCAACTACGCAAACAAATTCAGCACTGGCTGCGAGATCACAGTAACAATGGCTATTTGTATGCCATGTTAAGTTATTGCGCGGCGCAAGAGGGTGAAGCTGAACTCGCCAGCGCCAGCTGGCACAAAGCGCTGCAGTATCAGCCAGAATTATCGGCGATTGGCAGTGTAACCAAAGCCTAAAATGGCGCTGGTGTTACCGCAATTACAAGGCTTGGCACCGTTATATAACACCAAGGCCCGGATCCTGATCTTGGGCAGTATGCCAGGGCAGGCGTCGCTTAACCAGCAACAGTACTATGGTCACCCGCGTAATCAGCTGTGGCCATTGTTGCAACAGTTATTTGGCATTGATGCTAGTCTCGACTATCAAAGTCGCTGTCAGCAGGCGCTTGGAGCCGGGGTGGCGTTTTGGGATGTGATTGGCAGTTGCCAGCGCTCAGGTAGCCTCGATAGCGCTATTGTCCGTGACAGTATCCGTTTTAACCCGCTTGAGCAGCTGTGCCAGCAACTGCCTGATTTACAACATATCTGGCTCAATGGCGGCAAAGCCGCGCAAAGTTTTCGGCACTATCAGCGCCAACAAGTGACGGCTATGCTTTTGACAAGCTCCGTCAAAATTAGCACACTGCCTTCAACCAGCCCGGCGCACGCTAGCCTCACCTTTGCCCAAAAGCTGTTGTTATGGCGCCAGGCCCTGCAATAAAGAATTGTGGGTTGCTGTGGACGGCAAAGTTGGCACTCTAGTGATCGTTCTAGATGCAGTGCGCAATCCGTCGCCGCTCTGCCAGCCCATCCCAATCATCAAGCAGGGTGTTTGTTTAGTCCGTCAGGTGCTGTTGTAACCTTGCCATTAATTCACCTTCAATCGCCACGGCTTTCCCGGTTTTTTGATCAAGGCAGACAAAGGTAATATCGGCATCGGCGACGATGGTATCGCTACCTGCGATGCTAATCACTTGATGGATCACTGCACTTTTGCCACCTACTTTACTGAATTGAGTGGTAATTTGCAGCGTTTGGCCATTGGTGGCGGCGAAGCGATAATTAATATTGATGTTCACAATCACCCACGCTAACTGCATTTTGGCGAAATATTCAACATCACCACCATCTTCTAGATAGCTCCAGCGGGCCTCTTCTAAAAACTCTAAATAACGGGCATTGTTCACATGTTGGTAAATGTCTAAATGATAACCTCGGACTTTAATCTGGGTTAGATGCGGCATGACGTGCTCTCTGGTAAGACCTGTTGTGGCGATTGTGACCGAAATGTCAGACCGCAGCAAGTTGTACTGCGCTTTAAGAAACCATGCCAGCAGTGCGAACAGCACATAGTTATCCGCAATAATTGCTCAATCGTCACCACCATCCCACCATCGCTGGGTGATGCTTTGCCATGTTGACACTGGCTACTCCTGTCTTTCCTGGCACGGTGATTACTGTGGGCGACGTGTGCGCCACCACCAGCCGATAAGCGGTAACAGCAGCAGCACCGGCCAGAATGGTTTTAGAGGCCGCAACCGCAGCCGGACAGCCTGCTGGGTGTTGTGATGCAATCGGCTTTCGGCCGCGCTAAAGTCAGGCGCCGGACAGCGGGTCCCAAAGTCGGCGCCCCAAGGCACATAAGGACCTTGTTGTAGGTAACGCTGGTAATAGGTTTGTGCTTGCGCCGGATCGCGGTTAATCAGCCAAGTGGTGGCGTAACAGAGCGTGGCGGCAAAAGCCTGACTGTTGGCAGGTAATAAACTGGCACTTTGACTCGCCAGTTCTGCGGCCAGATAACGATAGTGAAAGCGTTTATCGGGTACGGCGCTACTTTGCTCAAGCCGCCGTTGTTCCGCGGTCGGGATGGCGAACTGCCGCACCGGTGGCTGCTCTGGTTGCCAGAACTCAAACTGGCCGTAAAACACCTGATAATCTGGCGCCATTTCAAAACCCAGTAGTTCCAGACCGTGTTCGCGCGCAAGCTGCGCCGCTTCAAAAGTTGCTGCGGCTTGGGCCAGATGGCCAAAATTAAGCCCCAAAGTGCGGCCTAGTGTACGCCACCAATTGTTTTGGCTGTGCTGACGGGCAAGGATGTACTGTGCGGCCAGCTGTTGCAATTTCGGTTCGACGAAATAATCGCCAGCCTCGTGAAAACGGTGTTCGCGCAATAATTTTCTGGCCAGTAGTTGGCGTAGTAAGGTGG
>JBBKWN010000061.1:0-4130 GCA_037968955.1 Rheinheimera sp. | reverse complement strand
GATAACCACTACCGGTGTTGCGCTCAACTTTAACCATCGCCTGCGAGCTGACACGTGAATCAACCGTCACCCGATACCGATGGGCTGGGCTGACATTGTTATTATCGACTGACGGAGACAAACAATTGCCACCGGTATTGGTGGTGCCATTGCTACAAGTGCCGGCTAAATAACGATAACCACTACTACCCGAGCCTGAACCTCGTAACACCACCGATTGCCGCCGCCGCCCTGGGCTTGCCGGGCCACCTTCCGCCGAATAATTGCCATATTCGTCGATACCGACACCGAGCCAGCCACCGGCAAAACCTGGAATGCCCGGTTTAATGCCATAACCAAGCGGCCCGCCAAATGCACCAGGCTGGGGCGTTACACTGGCATCTGACAACACCACCGCGACCCCATCAGCTCCTTCGGCGCCTGTTTTGCCGTAGGCTAGCTGATCAAATTCAACAATCACTAGATTGGCAACGCCTGGAAATAACCGTTGAAAACTGGCGGCAGTAGATTGGTTGCCGACATTTTGCGTGATCCGTAGCCGCCCATTGACGATCGAAGGCGTAAAAGAACCGCTACTGCGACTCGCCGACCAGCTGTCACTTAAACTGCTGGCTTGGAAGTCATCGTTAAAACAAGTGAGTGCAGGGCTACAAACCACACCGCCATCCAACCGACTCAAGGCATCGGCATTGTAAGTCGCATTAGAATTATTCCAGCCGGAAATACTGCCACGCGCAGTCAACCCGCCATTAATACTGGCATTGTTACTAAAAAAAACCGAACCGCCTACCAACACAAAACCACGGATCACTGAATTGTTATAAACCGACAGGCTTCCCGTGACGACAATCAGTAAATTCTCAGGTGCACCACCAGCGTTTAACAACACATTGTTATTGATCACCAAATTACCTTCGACAAAAATGCGTGTCGTCGCGCCAGTGGTCGTTAAAGTGGTGTTGTTGCCAATCGAATGCGTACCAATCTTATAATCGCCGGGGGCAAAAGTGCCGCTGAAACTGTTCATGGTGGTCGGATTTGATGGGCTGTAACTGACGGAGGCAGGAATACTGCTCGTTTCGGTAACCGCTGATGGCCAAATATCTTTGCAAACTTCACTGCGACCGGCAAAACTAACTAGCAGCAACAGCACGATTAAACAACTACGCCAGAATTTCATCAATAAGCCTCCATCACCAGCACCCGACTGCTTTGAATATCTCCGGCATGGCATTTACCGATGCTGGTCAACTGATACAAGGGCCGGCTTGTGACATCAGGGTTGGCCACGGCCACACAACTTAAATTTGCCTGGCAACTCTGTAAACCTGCTTGGTTAAAGGAAAAACTAGCTGCGACTGCCGCACAGCTAGCCGTGCTATTTACAGGAAACAACTGCGCTAACCCAAGCTGCAAACCCGATTGCGCCGCGTTAAAAGCGCGATTGCCTTGCACTTCGATGCTGACCGACTGGCTGGAACTTATCAGCTGCCGGCCTAGTGCCAACAGCAATACACTCATCAGCACAATAATAAATAGCGCCATCACCAGCGAGCTGCCTGCTTGTTGGCGGGCTGCCGTTGTGGTTCGCAGGCTCAATTGTGGGGCGTGATGTTTTGGGTTAAGGCACATTGGGAATATGAACCTCATGATTAAAAAACAAATCTTGCCCAATATCTGTGGCGGGGCTAAAGCGCCAAAATAGATGCAACACCGCATTGCGGTTTAACACCGCAGCATTAATGGTAAATGCCGGCTCGCTGCTTTGATTAGTGAGCCCACTGGCGATCACTTCGCCATTGATAACCGGTGGTGGTAACGGCTGAGCGGCGGTAAAACCATAACCGCTGTAGCGCCTTAATTGTTGTCCCACCAGACAAAAACTGACTGGGCTATCGAGCAGATAAAAGCGCTTTTGCGGCGACTCGGTGATAAAGGTCATTGCCTGCGCCGCGACATCATTTAATTTCAACCGGCGGGTATGGGCGTTGCCGTCTGCATCATCGGGGGCATCTTGCACGGGCGCAATCACCCCACTGCGCGCCTGATTCAGATCATAAATATGACTTGGATCGGTCGGATAAACCGTTAACCGTTGACCTGCCAACGGCGTCCAGCTTGTGCTAATGGTGGTGACGCCAATCCAGTTGCGCCTTGCCGGATATAAGGGTAAATCGCGATAGACGCCACTTTGCAGTAACGGCGTAAATTCAACACAGCTTACGCTGTTATCAAAGTTATTTAACACCCGCACACTATTGGGCACCGCACTGCGCAATTCCCGCACCACCCGCTCCAGCGCAAAACGGCTTTGTTGTAAAGTTTGCTGCACCACAGTGCCATCGACATACATGCTGGCGCCGATGCGCAGATAGCTGGTCAAACCGATCGCCAGTATGCCGAGCAACATCATCACCACCACCAGCTCCACCAAGGTGACACCTTGTTGCTGAATACGCCTGCGCGATGGGGGGAATAGTGCCAGACGCGCCATTACCAGTTCCCTTTGTAGCTACTAAATGGCATGGTTTCACCGGAGGGTAAAATGACCATAATGTCGACACGTTTGACGTTTTGATCAGGTAAACCAAAATCGGCACCGGCATAGCTGACCAACACCGACAGTTGAAAATTGCGGTAACTCTCGGCCAGACTTTGATTGAGGATATTACTCACCGCCACGCCATTCCCCCGAAAACAATGAAAATCATCAACGTCATCATATAAATCGCGGCTGGTTTCTTCGGTGGCGCTGCTCATGCCCAACAACGGGCAAGCTGGAATGCTGGCCATGCAGCTCTGTGCGCCGGTTTCTCCACAACGCAGTAAGTTGGCGCCGCGGCTAGAATTTTCATCAAAACTGCGCGCCATAATTTCATTCATCAAACTATGACCCAGTTCAGCCGCCCGCACCTGATGCCAAGGCTCGGAGCTTCGGATATACATCGGCGCTAAAATACTGCTGATTAATAACAACGCAATGCCAAGCACCATGATGCCAACCACTAACTCCACCAGCGTAAAACCTTGCGCGCGCCAATCGCTACCGCTTGTGCGGGCTGATGGCCGCGTCGCCGCTGTTAGCATAATTGAATGTACCCGCTTTGATTCAGACAAATGCGTTGGTCAATACCATTTTGACTAAGGCTAATACGACAGCCTGCAGCACAACTGCCTTCTGGCCGGCCCCAACTGTCAAAACGGAGCTGTAACGGCAACCCGACGCTGCTACTGACGGTGGCGCCAGCTTGCCAGATAATTTGTTGTGGGTTGCTGGGATCAGCGGTAAAACTGGCCGCAGCCACACAGGCATTGGCGCTGGCAAAACCAGCAGCCGTGCTATTAATCACTAACGTTGGGCAAGTAGTGGATAAATTGGCGGTATCTTGCATGCTTTGCTGTTGCAGCTGATGGGTTAAGGCCAGCAACTGATCGCGCTGGCCTTGGAGGTTTTCGTCTTCGACACTAAAAAGTTTTGGCAGTACTGTGACTGCCAAAATACCACCGATCAATATCACCACCACCAGTTCAACTAAGGTAAATCCGGTTTGGTTTTGCATCATCGGCTCTGGGCTAGCAGCTGGGTTAGCAGCCGCCGGTTTGTAATGTCATGACAGGTTTTGCGCCAGCAATTGTTGCTTGTTTATAAATCAACACACAAGCAGCAGTCGTAGCGGTGTCGCCATCAACCAAAGTTGAAGACTGTGGTTGCACCGTCACGTCTGTCGTCGCAATACCTAAAGCGGTATTGGCAACACCAGCGGCAATAGTCCAATCGGACGTAGCCAAATCAAGCACCTTCGTCACTTCGTCTTTGTCAGCTTTGACATAACCATAAACCAAATTAATCTCTGGATTCTTCGTTTTATAAGTCGCTTCATTTTGCTTACTGGCAATAATCGCCTTGGCATAGACCTGCGCATTGGCACTTTCAATCGATGCTTTCACCGCACTCAAAGTACTGGCTTTGGCATCACCGGATAAGTTTAAAAACTTCGGCGCTGCCGTGACTGCCAAAATACCCAAAATCACAATCACGATGACCAGTTCAACGAGGGTAAAACCTTGATTTTTTTTCATTATTTCATCTCAACTACTTTAATAAATTATGGTTTGTTGAGGTTCGTAAT
>JBBKWN010000060.1:0-3252 GCA_037968955.1 Rheinheimera sp. | reverse complement strand
GATAATCTGCGGCTCATTCACCAGCGCCAGCGCCAGCAAGAGACGCTGACGCTGGCCGCCGGATAGCTTACGATGATCGCGGTTCAAAATTTCCGTTAAGTCACACAACTCGATAAGTTCGGCAAGATCCGCAGGTTTGGGGTAAAAAGCCGCGAATAGTTTGAGCGTTTCATGAACCGTCAGATAATCCTGCAGTGCTGTTTGCTGAAATTGCACCCCAAGCTGCTGAAAATCATCGCGGCTCGCTGGTTTTCCGTGATAAAGAATCTCGCCTAAGTCAGGTTTCACTAGCCCTTCGAGCATTTCAATGGTGGTTGTTTTGCCAGCGCCATTGGGGCCTAACAGGCCAAAACAGCTACCGCGCTGCACACAAAAACTAATGCCATCGACCGCGACCAGTTCACCGTACTTTTTGGTTAGTCCACGCACATCTAATACTGTACTCATCAAAACTCCCAGCCAAACCCACTTATTTCAATACGGTATGTTATACCTTTCAAAGACAACGCCTGCTACCATAGCGCTTTTATTTTTCGGAAAACTTGTTGATGCGGATCCCGAGAATTTATCAACCTGGCGCATTGGCGCCGCAACAACGGTTGCAATTGACAGACGATGCGGCAAACCATGTTGGTCGTGTGCTTCGGATGCAAACCGGCGATACACTATGTTTGTTCAACGGCGATGGCCACAACTATGCGGCGGTCATTACCGACACCGCTAAAAAACATGTGCAAGTGGAGATTACTGCCCACACTGAAAACTTGGTAGAGTCGCCACTGAAAATTCATCTTGGACAAGGGATCTCCAGAGGCGATCGGATGGAATTTGCCATTCAAAAAGCGGTCGAACTGGGAGTTACTGAAATTACCCCACTTTTTACCGAACGCTGCGGTGTCAAACTAGATGCCGATAGGTTGCAAAAACGTACTGAGCAGTGGCAAAAAATTGTAATTAGCGCTTGTGAACAAAGCGGTCGTAGTGTGGTACCGACGGTACACCCTGCACAACATCTCGACAAATGGCTTGGCCAAATAACCGATGAGCTGAAACTGACCTTGGATCCTTGGGCCAAAGACACCATTAAGACGTTAACGCCAGTGAATTCAGTGCGGCTAATCATTGGCCCTGAAGGTGGTTTTAGTGACCGTGAAGTTCTACTAACCACCAGCGCGGGCTTTGTCGCGGTGCAACTGGGGCCACGAGTCCTTCGAACCGAAACCGCTGCGCTGACTGCGATCAGCGCCTTGCAACTACAGATGGGTGATTTGGCGCAGGCCAATCCGGGAGCGAAAATTTGATTAAGTTAGGCATCGTAATGGACCCGATTTCGGCCATTAATATCAAAAAAGATTCTAGTTTTGCCATGCTACTGCAGGCGCAAGAACGCGGCTATCAGCTGCATTATATGGAAATGGCTGATCTCTATTTAATGGAAGGCCAGGCCCGCGCCAGCACCAAGTTATTGCAAGTCGAACAAAATTCAACAAAATGGTACGAATTTAATGGTCAACAAGATATCGCATTAAGCGATCTTGATGTCATTTTGATGCGAAAAGATCCACCGTTTGACACCGAGTTTGTTTACGCCACTTATATCCTCGAACGCGCTGAAGATGAAGGCACGCTCATTGTGAACAAACCACAAAGTTTGCGCGACGCCAACGAAAAGCTCTATACCAGTTGGTTTAGTCGACACACCCCAAAAACTCTCGTCACCCGCGACGCCGCGCGTTTAAAAGCGTTTTATCAGGCTGAAAAAGATGTCATTTTAAAACCGCTAGATGGCATGGGCGGCGCCTCGATTTTTCGGTTAAAACCGGACGATGCCAATGTCAGCGTGATTATTGAAACGCTGACCGAACATGGCACCCGCTATGCGATGGCACAGCAGTTTATTCCAGAAATAAAAGACGGTGATAAACGTGTACTGGTCATCAATGGCGAGCCGGTGCCATATTGCCTAGCGCGTATTCCGGCAAGCGGTGAAACTCGTGGCAACCTCGCTGCTGGCGGTCGCGGCGAAGCAAGGCCACTCAGTGCCAGCGATTGGGCCATTGCCCGCGCCGTCGGTCCCGCACTGAAAGCCAAGGGGCTTATCTTCGTGGGTCTGGATATTATTGGCGATAAACTGACAGAAATTAATGTCACCAGCCCAACTTGTATTCGGGAAATTGAAGCCGCCTTTCCAATCAGCATTACCGGACTATTATTTGACCAAATTGAATTGCTGCTGCAACAGCAGTCAAACTGAGATGGAGAACTTGATGGTAGAAAGCACCATGACCAGTTTGCAAAATCATTTATTAATCGCCATGCCGTCATTAGAAGACCCGCTATTTGGCCGCAGCGTGACCTATATTTGTGAACACAATTCCGATGGTGCGATGGGCCTCGTGATCAATCATCCACTTTCAATCAATGTTTCGGATTTACTGCGCCAGCTGGAGATTGCACATAACGCCGACTGCGACGCTGCCAAAGCACAAGTTTGCGCCGGGGGTCCGGTACAAAATGAACGTGGTTTTGTGCTGCATACACCCAAAGAAGGTTTTATCAGCAGCCTTAAATTGACCGATGACTTAATGGTGACCACGTCAAAAGACATTTTGGAACAATTGACGTCCGACAACGCCCCTGAAAAATTCATCTTAGCACTTGGTTATGCCGGCTGGAGCGCGGGGCAACTAGAGCAGGAAATTGCCGACAATTCATGGTTGGTGATCCCGGCCGATAACCAAATTATTTTTGACTTAACCCATGCCGATAAATGGCAAGGTGCCACAAAACGCCTTGGCATTCAGGCATGGCAGTTAAGCCCAGATGCAGGACACGCTTGATGAGTGACAAACCAAATATACTGGCATTTGACTACGGTCTAAAAAGTATCGGCGTCGCCATCGGCCAACAGCTCACCGGCAGCGCCAGCACTTTGAAAGCATTAAAAGCAGTCGATGGCACACCGGATTGGACGCAAATAGAAAAATTACTGACGGAATGGCAACCCGGTTTAGTGGTGGTCGGATTACCACTGAATATGGACGGTACTGAGCAGCCGTTTACCGCTCGGGTACACAAATTTGTCAATCGTCTGCACGGCCGGTTTGGGATAAAAGTGGTGACGCAGGATGAACGTCTGACGACGGTTGACGCGCGCGCCGATTTATTTGCCCAGGGCGGTTTTAAAAAACTGAGTAAAGATGCGGTCGATTTTTGGTCGGCCAAACTCAATCTGGAGAGCTGGTTTGACAA
>JBBKWN010000059.1:0-6700 GCA_037968955.1 Rheinheimera sp. | reverse complement strand
GGCTGCAACGTTGCCAAATCTGCATGGCACGACAAACTTCAACACCGTCTTGGCGATGGCATGCTCTGCTCGCCTTGTTATTGCTCTGGCAGATTTCCGTCGCTACGGCAGCAACCAGTCTTCAAGTCAGAGTTGATAAAAACCCGGTGATGCTCGGCGAAGAATTACGTTTGTCAGTACAAATCGACGAAAAAGTTAGTAGTAGTGCCATCGATTTTAGCGCTCTGGAGCAGAATTTTCGGCTGACCCCGCCCTCTGTCAGCCAAAGTATGCAAATCATCAACGGCCAATCGAGCCAAAGCACCATTTGGCAACTGAGTTTATTTGCCAAAACGACCGGGAAATTTACAATCCCAGCGTTTAACGTCAATGGCATCACCAGCTCGCCGGTGGCAGTAGAAGTCATTCCGGCTAGTCAAAATGCAACGGATCAACAAGTGTTGTTTATCCAAAGTAGCGCCAGTCAAACTGAGCTCTTTGTGCAGCAGATGGTCTACTACGATGTAAAAATATTTTTTAGTGGTGACTTACAACGTGGCAGCCTAAGCCAGCCAGAATTGCCAAACACCACCATTGAGCAAGTGGGTAAAGATGTCGAAGGAACGGAGCTGGTCAACGGCATTCGCTATCAGACCATCACCCGCCGCTATAGCCTGATCCCGCAACAAAGCGGCAACGTTACCTTGGAAGCACCTTTTTTTAACGGTGAGATGATTGACCGCAACAGCTCTCGTTACGATTATTTTGCCAAAACACAGACCATCTCCGCCCAAGGGCAAGCCGTTGAATTAAAAGTGCAACCAATGCCAGCAGGCTTTACCGGCGATTGGCTGGTATCTGAACTGGTTGCTTTAACCGAAGAATGGACGCCACTGTCGACAACGTTAGTGCAAGGCGAGCCGGTGACCCGCACCATTACCTTAACCGCGCTTGATTTAGCCGAGCATCAATTACCTGATCTAAAAATTGACTTGCCAGCTGGGATAAAAAATTACGCCGAACAACCACAAGCAAAAAAAGCGGAACGAAACGGCCGAATTGTCGCGCAAAAAGTGTTTACCTCGGCGGTCATTGCCACCCAAAGTGGCGAACTCAAACTGCCGGCCGTGCGTATTCCTTGGTGGAATAGCAAAACCAATCAGCTAGCCTATGCCGAATTACCAGAGCGCACCTTAACGGTCACTGCCAATCCAAACCAGTTAAACGCCACACCAGCGGCGGTCACCACCGCCAATGAAGATATTTCCAGCACGCCAACATCGTCAAGCCCCCTGCAAATGAGTCGGTGGCAGTGGAATTACCTTTCGGGCTTACTTCTTTGTTTATGGCTGCTAACGACCGCACTGGCTACTTGGTGGTGGGCGCACGAGCGATTTAATCGCAAAAAAACAACCGTGCCAGCGAACCCAATGGCCAGTGAAGTAAAGTTTAACGCTAAAAAGTTCAAAGCAGCCTGCCTCGCGAATGACAGTTTAGTGGCCAGTCAGCAGTTATTGCGCTGGGCATCGCAGCAACTTGATCACAATATTGAACAACTGCCGCAATTGATCAAAGCATTGCCGCCATGTGCTTTACGTCAGGAAGTTGAGAAACTTGCTTATCAGTCGTATCAAGCGCAACACACGCCTTGGCTAGGTCAGGCGTTATTCGAAGCATGGGCCAAGCATAAACATCTACAGCAAGCGCAGAGCCCGGTGCTCCTAAAACCGTTTTATCCGAAATAAGTTATTACGCTACTCGATGACTCGAAATGGACTGCACATGCAGTCCATGGTGTTCTTTTTCCGACCATCAGAATATTTTATTCAATTGTGCACATATTTTTGGCATTGGCCGGTCTATACCCACAGTAAGGCAAATCCTCGCGATGATGGAGAGCAATGAGTAATAAACAAATACGATATGAAGCCTTGGTACGCGCTTTTCATGCCGATTTATTCCGCTATGCATTTTGGCTATGCCACCAACGCCCGGTGGCTGAGGATTTAGTGCAGGAAACATTTTTACGCGCTTGGAAAAACCTCGACAGCCTGCAAGACGCAGCGGCAGCGAAAGGCTGGTTAATTACCATTTTGCGGCGTGAGAACGCGCGGCGTTTTGAACGTAAGCAGTTTGATTATCAGGATATTGACCAAGACTGGCTTGAAGATGAACATACGGCCGGTCCGGAGCAACATGCGGCAAACCAACAGTTGCATTGGCACATTGCACGCCTGTCCGAAGAGTATCGCGAGCCGCTAGTGTTACAAGTGCTACTTGGTATGACCGGTGAAGAAATCGCTCAAACACTTGAGCTTAATTTAAATACGGTAAACACCCGTTTATTTCGGGCTCGGCATCAACTTCGTGAGCAATTAAGCCAATCCACTAACACAGGAGCCAGTCAGCATGGATGAGTTAGAATTTCGTCGCCGCTTACTCAGCGATCCGGCCACCTGTGATGACTTGGTCATCCAGCAACTGGCTATTGATCCTGATAAACAACGCTTACAACAAGAATTATTGTTACTCGATGAACAGCTCAAGCGCAGCATGGCAGTCGCGGTGCCGGCTGACTTGGCAGACCGTTTATTGCTCAATCAAAGCCTGCGGCATCACCAAAAGACCCGACAACGCCAATGGTGGTTCGGTCTGGCGGCAAGCCTGGCATTGGTCGCGGGTTTAGTGCAGCACCGGGATCAATTTTACCCGTGGCAAGACGATTTAGCAGGCCATGCCTTAGCGCATGTTTACCACGAAGCCAATATGCTCATCAATAATAGCGCCAGTATCGAGCTGAGCAACGTCAACCAATTGTTAGCAGATTTAGGCGGTCATCTGCAATCGTGGCCGGGCACTATTCGCTATGCTAGTTTTTGTACTTTTCAAGGTACACGCTCGCTCCATCTTATTTTTAACACTCAGCAAGGGCCAGTGACCGTGTTTATTTTGCCAAAAAACCATGGTTTACCGGGTCGCGACAGCTTTAGCGACCCGTTATTTCACGGACAGAGTATGCAATTGGCAAAGGCGGATGTGGTACTGGTTGCTGGTCTTGACCAGCCGTTAACTGCGGTGGCAGCGTCTTTGCAACAACAACTACAATTTCAGATTTAACCGCAACTGGTAGCACCTCAAGGGGCAATCATAGAAAAGCACTGGCTCTGCCGGTCGGTGCTTGTTAGCATGATTGCCAACCACATGTCGCTTCTGGCTTTGTGACTGCGACGAATGCAGTCAGCCGCGACTTGTTCATGACAATAACCAGAATCATATCAACCTACGAGGTCATCAACTTGGAAACGGGTACTATTCTAGCGCTGGTAATTTATTTTATCGCAATGTTAGCCATTGGACTGTATGCCTACCGGCAATCAACCAGCAATTTATCTGAGTATATGTTAGGCGGGCGTAAACTTGGCCCTGGAGTCACCGCCTTATCTGCTGGTGCATCTGACATGAGTGGCTGGCTATTGATGGGCTTGCCAGGTGCAGTTTATGCGCTTGGGCTGTCACAAATCTGGATGGCGTTTGGTTTGGTGATAGGCGCTTGGCTGAACTATATGTTGTTAGCGCCAAGGTTCCGGGTTTTTACCGAGGTCGCCAAAGACTCAATCACCTTGCCCGACTATCTTGAAAATCGCTTTGACGATCATACCCGGATGCTCCGGTTAATTTCGGCGCTGGTTATCGTGGTATTTTTCACCTTGTATACCGCTTCCGGGGTTGTTGCTGGCGGTAAATTATTTGAATCTGTTTTTGGCTTGGATTATCTATTGGGCCTGATCCTCACGGTCGGTGTCGTGATTGCTTATACCTTATTAGGTGGCTTTTTAGCGGTCAGTATGACTGACTTTGTGCAAGGTATTATTATGTTTGTGGCGCTTGTTCTGGTGCCCGCAATCGCTTTTGATGTGGTGGGAGGCATCACACCTGTTATCGATATCGTCACTGAATTCAACCCGGCACATTTGGATATATTTACCGGCACCAGTGCCCTTGGTATCGTTTCGTTGATGGCGTGGGGCTTGGGTTATTTCGGCCAACCACACATTATTGTCCGATTTATGGCCATTCGGTCGGTCAAAGATTTCACGCGAGCGCGTCGTATCGGGATGACCTGGATGATCGTGTCGCTGATCGGCGCTGTAACTACAGGCTTTATCGGTATTGCCTACATCCAATTAACCGGCACCACGTTTAAGGACTCAGAAACTATTTTCATCGTGATGTCACAAGCACTGTTTCATCCCTTCGTTGGTGGTTTCTTACTGGCGGCGTTACTAGCCGCGGTCATGAGCACCATTTCTAGCCAGCTATTGGTCACGTCCAGTGCGCTGGTGCAGGATTTCTACAAGACATTTTTTAACAAACAAGCTTCTGACCGTCATTTGGTGAATATGGGGCGCGGTTCGGTCTTTATCGTCGCCGTTGTTGCCATTGTGATAGCCCTTGATCGCAGCAGTTCGATTTTGGGGCTGGTAAGCAACGCATGGGCCGGTTTTGGCGCTGCGTTTGGTCCATTGATCCTCATGAGCCTTTATTGGCGTCGAATGAACCAGTGGGGAGCGTTGGCTGGCATGCTGACCGGCGCCGTTACGGTGTTGGTTTGGATCTACGGCCCCTTTGCTATCGACGGTAAAACTCTGGACCAGTGGCTGTATGCGATGGTGCCGGGGGTTATCGGTTCATCGCTAGCTATTGTCGCGGTCAGTCTGCTGACATCGGCGCCCAAAGTTGCCGTGAATGAGCAATTTGATGAAATGCTCAAGCAGATGAAGCAAGCACAATAATTCGTTGGACGCCGGGGTTAGCACTGCTGATCACGGCGTCCGCGTAAGAAATTATCATTAGCGTAAAATTTTATTTCCCTCCCAGACATTTTCTTTGCTACATTGCTTGCCAGAGCGCCGTCTAAGGAATCGTAGTCCGTATGTATTTTTATGCCGCCCGTCAGCCCATTCTGGATCGTGACAAAAATCTGTATGCTTATGAATTGCTGTTTCGTGATGGCCTAGAAAACGTATTTCCGGATATTGATGGCGACGAAGCAACATCGCGCATGATTGCCGGAAGCCAATTTAACTTTGGTCTCGATGATTTTCTCGGCGACAAGCTCGGCTTTATTAACTTTACACTCGATACATTACTTAAAAAGTTTCCGTCAATGCTCCCCAAAGAGCAGGTGGTGGTTGAAATTTTAGAGACGGTGCAACCAGGAAAACGTTTATTGGCGGAGTGTCAGGCCTTAAAAGAACAAGGTTACCTGATTGCGCTTGACGACTATATCCATCAGCCGGTCTGGCGCCATTTTTATCCCTACATTGACATCATCAAAATTGATTTTCGTGATACCAGCAATGAAACCATTCAAGAAGTATTCAAAGCTACCGCCGAATTCCCGAATATCAAACTTTTAGCCGAGAAAGTTGAGACCATTGAAGAGTTCCAACTGGCGATGAGTATGGGGTTTAGTTATTTTCAAGGGTACTTTTTCTCTAAGCCAGAAATGTTACAAAGTAAGGCGTTATCGCCGGCGCAAATGACTTTAGCTGAATTGTTATATGAAACATCAAAAAGCGAAATGGATCTGGCTAAAATTACCAGTATTTTCGAACGTGACGTCAACCTGTCTTACAAATTGTTACGTTATACCAATTCTGCCGTGTTTAAGCGTCGTTCTGAAATTGAAACGATCAAGCAAGCTTTGGTTGTTCTGGGCCAACTTGAACTGAAAAAATTCTTATCGGTGCTGTTTACTGCCCAAGTCAGCAGTGAAAAACCAGCAGAGCTCATGCGACTCGCCATGACCAGAGCAAAATTTGCCGAAGGGATAGCGACGATGCATCGTAAAACCGACATCGCGAAAGCATTTCTAACCGGGATGATGTCACTGATGGATGCAATACTGGACGAACCGATGACGTCCGTGATGAGTAAATTGCCGCTATCAAAAGACATCAAGGATGCGCTGGTCGATAACGAAGGTTTATTGGCAGAATATCTTGGCTTGGTTAAATGTTACGAACAAGCAATGTGGCAAGCTGCCAATGTCTCTATCGAAAAACTCGGCTTAGACGCCAAGCTATTACCAGATGCGTACCATGAAGCGGTCCAGTGGGCGAATGAGCAAATGCGAGCTTTGGGCGACAGCTAAACATGGTCTACAGGCTTGATTTCGCCAACCTGCCATGATTGATTAAGTTAAACAAAGCAGATTAAAGTTAAAGACAGAGCAACTGTATGCCACTTGCCCTGTCTTTTGTTTTACTGCTTTGACCCAGCCCCCACAGAATGAGTGTATCGCAGCAAAAATCTATTTAAAAACTAACAAACTCGCCAATTTTTGCGGCTAGCTTGGTGCCAATACCTTTAACTTCCGTCAGCTGTTGCTGATCCTTAATTGGGCCATTTGCTTTAATATAAGCAAGAATAGCTTCTGCCTTTTTCTGACCGATGCCCGGAATTGCGACTAACTGCTCCGAATTTGCGTTGTTAATGCTAAGTTTGGTGGCTGGTTTGGTGCTGGCCGGCGCAACCTTCGCGACGACGGGCACTGTTTCGGCAACGACAGGATTTAACAGGACTGCAGAGGTTATAAGCATCAATGCCGAGCATAAAGATTTCATGTTCATTCTGACTTTCCTTGTAAGCTTTTTCATGATTAAAATAAGCGCCGATCTACACGGCACAGGGTAGTTTGAAATTGGCAATACCATAT
>JBBKWN010000058.1:0-32025 GCA_037968955.1 Rheinheimera sp. | reverse complement strand
CGCGTTTGTTCCTTAGGTCAGGACCGCCTGCGGTAGCGAGGCGACCGAGATTCTCATTTACGAAATCGGTGAAGCGTGTTTTAATACCGTTTCGCCGATTTTTTTTCCACCGTTGATGAACCAGTCGCATCCAAGAGTTCGGTTTGCTGGTGGAGGATTCTGAAAAATGTCGAGATCAATTTTTCTAACAATCATTCTTTTGTTTGCGACGGGTTCATGTCAGACGAAAGATCTCGCTACTCCGATCGCCGAGGCGGAGACGAATGTTAGAGCGACCCCGACGCCGAGATCTTCCGACCCGATCACGATCGCCGCGGTCGGCGACGTTATGCTCGGCTCACCGTTCCCAAACGATTCGCGAATGCCGCCGAACGACGGAGCGGACATTCTGAAGGATGTTACTCCCGTGTTGTCCGCTGCGGACATTGCGTTCGGAAATATGGAAGGGCCGATCATCGACGGCGGCGTCTCGGAGAAGTGTGGGACACCGAAACCGGGTCAGCCCATCAGGTGTTTCGCTTTCAGAATGCCGACGCGTTTTGCAAAAAATCTAAAGGCCGCCGGATTCGATGTAATGAGCGTCGCGAACAATCACGCTTCTGACTTCGGCGAGGCCGGCCGCGCAAGTACGCGTCGAACGCTTGACGATCTCGGAATCAAACACGCCGGCAGCGACAAGGGCCAATACTCTACCGCGTATCTCGACGTCCGCGGACTGAAGGTCGCGTTTGTTGGATTTGCACACAATAACATTGTGCCTAACGTAAATGACCTCGATACGGCACGGCGACTCGTTCAGGAAGCCGATAAGAAAGCAGACATCGTAGTCGTGTCGTTTCACGGCGGAGCCGAAGGGACCGGTGCGCAGAACGTTCCAAGACGCACCGAACTTTTTTACGGCGAACAGCGTGGCAATCTGCCGTTGTTCGCCCACACCGTAATAGACGCGGGCGCTGATCTCGTTCTCGGCCACGGGCCGCACGTGCTCCGCGGAATGGAAGTCTACAAAGATAGGCTCATCGCATACTCGCTCGGCAACTTCGCGACCTACGGCTGGTTTAAGCTCGAGGCTGAAACCGCGTTGACCGTGATCCTCGAAGCTCGACTGGATCGGAGTGGAAAGTTCATCGGCGGAAAGCTAAACTCGGCTCGGCAAGAAGGACTCGGCGTTCCGGTTCTCGACAGCTCCGGAGCTGCGATCAAGAAAGTGCGTTTGTTGTCCGAAGCGGATTTCGGTGCATCGGCCCCGAGAATCGCGGATGACGGAACTATCTCATTAAAATAGACCGAGATTAATCTGGAGGTATTATCAATGCGAAATCCCGTTGGATGGTTTGAGATATATGTTGACGACATGGATCGTGCACGAGCCTTTTACGATACGGTTCTTCAGGTAAAGCTGGAAAAGCTTCCGGGCCCGGACGTCGAGATGTGGAACTTCCCTATGGACACGAATGCGGCCGGAGCACCCGGCTCACTTGTAAGAATGCCCGGCTTCCCGGCCGGCGGAAATAGCGTCCTAATATATTTCAGCTGCGAAGATTGCGCCGCCGAAGAGTCGAGGGTCGTCGGCGCCGGCGGACGAATTGAAAAAACGAAATTCTCTATCGGAGATTACGGATTTATCTCTTTGGCCTATGACACCGAGGGGAACATGTTCGGGCTGCATTCTTTGAAGTAGCGATTAGCAATAAGCGATTAGCAATAAGCAATTAGCAATAAGCAATTAGCAATAAGCAGTAAGCAGTAAGCGATTAGCAGTAAGCAATCAACAGTAAGCAATCAGTGTGAGGATCTCAAACTCTGAGTTGGTCCTTGTCTTATTGCTTATTGCTTACTGCTTACTGCTTACTGCTTATTGCACTACATTATTCAATAGATAACCAATATTACTCAATGCTGCGTAATAAAGCGTTGATGCCCACTTTAGCGCGGGTCTGGGCATCCACTCTTTTAACGATAATGGCGGCGTAGAGGCTGTGTGAGCCATCTTTGCTTGGAATTGAACCTGGCACCACAACTGCGCCTGCCGGTACACGACCGTAAGTGACTTCGCCGGTTTCGCGATCGTAAATCCTTGTTGATTGGCTGATATACACGCCCATCGATAGCACTGCGCCTTCTTCGACAATCACGCCTTCCACAACTTCTGAACGCGCACCGATAAAACAGTTGTCTTCAATGATGGTTGGATTCGCTTGCAGTGGCTCTAATACACCTCCAATGCCGACACCCCCAGAAAGATGCACATTTTTACCAATCTGGGCACAGGAACCGACCGTGGCCCAGGTATCAACCATCGTCCCTTCACCGACATAAGCGCCAATGTTGACGTACGATGGCATTAACACCACATTTTTGCCGATAAAACTGCCTTTGCGCACCGCTGCCGGGGGCACGACGCGCACGCCTTCAGCGACAAAACGTTCGTGGGTATACTCAGCAAACTTCATCGGTACTTTGTCAAAAAAACGGTTTTCTGCACCCTCCATCACCTGATTGTCGTTGATGCGAAATGATAACAACACCGCTTTTTTCAGCCACTGATGAGTGACCCATTCACCGGAAATTTTTTCAGCCACTCGCGCTTGACCGC
Source organism: Rheinheimera sp. (assembly GCA_037968955.1). Taxonomy (GTDB): domain Bacteria; phylum Pseudomonadota; class Gammaproteobacteria; order Enterobacterales; family Alteromonadaceae; genus Pararheinheimera. Next base: position 29,429 of record JBBKWN010000058.1, on the reverse strand, counting down.
TGTCCAACAAGGCAATCGCGGCTGCAACCGCCGTTTTGATGTCATCGCTGACAGTTGCCGGAGTGATATTCATACGGTTTTCAAACGCGTCTTCAATAATGCTTTTTAAATCAGCCATAGTAGTGCTTCAGCCCTCTGTTGCATGGGTAAGTTGTTCCACCAGCACGCGGCGCAGCTGACTTTGTTCGTCTGCAGTTAACGCTTCGTCCTGGCGGGTGGAAATCATAAAAAAGTCTTCTGCCCGCTCGCCAATGGTGGTGATTTTGGCGGCGTGAATATTAATCTCACAGCGTGAAAAGACCTGACCGATATCAGCCAACAAACCAGGGGTATCGAGCGCGGCCAGTTCGAGCATGGTGCGCTGTTTGTTTTTCCCTGCCAAAAACACCACTTTAGGCGGCACATGAAATGCCCGAAGTTGTTGGTTGGGTCTGGCTTTTTTCCGCTCAGCCGTCGGCGGATTGGTAATATAGGTTTCTAATGCTTTTTTAATACTGGCGATGCGAGAAATTGATGTGACCGCGGCGCTGTTTTGCTCCAAAACCACAAAAGTATCCATCGCAAAACCGTCTTTATTGGTCATGATCTGCGCATCAAAGATGCTGACTTTTTTGCTATCAAGCGCGGCTACCATCCGTGCGAATAAGTTCGGTTGGTCGGCGGTGTAGACGAAAATTTGCGTGCCGCCGCGCATTGCGGTGGGGCTGATCAGCACCAACGGCTGACTAAAATCAGCATGTTTGAGCAGGTTTTCACTATGCCAAGCAATCAGCCGTGGATTATAGCGGGCAAAATAATCGGCCTTAAATTTTTGCCAAAGCGGATTTACTTGTGATTCGTCAAAACCTTTTTCGGCGAGTAATCGCATGGCCTCGATTTGATGTTCGCGTATTTGATCACGTAAATCCATCGGCTTTTCAAGGCCGCGGCGGAATGCTTTTTGGGTGCCTAAATAAAGTTCGCGCAACAACGAGCCTTTCCAGTCGTTCCAAAGGTTGTCATTGGTGGCGCGAATATCGGCCAAGGTTAAACAATACAGATAATTTAAGCGGTTTTCGTCGCGGACTTTTTCGGCAAATTCGGCAATCACGGCCGGGTCATGAATATCGCGGCGCTGCGCGGTCACCGACATCAGCAAATGTTGCTCTACCAGCCAGACGATGAGTTTGGTGTCAAATTCACTGAGTTTATGCAACTTGCCAAATTCACGGGCGTCCATGCCGCCGAGCTCTGAGTGATCACCGCCACGGCCTTTGGCGATATCATGAAAGATACCACCTAAATACAAAAGTTCTGGTTTTTCTAAACGGTTGACGATGTCGGTACACAGCGGAAATTCATTGGCAAACTCGGGTTCACTGTAGCGGTGCAGGTTTTTCAGCACGCGGTGTGTGTGTTCGTCAACCGTATACGCATGGAATAAATCAAACTGCATTTGGCCAACAATATTGCGCCATTGTGGTAAATACGCCGCCAAAATGCCATGTCGATGCATCATGGTGATTGCTCTATCCATGCCTTGTGGGTGGCGAATAATTGCCATAAATAGCTGACGGCAGGCTTCATAATCTTGCAAATCACCCATCAGTCGACGGCGTACCTGGCGTAACAGGCGAATAGTTTCTGAGTGAATCCCATGAATTTGTGGGTGGTTGGCAATATGCCAAAATAGTCGAAGTATATTCTCGCGCCGCGCGAAAACGGCTTTGTCAGTCGCGTGGATCAAATGGCCCTGAACTTCAAAAAAATCATCCAATGGTAGGGTTTTATATTTACTATGGCTTTTTAAAATGTTGCCTTCGAAATGCTGCAACAGCATTTCGTTGAGCTCGCTGACGCGTTGCACGGTACGAAAAAACCGTTTCATCATCCGTTCAACCGAGGCTTTGCCATCGTCGCCAAAGCCCAAGCGGTTGGCAACAGCGGGTTGATAGTCAAATAAAATGCGGTTTTCGTTGCGACCAGCTTCAATATGCAGTGAAAAACGCATTTGCCAGAGGTAAGACTCACACTCCATCAATTCCTGATATTCATCTTCAGTCAGATATTGATAGGCCACCAGCTCGCGCATGGTGCGGGTACGAAAGTGTTTCTTTGCCACCCAGCCGATCGTCTGGATGTCGCGCAGGCCACCAGGGTTGGCTTTTAAATTCGGCTCAAGGTTGTAAGCGGTGCCATGGTATTGGGCATGCCGGCCTTGTTGTTCGTGGCGTTTGGCTTGGAAAAAGTCTTTGCTTGGCCAGAAGTTATCTTGTGTCACTTCGAGTTGCAGTAGGTCAAACAGGTGCTGATTACCGATCAGAAAGCGCATTTCCATCAAACTGGTGGCGATGGTAATGTCCTCTTTACCAAGACTGACCGATTCTTTAATCGTGCGCACGCTATGACCCACTTCTAACCGCAAATCCCACAGCATGGTCACAAAATGGGCGATTTTCTCTTGCATTGCAGGGGTTAAACGCGCTTCTGTCAGGATCAATAAATCAATATCGGAGTAGGGGTGTAATTCACCGCGACCGTAGCCGCCAACAGCGATCAGCGTGAGTTGTTTTTGCTGATTTAAATCAAAATGTTGCCATAAAGACTGCAACACTTCATCCATAAACCTTGCTCTGGCTTTGACTAGGCTGTTGACGGTCTGTGTTTGAGACGTGACTTTTAGCCAGTCCAAAAAGTCGGCAAAATGCTTTTTGTAACTATCGAGGGTAAAATGGCTTGGAATGGTTTGATCAAAGGCAAGCGCGGTGGTCATGAAAAAATACCCTAAGTCGGTAACTTTTGTAGTCTGACCTGCCAGCGCTTTAAAATTACTTTTAAAATCAGTCGGCAATCAGCACTCGTTCGATGGTGTCGTCTTGACGCAAGGTCAAAATTTCGCAACCGGTATCAGTGACCACAATAGTGTGCTCAAACTGAGCGGATAAACTACGATCTTTCGTGACAACCGTCCAGCCGTCTTTTAACATTTTACTCTGGCGAGCACCGGCGTTAACCATAGGCTCGATGGTTAAACACATGCCTGTTTTTAACACTTCACCGGTGCCTGGTCGGCCGTAATGTAGCACCTGTGGATCTTCATGGAACACGGCGCCAATGCCATGACCACAATATTCGCGCACAATTGAATAATTGTGTTGTTCGGCATGCATCTGAATCACATGGCCAATATCGCCTAAACGACAACCGTTTTTGACTTTTTTTAAGCCCAGATATAACGCTTCTTGAGTGACGCGAATCAGCCGTTCGGCCAGAATGCTCGGCTGGCCAATGGTAAACATTTTTGAGGTGTCACCATGAAAACCATCTTTAATCACCGTGATATCAATATTGATGATGTCGCCTTCTTTGAGTATTTTGTCATCGGCTGGGATGCCATGACAAATCACATGATTGACCGAAGTACAAATTGATTTTGGAAAACCATGGTAATTCAGCGGTGCCGGGATGCCTTGTTGCACATTGACAATATAATCATGGCAAATACGATCCAGTTCACCGGTGCTTACGCCAGCTTTAACATGAGGCTCAATCATTTCAAGCACTTCGGCTGCCAACCGTCCTGCGACGCGCATTTTTTCTATCTGTTCCGGAGTCTTAATGTTTGCGGCCATGCCATCTCTCTTTGTTGTAAAACTACACAACGGATTGTGTTTCAAGGGTGTCTATGGTATAAAGCGCGCCGCAATTTGGCAAATAGCTTGTGGCTTTTTTCACGAAATACTACAAATTACTTTGGCAGCTTAGCGAACCAAACTTAATTAAATAACACACATACACCGTCACATAAGCCGGGGTGCCAGTGAAAACTGGTCGGATTTATGGGGTGTATGGAGGCCTAACCCCCACTCAAAGGAAATAACTCTGATGGCAAAAGTTTCAATGCGCGATATGCTCCAAGCGGGCGTACATTTTGGTCACCAAACCCGTTACTGGAACCCAAAAATGAAGCCTTTCATTTTTGGCGCCCGTAACCGCGTTCATATCATCAACCTGGAAAAAACTGTTCCTATGATGAATGACGCTCTGACTTTCATCCAGTCAGTGGCTGCCAAAAAAGGTAAAATCCTGTTTGTTGGTACTAAGCGCGCTGCTTCAGAAGCAATCAAAGAAGCTGCTCAGCAATCTGATCAGTACTTCGTTAACCACCGTTGGTTAGGTGGCATGCTGACTAACTGGAAAACAGTGCGTCAGTCTATCAAGCGTCTGAAAGACCTGGAATCACAAAGCCAGGACGGTACTTTTGACAAGCTGACCAAAAAAGAAGCTTTAGATCGTACTCGCGAGATGGAAAAGCTGGACAAAAGTTTAGGTGGTATCAAGGACATGGGCGGCCTGCCTGATGTTCTGTTCGTGATCGACGCTGACCATGAACACATCGCTATCAAAGAAGCCAACAACCTGGGTATTCCAGTAGTTTCTATCGTTGATACAAACTCTGATCCAGAAGGTGTTGACTTTGTCGTTCCAGGCAACGACGACGCTATCCGCGCTATCCAGTTATATCTGGCTGCCGTGAACCAAGCGATCGTTGAAGGACGTGACAAAAACATCGAAGTTCAGGCTGAAGCCGACAACTTCGTTGCTGCTGAGTAATTTGGCAGTGTCTGGTGTTTCTGTCATCTGAAGCACGACTATACCCAATATCATTGAATATGCGGGTAGGCGGCAACAGAACGCATCTGGGGCGCCAGTCCGACCCTGAGCATAGATGACTATGGGATGGGGCGGCTGGCGTTCCAGTAAGTGAAGGCAGCCAACACCCCCGCATTTTCAACGATGCGGGTATTACACGTTTAATTTGAACAGGGGCCCAGGCCCCTGTTTGTCTAACCTGATTGAATGCGAGGAATTCCCATGGCTGTTACTGCCGGTATGGTAAAAGAATTACGCGAGCGCACTGGCGCTGGCATGATGGATTGCAAAAAAGCTTTAGAAGAAACCAATGGTGACATCGAAGGCGCAATCGAATTAATGCGTAAAAACGGTCAAGCCAAAGCTGCTAAGAAAGCTGGCCGGATCGCTGCAGAAGGTACTGTTATTACTCGTGTTGGCAATGGTTATGCTGTTGCAATCGAATTTAACTGTGAAACTGACTTCGTAGGTCGTGACGTCAGCTTCCTGGCTTTCGCGAACTCGGTCGCAGACTTGGCTCACGCCAACAAGCTGTTCACTATCGAAGAAATCAGTGCTGCCTCTTTAGGTGATACCACCGTTGAAGAAGCTCGCGCAACACTGGTGACTAAAATCGGCGAAAACATCAACGTACGTCGTATTTCATTAGCGCAGGGCGATGTTATCGGCCAATACACTCACTCAGGCCGTATCGGCGTGTTGACTGTATTAGAAGGCGGTAACGAAGAAGTTGCAAAAGACGTGGCAATGCACGTTGCTGCAAACAACCCATCTTTCCTGACACCAGACGCAGTTCCGGCTGAAGTTGTGGCAAAAGAGCAGGAAATTCAGGTAGAAATCGCTATCAATAGCGGCAAAACCAAAGAAATCGCTGAAAAAATGGTTGCTGGTCGTATGACTAAGTTCACCGGCGAAGTTTCTTTAACTGGCCAAATGTTCGTGAAAGACCCAAGCATCACTGTTGGCGAATTCCTGAAACAAAAAGGCGCAAAAGCCGTTAACTTCATTCGCTTAGAAGTAGGCGAAGGTATCGAAAAAGCAGAAACTGACTTCGCTGCTGAAGTTGCTGCCCAAATCGCTGCTGCGAAAAAGTAATGCAAGCTTTAGCATTGCGCTAAAACCCGCTAAAATAACCGCGACCCGGCCACGCCCGTCGCGGTTTTTTTTAAGGTGAGGGTGCAATGGTATCATGCGATTGTTGTTGGTTGTTCGCGACCGGCAAGCTGATACAAACAACGTGACGAGACTAGAGTATGCACCGTAATGACGATAATTTCGGTGATGTTGCAGCGCGGACTGCAAAGGTAGCAGCCGATTCCCGGCTGAACGGCACGCAAGGAAACCGCAATAATGTTTACAGATGAAACTTCAATCCGGCCTGATGGGGATCTCATGAGCACAAGTCCAAAACCAACCTACAGAAGAATTCTATTAAAATTAAGCGGCGAAGCCCTGATGGGCGACGAAGGTTTTGGCATTGATCCGAAAGTTTTAGACCGGATGGCGCAAGAAATTAAAGAGCTGGTTGAGCTTGGTGTTCAGGTTGGGATCGTGATTGGCGGTGGTAATATTTTCCGCGGCGAAGGTTTAGCAAAAGCCGGTATGAATCGTGTTGTTGGCGATCATATGGGGATGCTCGCAACTGTGATGAATGGCTTGGCGATGCGCGATGCGCTGCACCGTGCTTTTGTCAACGCTCGTTTAATGAGCGCGTTCCCACTGAATGGTGTTTGTGACAACTACAGCTGGGCTGAAGCCATCAGTTTATTAAAATCGGGCCGGGTAGTCATTTTTTCTGCCGGTACCGGTAACCCATTTTTTACAACAGATTCAGCAGCATGCCTACGCGGTATTGAAATTGAAGCCGACTGCGTTTTAAAAGCAACCAAAGTGGATGGTGTGTATTCTGCAGATCCGGTGAAAGATCCAAATGCCACTTTGTATAGCCAGTTGACTTACAATGAAGTCTTAGACAAAGAACTCAAAGTGATGGACTTAGCTGCGTTTACCCTTGCTCGCGATCACAATATGCAAATCCGGGTGTTTAATATGAACAAACCAGGTGCATTAAAGCGGGTGATTATGGGTGAGACTGAAGGCACAGTGATCGACCACGCCGAAAATTTGCAGTAGACTAACGTCCAGCGTTAACCAGCAGAGCCAGTATCTGGCTTGAGCTTAATAACTCAAAGGAAACAATCAGGTGATTAACGATATTCTTTTAGACAGCAAAACCCGAATGGAAAAAAGTGTTGATGCGCTTAAAAGCCAACTCACAAAAATTCGGACCGGTCGCGCGCATCCTAGCCTGCTCGACAGCATTCAAGTTTCTTATTATGGCTCTGACACACCATTACGTCAGGTGGCCAACGTGTCCACTGAAGATTCCCGTACATTGATGATCACCGTGTTTGACCGGTCGATGATTCAAGCGGTCGAAAAAGCCATTATGCAATCTGATTTGGGTTTAAACCCAATTGGCGCAGGCGCCAGTATCCGAGTGCCGTTACCCGCATTGACCGAAGAGCGTCGTAAAGATTTGGTCAAAGTGGTCCGTGGTGAAGCCGAAGGTGCCCGAGTTGCGGTACGCAACATTCGCCGTGACGCCAATGCCGTATTAAAAACACTGCAAAAAGACAAAGAGATCAGTGAAGATGATGAACGTCGTGCCTCTGAAGAGATTCAGAAAATTACCGACGTTTGGGTCAAAAAAGTTGATGATGTTTTAGCAGACAAAGAAAAAGAATTAATGGCGGTTTAAACCACCTACTAATTGCTTTGTATACAAAGCGCCGTGCAGCTGACTTCGCGGCGCTTTTTTGTTCGGATAAATGCTGCAGGTTCACACCCTTAGCTGCTGTAGGCAGGCACTCATGACAGAAGAGACACAAGCGTTTAATGACGCTTTGCCACAACATGTCGGAATTATTATGGATGGTAACGGCCGCTGGGCCGAGCGCCAGGGCAAGCCTCGGGTCTGGGGTCATAAAAAAGGCGTGGATGCGGTGCGCCGCGCCGTCAGTTTTTGCCGCAAGCTAGGTATTCCTTCTTTAACGCTATTTGCCTTTAGCAGCGAAAACTGGCGCCGACCGGAAGATGAAGTGTCTAGTTTGATGCAACTGTTTTTGTTTGTGCTGGAAAAAGAAGTCAAAGCACTACATAAAAACCAAGTGCGGTTGAATATTATTGGCGATTTATCGCGGTTCAGTGATAAGTTGCAGCGCAATATTGAAAAGGCGCAGCAACTCACGGCGAACAATACCGGTTTGACGCTAAATGTTGCCGCCAACTATGGTGGGCGCTGGGACATTGTCAATGCGACGCAGCAACTGGCGTTGCAAGTGGCGGCAGGGCAGTTGGCAGCTTCGGATATTACCGAGGAAATGCTGGGGCAACATATTCAGATGAAAGAGCAACCGGAACTGGATTTAATGATCCGGACCGGTGGCGATATTCGCATTAGCAACTTTTTGTTGTGGCAAGCTGCCTATGCTGAACTTTGCTTTATCGACACCTTATGGCCGGACTTTGACGACCAGGTGTTTGCCGACGCTATTGCTAGTTTTGTCAGCCGTGAGCGCCGTTTTGGCTGCACGGGTGAACAAATACGTGCCATGGCCGCAGGCATCACAGAAGGATTATAAGATTGTTTAAACAACGTCTGCTCACGGCACTAGTGCTGGCGCCACTGGCACTTAGCGCTGTGTTTTACTTGCCACCTATCGGTTTTGCGATATTTCTAGGCTGCGCCTTTGTCATTGCGGCTTGGGAGTGGGCCAGTTTTTGTGGCTGGCAGACGCTGCCACAGCGCCTTTGCTTTAGTTTGGGCGCTGCCGTTTGGTTTCTTTTGTGTTACCTCACATTGCCGCAACAACTCGCTTGGCCGGTGTATACCAAGCCAGTGGCGGAGCTATCGTTATGGCTTGGTGTTTGTTGGTGGTTACTGGCGGTGTTGTTGGTGCTGAGCTTTAGTAAAACAAAACATATCTGGCAGCAGCATAAATTTTTAAAAGCACTGATGGGTTGGCTGACGCTGGTACCAAGCTTTGCCGCATTATTGTTGCTGCGCAATGTCAACTACGAACAATCTTCATTTACCGGTGCTTGGTTAATTTGTATGTTATTGGGGCTGGTTTGGGCTGCTGATATCGGTGGTTATGTGATTGGCAAACCCTTTGGGAAGCACAAGTTGTTGCCGCAAGTGAGCCCGGGCAAAACGCTCGAAGGAATGCTCGGTGGCCTTGGTTTTGTGATGTTGCTGCTGACCGGTGTTGCGGCGTATCTGCAGTGGCCTGAAGGGGTTGCTCTTTGGTATTTGGCCGCCTTGTTGCTCACATTATTGTCGGTATTTGGCGATTTATCGGAAAGCATGTTCAAACGGGTAGCCGGCTTAAAAGACAGCGGCAGTATTTTCCCAGGACATGGCGGTATTATGGACCGCATTGACAGTTTAACCGCCACCGCGCCTCTGTTTGCGGTGTTTGTTGCTATGTTTGGTGGTTTTTAATGCCCCGTCAGGTTGTCATCTTAGGCTCTACCGGTTCGATAGGCTGCAGTACACTTGATGTGATTTCACAGCACCCAGACCGTTTTGCCATCTTGGCACTGACAGCAGGGCATCAGGTCGACAAACTATTGCAGCAATGCCTGCAATTTCAACCGCGATATGCTGCGCTGTTGCTGCAAACGGATGCCAGTTGGCTACGGGAGCAACTGGCGGTGGCAGGTTGTAAAACCGAAGTGCTGGTAGGGGCTGATGCCTTTGAATCGCTTGCTGCGCACACCGATGCTGATATTGTGATGGCGGCTATTGTCGGCGCCGCCGGTTTATTACCCACGCTCGCTGCGGTAAAACAGGGTAAAACCGTGCTGCTCGCCAATAAAGAAGCGTTGGTGATGAGCGGCGAGTTATTTATCGACGCGGTAAAACAACATCAAGCCATCTTGTTGCCGATAGACAGTGAACACAATGCTATTTTCCAGTGTCTGCCTGCTGCACTTCAAGCACATAGCTACCAAGGCGTGTTGCCCCAAGCGGGTATTTCCAAAATCTTGCTGACCGGAAGCGGTGGTCCGTTTCGGCAAACCGACTTAGCGTTATTTGAACAAATTACGCCAGCGCAGGCTGTCGCGCACCCGAACTGGAATATGGGGCGGAAAATTTCGGTTGATAGCGCCACCATGATGAACAAAGGTTTGGAGTTTATCGAGGCACGTTGGTTGTTTAATTGCCGGCCAGACGACATCGAAGTGGTGTTGCATCCGCAAAGTATTATTCATTCGATGGTGCAATACAGCGATGGCTCGGTGTTGGCGCAGCTGGGAAATCCTGATATGCGCACGCCAATTGCCCATGCACTGGCGTTTCCAGCGCGCATTGCCAGCAACGTTAAACCGCTGGATTTCTTCAGCTTAGGTAGCTTCACGTTTGAGCGGCCAGATCCCGCGCGTTATCCATGCCTTGGGCTGGCGATTGACGCCTGCCGGCATGGACAGGGCGCGACCACGGCTTTAAACGCCGCGAATGAAGTAGCGGTGGAGGCATTTTTAGCCGAGCAGATTTCTTTTGTCGCTATCGCGCAGCTAAATGCATTATGCCTGGCGCGCTTTGCCAGTCATCATGTTGCACAATTAGAAGATATTCTGGCGCTTGACGCCGAAAGTAGGGCATTTGCCCAACAACAACTGAGGAATTTTGTCCGATGAGTGCCGTAATCTGGAACCTGTTGTCGTTTGTCGTCGCGCTCGGATTATTGGTCACAGTCCACGAGTTTGGTCATTTTTGGGTAGCGCGTAAAAACGGCATTCTCGTTAAGAAATTTTCCATTGGCTTTGGCAAAACACTGTTCAGTTGGCGTGACCGCCAGGGCACTGAGTTTATTATTGCCGCTATTCCTTTAGGTGGTTATGTGCGGATGCTCGACGAACGCGTTGACCCCGTGCTGCCGCAATTTTCTGATTTAGCTTTTAACAATAAAACCGTGCCGCAGCGTATGGCCGTCATTGCTGCTGGTCCTATCGCCAATTTTATTTTTGCGATCGCCGTACTTGCGCTGATGTACCTGATTGGCGTGCCCACATTAAAACCGGTGGTGGCCGACATTACGCCAAACTCAATTGCTGCAGCTGCGCAATTACCACAGCAGCAAAAAATTGTCGCAGTCAATGGTGAAACCGTGCGTGACTGGCAGGCCATCAGTTTGATGCTCGTCGGGCAGATTGGGCGCGACCATGTTACTTTCACCATGCAAGATCCACAAACGCAGGCTGAAGCCGATTATCAGCTCGATTTACGCGACTGGCGCTTTAATCCAGACAAAGACTCTATTTTCACCAGTTTGGGCCTAGTCCCTAAACAAGCGATGGCATTATTAGAGGTCGCCAGCCTGGAAAAAGGCTCAGCGGCCGAACTTTCTGGTCTACAAGCAGGTGATAAATTTCTGGCCGCAGCAGGAGTGAGTCTGCAGCGCTGGGAACAGCTGGTGCAAGTAATCCAAAACAATCCGGGCAAGGCGATACCGATGCTGATCGAGCGGCAAGGCGCAGAGCTGCAACTTGCCGTGACACCACAAAGTAGAGTCCTCGCTGATGGCTTTCACCAAGGCTTTCTTGGAGTGGCGCCTAGGGTTCAACCTCTTGAAGAGTCTATGTTTTTTGAACAACGGTATGGGCCGCTGGATGCGGTGTGGCAAGGAACAATTCGCACTTGGCAATTGGTGCGTTTGAGCTTTTCGATGGTTGAAAAACTGTTGTTTGGTGATGTGTCGGTGAAGCATTTAAGCGGGCCGATTTCAATCGCACAGGGTGCTGGAAATAGCGCAGATTTGGGGCTGATCGCCTTTTTATCGTTCCTGGCACTGATAAGTGTCAACCTTGGCGTGGTAAATTTACTGCCGTTGCCTATTTTGGATGGCGGCCATTTAATGTATCTTGTGGTGGAACTTCTCACCGGCAGGCCGGTCTCTGAGAAAGCGCAGGAGACAGGTTTTAAAATTGGAGCCTTCGTTCTGCTGATGTTAATGGGAATTGCGCTGCTCAACGATATTTCTCGTTTGTAATAAACTAATCATAAGTAGTCCAAAATAATGACAATTAAACGATTAGTAGCTGCGATGCTGTTGGCCTCTGCCAGCAGCTCGGTGCTCGCTGAACAATCATTTACGGTAAAAGACATTCAGGTGGAAGGCTTGCAACGCGTTGCATTAGGCGCGGCCCTGAATAATCTGCCGTTCAATATCGGGGATACAGTGTCAGAGTACACTCTGTCCAAAGGTATCAAATCTTTATACGCCGCTGGCCATTTTGATGAAATCGCGGTTTATCGCGACGGTAGCACTGTCACTTTTCGGGTGAAAGAACGGCCAACGATCAATGCTATCGAATTTGATGGCAACAAAGACATCAAAGAAGAGCAGTTGTCAGAAAGTCTGACGAACCAGAAAATTATCATCGGTGAACAGCTAGATAAAACCATCATCCGTGAAATTGAAAATGGTTTAACTGAGTTCTATCACGGTGTCGGTAAATATAACGCCAAAGTTCAAATTAAGCTGACGTACCTGCCCCGCAACCGGGTCAATCTTAAACTTGATTTTGTTGAAGGTGATGCGGCTTCGGTACGACAAATTAATATCGTCGGTAATAAATTATTCAGCGATGAACAGATTTTAAAAAATACTGAATCACTGGTCGATTTGCCTTGGTGGCGTTTTATGTCATCGGACCGTTACCAAAAAGACACCTTAAAAGGCGATCTGGAAAAGGTTCGTAGCTACTATCTTGACCGCGGTTATCTACGGTTTGATATCGAAGCCAATACGGTCGCAGTCAGCCCAGATAAAACATCGGTGTATGTCACGCTGCAAGTCAAAGAAGGTGAACAATATACGGTCACTGGCGTCGATTTTGTCGGTGATTTGATTGGTCAAGATGCCTTTATCAAAGCGATGTTACCGCTCAAAGCCGGCCAACTTTACAACGGTGCTTTGGTCACTTACACCGAAGAAAGTATTGCGAAGTTTTTAGCCAGTTTTGGCTATGCCAACTCCAAAGTTCGTACCAGCACCAATATCAACGACGACACCAAAGAGGTGTCATTGACGCTGTCGGTTGACCCTGGTAAACGCGTTTACGTCAATCGCATTTTGGTCACTGGTAATGCGTCGACCAAAGATGAAGTGATCCGGCGTGAAATTCGGCAGATGGAAGGCGCTTGGTTATCGAATGACAGTTTGGAAAGTTCGAAACTGTGGGTTCAGCGATTGCCGTACATTGAAAAAGTTGAATTTGAGACCAAAGCTGTTCCTGGCGTGGAAGACAAAGTTGATGTTAGCTTCAAAATCAAAGAGCGGTCATCAGGTAGTTTTAACGCCGGTGTGTCCTTTGGTAGTTATCAGGGGTTAGCCTTCCAGTTTGGCGTTGAACAGCAAAGCTTTTTAGGTTCGGGTAACTCTGCCGGTATTAGTCTGAACACGAATAAATATCAGAAGTCGATCAACCTGTCGTATACCGATGCTTATTTCACGTTAGACGGCATCAGTCTGGGTGGTAGTGTGTTTTATAGCGATTTTGACGGTAGTAAAGCCGGTTCAGAAGCCTATAACCAGACGAGTTATGGCACAGGTGTCAATTTCGGGTATCCAATAACTGAATACAGCCGGTTAAATTTTGGCTCGTCGGTCACATTTAGCGAAATTGCGTATATTCAGGAATTTGATCAGCTACGTCATTTCCGCTCGGTATTAGTGGATGCTAGTCGTCCAGATGGTGCGTACAAGTATACCAACTATGACCTGTCGGTGGGCTGGGTTCGCAGTACCTTAAACCGCGGAACTTTCCCAACCAATGGCTTGCGCGTTTCGGTCACCGGGAAACTTACCACGCCAAATTCAGACTTAACCTACTTCAAAACCAATTTTGAAGCCGCTAACTACATCGCTTTAAGCGATGATCATAGCTGGTCGTTCCTCAGCAAGCTGGAGCTGGGTTACGGTAATGGTTATGGCTCGAATAATGGTTATGACCATACCCTGCCTTTTAGTGATAACTTCTACGCCGGTGGCCAGAATTTCCGTGGTTTTGAAAACCGGGTAATTGGTCCACGCGCCGTATATCGTTATGTCAATTCAGTGCCAGGATTACCAGATCCATTTGGTTCTGGCGCGCTGTCGGCGAATCTGCCGATGTCGTCCGACTTTGACAGTTACAGCATTTCGCAACGTTCGTTTGGTGGTAATGCCATGGCGATTGCAACGTTGGAACTTATTACCCCGACTCCGTTGTTAAAAGAAGATTATGCCAACTCTGTTCGCACCAGCTTATTTGTGGATGCGGGTAACGTCTGGGATACTGAATTTGATATCAACAGATACGCGAAACTGACCCGGTATCAGGACGTCAATTATCTGCAAAGCGAATTGCTGGATTATTCAGATGCGGGTATGATTCGGGTCTCTGCAGGGGTCACCGTACAGTGGATTTCACCGATGGGTCCATTAACTTTCAGCCTGGCCAAAATCATCAAAAAATATGATGGTGATGAGCAGGAGAACTTCAGCTTTAATATCGGCACAACTTTTTAAATCATATTTTGAGGTCAAAGGACATTATGTTTAAGCCAAGCTTTACTAAAACAGCAGTGTTACTCGCCAGTGTTCTGATGGCTGGTGCTGTAACTGCAAAAGAAATGAAAGTCGGTGTGGTGAATGTACGTGCCGTATTTAGCCAAATCCCGCAAACGGCGAAAGTTCAGGAAGCACTGAAAACTGAATTTGGTGCGAAGTTTGCTGAAATGCAAAAGCTGGAAAATGACCTGAAGTTTAATATTGAAAAATTTAAACGTGATGGTTCAACGATGAGCGCACAGCAGAAAAAAGATCTGCAAGCGTCTATTGAAAAACAACAGCAGCAATATGAGCCAATGGCGCGTACTTTAGAAGAAAGCTACCGTCAGCGTCAGGGTGAAGAGAACAACAAAATTGGTGCGTTAATCAAAACCGCTATTGAAGCGATTGCGGCCAAAGATCAATATGATGTGATCCTCAATGCTGAAGCCGCTGTGTTTGCAAAACCAGAGTATGATATTTCCACCGCTGTGGTGACTCAGGTCAGCAAAGCGAAATAATGTCGGTGTATACGTTACAGACATTGGCTGAGCATTTAGGTGCTCAGCTGCATGGAGACGGCGCTGTGATAGTCAGCGCCGTAGCCACACTTGAAGAAGCACAATCTGAGCAGATTAGTTTTCTGTCTAACGCAAAATACCGCAAGTTTCTGCAGCAGACCAAAGCTTCAGCGGTGCTGATAAAAGCCGAAGATCTGGAGTTTTGCCCTGTTGCTGCACTCGTGGTGAAAGACCCTTATGTTGCTTTTGCCAAAGTAGCCCAACTGCTCGATACCACGCCCGCTGCTGCCAGCGGAATTCACCCCACTGCCATTATTGATCGCTCAGCTCACGTTGATGCCTCAGCCCAATTAGGCCCTTATGTCGTTGTCAGTAAAGGTGCAGTGATTGCCGCTGGTGTACAAATTGGGGCGGGCAGTTTTATTGGTGAAGGCGCTTTTATTGGCGCAGGTTGTAAAATCTGGCCGCAAGTGAGCGTTTATCATCGTGTTCGTGTTGGCGAGCGCTGCATTGTGCATAGTGGAGTGGTGCTAGGAGCGGATGGTTTCGGTTTTGCTAATGAACGCGGTCAGTGGTTGAAAATCCCGCAGGTAGGCGCTGTCATTATTGGCGATGATTGTGAAATCGGCGCCAATACTACCATCGACCGTGGTGCCATCGGCGATACGGTGATTGGCAATAATGTTATTTTGGATAACCAGATCCAAATTGCCCATAACGTGCAGATTGACGATCACAGTTGCATTGCCGGCTGTACAGTCGTGGCTGGGAGTACTAAAATTGGCCGGTATTGTGTGATTGGCGGCGCCGTGGCAATCAACGGTCATATTGATATTTGTGATGGCGTGCAGATTACCGGTATGACGATGATCACTAAAAGCATCACCGAAAAAGGCGTTTATTCATCCGGTATGCCTGCCGCGACCAATCTGGAATGGCGCAAAAACAGCGTTCGTTATCGCCAGTTGGAGCAAATATATCAGCGATTGCGTGATGTTGAGCAAGAGTTAGCTCAGTTACGCGGTGCTACCGACGACTAACTCCACGCTGCAACGCTGTTGTTGTGTTGCAACTCAAAGTTGAGTCGTTCAGGTCAATCAGTCAGAGGGTTCATTTTGACGAATTCATTAAATACCATTGAAGTTCAAGAAATTATGGCGTTGCTTCCACACCGCTACCCGTTTTTATTAATCGACCGAGTGCTGGACTACACGCCAGGAGTATCACTGACGGCCATTAAAAACGTCAGCATTAATGAACCGATTTTTACCGGTCATTTCCCAGGGATGCCTATTTTCCCTGGGGTACTGATTCTTGAAGCCATGGCGCAGGCCACCGGTATTCTCGGCTTTAAAACAGTCACTGAACGCTCGGAAAATGAACTGTATTTATTTGCAGCCATTGATGAAGCCCGTTTTAAAAAACCTGTGGTACCGGGTGATCAATTGGTCATCGAAGTGAAATTTTTAAAAGAGCGCCGCAATCTGTGGAAATTCGCCTGCGAAGCCAAGGTGGATGGGCAAGTGGTTTGCACCGCTGAATTGATGTGTGCCAGAAGAGAGCTTTAATATGATCCATCCTTTAGCTTTGATCGATCCCAGTGCAGTGATTGGCAACAATGTCCGGATTGGTCCTTTTAGTTATATCGGTGCTGGCGTCGTCATAGGTGATGATTGTATTGTGGAATCGCATGTCGTGATTAAGGGGCCATCGACAATCGGCCGCGGCAACCACTTTTTTCAATTTGCCAGTATTGGTGAAGCCTGTCAGGACAAGAAATACAACAATGAGCCGACAGAATTGCATATCGGTGATTTTAATGTGTTTCGTGAAGGCTGCACTGTGCATCGCGGAACTATTCAAGACCAAAGCCTGACCGCCATCGGCAGTCATAATTTATTTATGAACTACACCCATGTGGCGCATGATTGCATGATTGGCAACAACGTGATTTTTGCCAACGGCGCATCAACGGCAGGGCATGTGCATGTTGGCGATTGGGTGATTATTGGTGGCATGAGCGGTATTCATCAGTTTTGTCATATTGGCGCCCATAGTTTTATCGGTGGTGGTTCAATTGTGGTCAAAGACGTGCCGCCATTTGTGATGGCACAAGGCTCACACGCCAAACCGAATGGTATTAACTCTGAAGGGCTCAAGCGTCGTGGTTTTAGTAGCGAGGCCATTTTGGAAATACGGCGCGCTTATAAAGTGTTGTATCGCCAGGGGCTGACGGTTCATGAGGCCGTTACTGAACTGGCGAGCAAAGCTGAGCAGTGGCCACAGATTAAGTTGTTGTCTGATTTTATTCAGAACTCATCCCGTGGTATCGTCCGTTAAACGACGTTGCCTCGCCCCATTTTTACGGTGGCTGTCGCTTGTGATGTAGGTGAATGATGCTCTCAGTGCCGCGCCGTTGTCAGGTTTGACAACGGCGTTTTAATTTGTGCCCATCGCCAGCCTTACTTGATAAAACACTGCCGCGATTGTCCAAAGCAAGGTAAGATCAAACGCATTATTGCAAAAGGGATCTGATAGTTACGTGATGCAAAATAACCTGCGACCTCTGAAAATTGCCTTAATTGCCGGTGAGCATTCCGGAGACATCCTTGGCGCTGATTTAATTCGGGCATTAAAAATAGCACAGCCTAATGCTGAGTTTTACGGCATTGGCGGTGATCGAATGCGAGCGCAAGGCCTTCGCACCGTGTTTGATATGGAAGAGTTGGCCGTGATGGGGCTGGTCGAAGTCTTGGGGCGGTTGCCCCGTTTGTTAAAAGTTCGGCGGGAGATCCTCGCACATTTTACCGCAAACAAACCTGATATATTTATTGGTATCGATGCGCCCGATTTTAACTTACCAGTAGAGCTGAAGTTAAAACAAGCTGGGGTAAAAACCGTGCATTATGTCAGCCCGTCGGTCTGGGCTTGGCGCCAAAAACGAATTTTTAAAATAGCAGCGGCCACTGATCTGGTGTTGGCATTGTTACCCTTTGAAAAAGCTTTTTACGATCAACATCAGGTTCCTTGTACCTTTGTCGGTCATACGTTGGCCGACCAAATGCCGCTGCAACCCGATAAAAACGCCGCTAAAACCGCGCTCGGTTTTACTGCCAAGCAGCCACTTCTGGCGCTGATGCCCGGCAGTCGAACCAACGAAATTAAATTATTAGCACCAGACTTTTTGCAGGCCGCGCGTGAATTGCAACAACTAAACCCCGAGTTACAGTTAGTGTGCAATATGGTGACACAGGCCAAAGCTGACCTATTTACGCAAATCTGGCAGCAAGTGGCACCACAGCTGCAGTTAACCTTATTGATTGGGCAGGCGCGGCAAACCCTGACCAGCGCTGATGCCGTGTTAATCGCATCCGGCACTGCGACATTAGAGGCGATGTTAGCAAAAACGCCGATGGTGGTGGCCTATAAAGCAAATTGGCTGACCTATCAAATTGCCAGTTGGCTGGTAAAAGTTGATTATTTTAGTTTGCCAAATTTACTGGCCAAAAAAGCACTGGTGCCGGAGTTTTTACAACATGAAGTGACAGTGCCAGCGTTGGTTGCAGCCATGCAACCGCTATTAGCGCAATCTGGTGTGGCAACTCAGGCTGCTTTTACCGATATTCACCAGCAAATTCGCTGCGATGCCAGCGCGCAAGCTGCCAAAGCGGTATTGGAGTTATTACATGACTGAAGTTGTAAAAGCTGCGGCCACCTACGACTACCAAAGACCAGATTTGGCGCTGATTGCCGGCGTGGATGAAGTGGGGCGCGGGCCACTGGTCGGCGCTGTGGTTACTGCGGCGGTGATCCTCGATCCGAACAATCCAATCAGTGGTTTAAATGATTCTAAAAAACTCAGTGAGAAAAAACGGTTATTACTGGCCGATGAAATTCGCGCCAAAGCGCTGAGTTGGAGTTTAGGTCGGGCGGAAGTTGAAGAAATTGATCAGTTGAATATTTTGCACGCCACGATGCTGGCAAT
Source organism: Rheinheimera sp. (assembly GCA_037968955.1). Classification (GTDB taxonomy): domain Bacteria; phylum Pseudomonadota; class Gammaproteobacteria; order Enterobacterales; family Alteromonadaceae; genus Pararheinheimera. Next base: position 10,689 of record JBBKWN010000058.1, on the reverse strand, counting down.
GCAACGCGCGGTCGATGGGTTACACATTCAGCCTGAGTGGGTGTTGGTTGACGGCAATCGGGTACCCGATGGTTTAAAACACTTCGGCAGTGCCGTAGTCAAAGGCGATAGTTTAGTGCCGGAAATCAGCGCTGCTTCCATTATCGCCAAAGTGGCGCGCGATGCCGAAATGAGCGACTTGCATCAGCTGTATCCAGAATACAATTTTGCGAGTCACAAAGGTTACCCCACAGCAGAGCATTTAGCAGCGATTGCCAAACATGGCATTTTAGCTGAACATCGTCGCAGCTATAAACCAGTGCGTGAAGCCATTGAGCGTGGGCCTGGCGGGCACACTGATGAATAACCAAGGATAACCATGGAACCGGCTTTTATTCACCTACGCGTACACAGCGATTTTTCGATGATTGACGGTGTCAGTAAAATTAAGCCTATTGTCAGCGCTGCCAAAAAGCATGGCATGGCGGCTTTGGCGCTGACCGATCAGATGAACTTGTGTGGTTTGGTGCGATTTTACAGCACGGCGCATGATGCTGGCATCAAGCCGATTGTTGGTGCTGATGTTTGGGTGCAGCATCCATTGTTCCCTGGCGAAGCCTGTCGGTTGTTAATTCTCGCTGCTGATAATGTCGGTTATCAAAATCTCACCATGTTGCTGTCCAAAGCCTATCTGCGCGGTCATGTGGCAGATAAACCACAGATTGATCACGATTGGCTGATTGAGTACAGCGCAGGTTTAATCTTGTTGTCTGGTGGCAAAGATGGTCCGCTGGGCAAGGCGTTAATTAAAGGTAATCAAGGTAGCAGCGATCAACTGGTCGAGTTTTATCAGCAATATTTCCCAAACCGGTTTTTCCTTGAAGTGACGCGTACAGGCCGGGTTGATGAAGAAATTTATCTGCAACAAGCGGTGACGCTGGCGGAAGACTCGGGTCTGCCATTGGTCGCGACCAATGAAGTGGTATTTTTAACGCCAGACGATTTCTCAGCACACGAAATTCGGGTCGCCATTCATGATGGCTACACACTGCAAGATAAACGTCGTCCGAAAAACTACAGCGAACAGCAGTACTTACGCAGCGCCGAAGAAATGCAGGCGTTGTTTCACGACTTGCCAGAGGCGCTGGCTAATTCGGTCGAAATCGCCAAACGTTGTAATGTCACCATTCGGTTGGGGGAGTATTTTCTGCCAGCCTTTCCAACGGGTGGGATGAGTGACGGTGATTTTTTGGTATTAAAATCACGTGAAGGTCTGGAAGACCGGTTAAGAATTTTGTTTCCAGATGAAACAGCACGGCTAGAGAAGCGAGTCGCCTATGACGAGCGGCTGCAGATTGAACTCGACGTGATTAACCAGATGGGCTTTCCCGGTTACTTCCTGGTGGTGATGGAATTTATCCAGTGGTCAACAGATAACGATATTCCGGTAGGCCCGGGTCGTGGCTCAGGTGCCGGTTCGTTGGTGGCTTATGCACTGAAAATCACCGATTTGGACCCACTGGAGTTTGATCTGCTGTTCGAGCGGTTTTTGAACCCAGAACGGGTATCAATGCCCGATTTTGACGTCGATTTTTGTATGGACCGACGGGATGAAGTGATTGAACACGTCGCCGATATGTACGGCCGTGAAGCGGTATCGCAAATTATCACCTTCGGCACTATGGCGGCCAAAGCGGTTATTCGCGACGTCGGCCGCGTGCTGGGGCATCCTTATGGTTTTGTCGATAGGATTTCGAAGCTCATCCCACCAACGCCTGGCATGACGCTCGAGCAGGCCTTTCTCGAAGAGCCACGGTTGCCTGAGCTTTATGCGGCCGATACCGAAGTGAAAGACTTAATTGATATGGCGCGCCGCCTCGAAGGCGTCACCCGTAACGCCGGTAAACACGCCGGTGGCGTGGTGATAGCACCCACCAAAATCACCGACTTTGCGCCGGTGTATTGTGACTCTGAGGGCAATAACCCAGTCACCCAGTTTGATAAGAACGATGTTGAATATGCTGGTTTGGTTAAATTCGACTTTTTAGGCCTGCGCACACTGACCATCTTGCAATGGGCAGTGAATATGGTTAATGAGCGGCATTTAAAAGAAGGCAAGCCGCCGGTTGATATCACGCAAATTCCGCTGGTTGATAAAAAAAGCTACGACATGCTGATGAAAGCAGAAACTACGGCGGTGTTTCAGCTGGAATCGCGCGGCATGAAAGACCTTATTCGCCGGCTGCAGCCTGACTGCTTCGAAGATATGATTGCTTTGGTGGCGTTGTTCCGACCAGGCCCGTTGCAATCGGGCATGGTCGATAACTTTATCGACCGCAAGCGGGGCCGCGAAGCCGTTTCTTACCCTGATGCCACCTGGCAACATGAGTCGCTCAAACCCATTCTGGAACCGACCTACGGCATTATTTTGTACCAAGAGCAGGTGATGCAAATCGCGCAGGTGCTCTCGGGTTATTCACTCGGCGGTGCTGACTTACTGCGCCGGGCGATGGGTAAGAAAAAACCAGAAGAGATGGCCAAACAGCGAGATACCTTCCAAAATGGAGCTGCCGATAACGGGGTTGATCCAGAGTTGGCGATGAAAATCTTCGACTTGGTAGAGAAGTTCGCCGGTTACGGTTTTAACAAATCGCATTCGGCGGCTTATGCGCTGGTTTCTTACCAAACACTGTGGATGAAAACCCACTTTCCGGCCGAATTTATGGCGGCCGTGATGTCGGCGGATATGGACAACACCGACAAAATTGTCACCTTGGTCGATGAATGTGAGCAAATGAAGCTCAATCTCATTCCACCTGATGTCAATTCTGGTTTGTACAAATTCACCGTCAATCAGCAAGGGCATATTGTGTATGGTATCGGCGCGATTAAAGGCGTTGGTGAAGGCCCGATCGAAGCCATTATTGAAGCTCGTACGCAAAAAGGCATTTTTGTCGATTTATTCGATTTTTGTGCCAAGGTCGATTTAAAAAAGCTGAATCGTCGAGTCATCGAAAAGTTAATTTTATCAGGGGCAATGGACAGGCTAGGGCCACATCGAGCGTCGTTGATGGCGACGTTAGAAGAAGCAATGAAGGCGGCCGATCAACATGCCAAAGCGGAAGCTGTTGGTCAAAGTGATTTATTTGGTTTACTGTCGCCAGAGCCTGAAATGTCGGCGAAAGCCTTTAAACAGGTACCTATTTGGCCGGATGAAGTTTGGTTGGAAGGGGAGCGCGAAACGCTAGGGCTGTACCTCACCGGCCATCCGATCAACCGTTATTTGGCGGAATTACATCATTACAGCAGTTGCCGGCTGGTTGAAATGCAACCGGGCAGGCGCGACCAAACGGTGCATGCTTGCGGATTAGTGGTTTCGGTGCGGGTATTAGTCAATAAAAAAGGTCGCCGCTGGGCGTTGGTGCAGCTGGACGACAAATCGGCGCGGCTAGATGTACGTTTTTTCCCCGAACAATTCGAGAACTTCGAGCATCTGCTGCAAAAAGACCGAGTTTTGGTGGTTTCTGGACAGGTCAGCTTTGATGATTTCAGCGGCGGCCTTACAATGACCGGCCGTGAAGTGGTCGAAATCACCCAAGCGAGGGAAAAATGTCTTAAATCCCTGTTGGTTGTGGTAGATTCAGCGCAGGTTGGCGCAGATTATTTGCCAAGGTTGCAGCGGGTACTGACTGAATTTAAAGCTGGCACGGTGCCGGTACAGGTCCGGTATCATCGCCAGGAAGGCGCTGTGACGATGGCGTTAGGAACAGAATGGTGGGTAACACCCACAGACGCTTTGTTGCATCAATTAAAACAATTAGCAACAATACATCTTGAATTTAATTAAGTAGGTAGTGACAGTCGATGATGCTGAATTATTTAGAGTTTGAGCAACCGATTGCGGAACTTGAAGCAAAAATAGAAGAACTGCGCAAAGTCAGCCGCAATGGCGAGTTCGATCTCGGCTTAGAAGAAGAAGTGAATAAGCTCAAAGAAAAGAGCCTGACACTGACCAAAAAAATCTTTGCTGAGCTGGGTGCATGGCAAGTGGCGCAACTGGCGCGTCATCCTATGCGTCCTTACACCCTGGACTATATTAAACACATTTTTACTGATTTTGACGAACTAGCCGGCGATCGTACTTTTGCCAACGATGCGGCGATTGTTTGTGGTACTGCGCGCTTAGGCGAGCGCACCGTGATGGTGATTGGCCATCAGAAAGGTCGCGATACGCACGAAAAAATCAAACGTAATTTCGGCATGCCGCGTCCTGAAGGTTACCGTAAAGCGTTACGTATGTTCGAAATGGCTGAGCGCTTTAATATGCCAATTATTACCTTTATCGATACGCCAGGTGCTTATCCAGGGATTGGTGCCGAAGAGCGTGGCCAAAGTGAAGCCATTGCCCGTAACTTAAAAGTGATGGCAGGCCTAAAAGTACCGGTGCTGTGTACGGTGATTGGTGAAGGTGGTTCTGGTGGTGCATTAGCCATTGGTGTTGGCGATCAGGTCAATATGCTGCAATACAGTACTTATTCGGTCATTTCGCCAGAAGGTTGCGCGTCAATTTTGTGGAAAAGCGCCGAAAAAGCGCCACTTGCTGCTGATGCGATGGGAATTACCGCGCCCCGCTTAAAAGAGCTAAATCTGATTGATGAGATCATTGCTGAGCCGTTGGGTGGTGCGCACCGCGCCCATGAACAAATTGCGGCTAGCCTGAAACAAGCGTTATTACGTGATTTAGCCAAACTGGATAAATTATCCGTTGCTGAACTGTTGGATCGCCGCTATAAACGGTTGATGTCCTTCGGTTACTGCTAAAAAGGAAGCCGCCATGCGCGGCTTTTTTTATGTCGGAACTCTCATCGAACGTACTACACGAAACTACCGAGCTGCTTCGTCAGCTCGATACGGCTGTTGAACTGCAGCTGCAAAGCTATGGTATTCACCACGTATTGCTCGGACTCAGTGGTGGCTTGGATTCCATGCTGTTGCTACAGCTGCTGGTTCGCTGGCAATCGCGCGCAGTAGGCCGCAAGCTACAAGCGGTTTATGTACATCATGGCTTAAGCGCAAATGCCGATCTTTGGGCTGAGTTTTGTCAAAAACAGTGTGCTGAGCTTGGAGTCTCGCTGCTTGTGCGCCATGTCCGGCTTAGTGCCGATAGCAATATTGAAGCGCAAGCCCGCCATCTTCGATACCAAGTGTTGACCGAGCAGCTGGCGATGTTCGATAGTGAGCAGCAAGCTGTTTCGAGCCACGCTGCCAACATTGTCGACCCAGCCATCATGGCGTATGCAACGCCAAGTCTAGCCGGTTCCGGTATGCATAGTGCAGTACTGACGGCGCATCATGCCGATGATCAATTAGAAACTTTGTTATTGGCGCTCAAACGCGGCAGTGGTCCGGCCGGCCTTGCTGGGATTGCCCACGCCAAACCTTGTGGTGTGGGCTGGTTGTTACGTCCGCTGTTAGGCTTCGAACGCTCACAACTGGAAACCGCTGTTGCGCAACTGCGGCTGTGTTGGATTGACGACGAAAGCAATGTAGATAGCCGTTTTGATCGCAATTTTTTACGTAACGAAGTGCTGCCGCTATTAAAACAGCGCTGGGGGCAATTTGCGTCTACCACCAGTCGAAGTATGCAGCAGCTGGCGCAAGTGCAACAATTGAATGACGAATTACTGCAGCAGCAACTAGCACAAATTAGCGTTGCTGACGGTGTAATGCTTAACGCTTTGCAGCAATATCAAGCGCCAACCCAGATCTTATTACTGCGATTGTGGTTGAAAAAATTTGGATTAAATCCGCCCGCTGAGCGGGTAAATCGTATTTTACGGGAACTCGTTCAAGCCAAAGCCGATGCGCAGCCACACATTACATTAGGGGCATTCTGCTTACGCCGCTTTGCCGGGCAACTTTATCTACTTAACAGCGCTCAGCAACAAGAAACAATGGCAAATTCACCCAGCGTGCAGCCATTGTTATCAGGCGAAATGGTCAAGTTGGCCGATGGTAGGTGTTTGCTGTGGCAAGAACAAAAGGCAGATATGGCGGTGGAAGCCAGTTATTGGCCATTAGCAGTGTCGATTGAGCAACCCTTGCAACTAGGTTTTGGTTGGCTGAATTACCGTTTTAAACCTGTCGCTTATCCGCACAGTAAACCGTTAAAACAATGGTGCAAAATTTGGAAGGTGCCGCCCTGGCAACGTGGCTCCATGCCGTCAATCATTGCCGGGCAGCAAATTTTACTGGTTGTTGATCATCAAGCCGCTTGTGATCCAGACGAAGCGTTAAGTTGGGTGTCGGTCACTAAGTTGCCGACCCCCACCACTTAAGCTTTGGCCAGTTCTGCCACTGTTGGATTGGTTTTTAAGGAATGCCGGACCAAGTTTTTACCCGCGTGTTTCGCCTGATATAACGCACTATCGGCACGGTTAAACAGAACTTTGCAATCTTCCTGTTCGACCAGCTGCGCAAGACCGGCACTGGCTGATACGCCAAACTTGTCGCATATATGGTGCTGCGAAATAGCTTTGACTAAGCGATGGGCGACGAGTTCGGCGCTAGCGGCATCTTCTGATGTCAGTAGCACTGCAAATTCATCTCCGCCAAACCGAAACAGGTTGTCGCTAACCCGCAGCGTATGGCGCATAGCATCTGCCACCGCCAGCAAGACTTCATCACCTGCGTGATGGCCGTGTACATCATTTACCGCTTTAAAGTTATCTAAATCGAGTAAAATCAAGGCACAGGGCTGCTGTTTACGCTCAGCAAATTGCACTGCTTTGCCAAAGGCATCATCAAAAAAGCGTCGATTGCCTAATCCGGTCAACGTATCCTTGAGTGCTAGCTGTTGTAAACGCGTGACGACCAAAGCGTTTCTTAAAGGGAACAACCATTGGGTTTCAAGCTCTAGCAAACGACGTTGCTGCAGCGGGCTAATGGGCACTTCGCTTTGATAGATTAATTCTGCCAAACATTGATCATTGAGCAGCAACATACTGCGATTTTCATGTTCGGCGTGATGGGAGCCTGCCGCACTAAAAACGCCAACCGCGGTATGCATTTCAATTGCCGTCAGTGGCAAAACTTTGCCGGCGGCCATCGAAAAAATTTGTAGCTGCTGCGCCAAATCGAGGCTGGTTTGTAGTTGTTCAACCAAACCTGGCCCCACGGTATTGGTCAAATGTGACCAATTTGGTTTCGATGTGACGCTGGCATAACTTGGAACGTGATCCAGAGACATTTCGCTAAAGCTGAACAATTCCATCAGCTTGCTCCTATTATCGAGTGATAATTGTACGGAGCACGATCTGTGCCATTATTTTATAGTCATATAATACAGTAAGTTATGTAAGCAGATGATTTGTTGTTTTTTCAGTGTCAGTGCGTTGACGGCAAAAAGCTGCCCGTTAAACGCTGTCGTTGCTTGGCGGTGTTGTCGGCGCCAAAAACGCCATAATTTGATCCATTTGCAGCATGGCATCGTCATAACCTAGTTCAATCAGCCGTTTTGTAAATGATTTTTCAAATAATAGGTAACTGGCCAAACTGGAATCAGAATGTTGTTTGATACCAATAAAGCGTAATAGGCTTCGTATGGCCATAGGCAGCGCCAAATAACACTCACTGGCCAGCTGGTTAAAGTTGGTGCTGGGGTTAATTAGTAAACTTTGGATGGGTTTTAATTCAGTTTTAATCTGATGCTCTTGCAGTGTCTGAATGGTTTTATTCACCCGTACCATCCGCTCTAAGTCGGCAGTCAGCGTGTCAGAGAAGATACTGTCTAGCAGATGACCGGCGATAGTTGATAGGTTGGGGTGGTGTGGCGTTTGTTGCATGTTTTCACGACGTCTGGGTTGGTCCAGACCAATAATTAATATTTTATCGGCGCCGAGGTGAATGGGCGCACTTAATGGCGCCAATTGATTGACGCTGCCATCGCCGTAATAGTGCTGGTTGATACGAACCGAAGGCATCACCAACGGAATGGCGGCAGACGCCATTAAGTGGTGGATGCCTAGCAAAGTGCGTTGGCCACAGCGACGGGAGCGTTGCCACTCCGCAGCATCTTTAGACTGAAAAAAAGTGATCGAGTCGCCACTGTTATAGCAGCTGGTTGTGACGGAGATGCTGTCGAGGTATCCGCCCATGATATTGCGGTCTAGACGTTTTAAATCAAGGAGCTCGTTGAGTAACAGTTTGAGCGGCTTATTATCTAACATCGACACCGGTTTGTGGTTAGCGTAGTCCGCTTTAAACGCGCTTAAAAAGCCACGGATCAAATGATAAGTCGCCCGAAAATAATCTGAATAATACACATGGTGGGTGTGAAAGTTTTTCCAGATCCATTCCAATTTGCGTACACCAAGGTGAAAACAACTGGCATAACAGGCAACCGCTGTGCCATTGATAGCGCCAGCTGAGGTACCACAAATAATTTGAAATGGCGATTTGCTGTTGCGAGGGTACTGCTGCGCTATCGCTTTGAGCACGCCAACTTGATAAGCGGCTCTAGCACCACCACCGGTTAATAATAATGCAATTTTGGGGTTTTGGTTTAAATCACTCATACAACACAACAAATAGCCTGCAGTGGATACTCGAACTTTGCTAACTATTGCTGACTTTGCCGGACAATGCAACGCTCTGATCTACAGAATGAATCAATGGTGATGGCAAAGATGTACTGGTGGGTGGTGCGCTGCTGATGCTTCGGGTAAAGTATGACTCTGTTGTTATTCGTTATTTGCGAGGGATCTATGTCAGACCGCACTCCAACCCATCAAACTTTAAACCGCACTGCCGTATCGACCTGGATTGGGCCGGTGGTGGCCGTGGTCATTTTGGCCGCTGGTGCTTGGTACTTTTTGAAACCTGCAGCCACGCCGGTAGTGGTTGCAGAAAAAACACCGGCAGCACCGGTAGTGGCAGCACCTGCGACGGAACCTGGTGATGTTTTGTCGGCACAGCAGGAGCCTAACGATGAAATAAGTGCTCAGGCTGCCGATGCAGGCGCAGATACTACGCTTTTGCCAGCTGAGCAGGAAGTTGCCAGCAAAGAGCCATTACCTGCACTTGACGCATCTGATGCTGTTGTCCAACAAAAGCTACTTGCTTTGCCTTGGAAAGCCGGGCTTTCGTCATTGTTCGTCGATGAAGAGATGATCCGACGTTTTGTAGTACAGGTGGATAATATTGCGCAAGGCCGGATGGTACCAGAGCAAGCCTTATTTAAAGGCTTATCACAGGATTTTAAAGCGCTAAAAAACGGTCAGCAGTACCAGTTGGAAATTGCCAATTATCAGCGCTATCAACGTTATCTGGATTTATTAGAAAGTGCACCTAAGGAAGAAGTGGTGGCATTGTTCAATCAACTGTATCCACTTTTACAACAAGCTTATCTTGAACTCGGGTACCCAGAAGCACAATTTCGTGATCGCGTGCAGCAAGCCATTCGACTTTTATTAGCCGCGCCAGAGATTGCCGACCAACCAAGATTATCTCTGGAATCAGTGCAATACACCTTTGCTGATAAAGAAATTGAACAATTGTCGATGGCGCACAAACAAATGGTACGTTTAGGTTTAAAAAATCAACAACGGCTCAAATTATTACTAGCGACCTATCAACCGTTGTTGGCGAAATAGGGGGATTAGTAATGCAGCAGTGGCCAGAGTTACCTGCAGTCGTACCGAGGCATCATAGCCCCGCGGCGCAGCAGTTTGGCCGCTGGTTGTTACACAAACTCGGTTGGCGGATTGAAGGTAATCTGCCGCCTCTGGCAAAATTGGTGATTGCGGTGGCGCCCCATACCTCAAATTGGGACTTTGTCATCGCCATGGCGGCGAGTTTAGCGCTAGGTGTGAAAATTTCTTTTTTAGGTAAACACAGTATTTTTGTCTGGCCGTTTCGCAACTGGTTGGTTCGTTGGGGCGGCATTGCCGTACGTCGCTCGGAGCGACATGGCGTGGTTGAGCAAATGAGCGGTCAGTTTACGCAACAGCCCAAGCTTATTCTTGGTGTCTCGCCTGAAGGTACGCGCCAGAAAGTCACGGTGTGGCGCTCAGGGTTTTGGAATATCGCCAGAGCCGCCGAAGTGCCCATTCAGCTGCTCGGTTTGGATTATGCCGCTAAGCGGTTAGTCTTTGGTCCGCTATTGCAGCCGGGTGATAATTTCGAACTGGATTGCCAGCAGATGCGCTTGTTTTTTCAGCAAATGACCGCGAAAAAACCAGAATTTGCATAATGGGTTGCGAAGCTTTGCAGTTTTGCGCATAATGCGCCCGCATTGCTGGTAAGTCTCAACTTGCCGCGACACTATGGTGGCCTTATTGGTCCTCTCGCAATACTAGTACGTGAACCCGGTCAGGTCTGGAAGGAAGCAGCCGAAGCGTATGACGTGTGTGCCGGGATGTGGCTGGTAAGGCTACCACCCAAAACTCTTCAATCCCCTGAAACCCTTGTAAAACCTAGCCTAAATCGTCGGCTCACTTCAATTTGTATCACGCTTAGTATCACAGCAAGTATCACATCAAGTACCACAAACCAAGGTCGTTGTATCACGCTTAGTTTCACACTCCCTGCTTTTATACGTGGCATGTGGTTTCTAATGGGATGGGGGTACCAATGTTGACGTTGGCCTTGTCTTATTCAAATTCAATCGGCGAGCATTTCACTTGTCAATTTTGACGCTGTAATAAATGA